>JANPBY010000080.1:0-89743 GCA_031430645.1 Actinomycetes bacterium
TACAAAACGTCACACTCAGCGGGGGTTACTTCAGCAGTTTGGACATCCGGCGGTCCGCCAGGGGTTTCCCTCCTGTTTGGCAGGTCGCGCAGTACTGCAACGAGGAGTCTGCGAAGGACACCTCCCGCACAAGGTCGCCGCAGACCGGGCAGGGCAACCCCGACCGGGCGTGGACGCGCAGGCCGGACTTCTTCTCGCCCTTGAGCTCCGCGGCCGCAAGTCCCCGTGAGCGGTCCACCGCGTCACGCAGGGTCGTGACGATGGCCGCGTGCAGGACGACCCGCTCTTCAGATGTCAGCGTCCCGGCGAGTCGGAACGGAGACATTCGCGCGACGTGCAACACCTCATCGCTGTAAGCGTTGCCGATCCCGGCGATCACTGACTGGTTTCGCAACATCCCCTTGAGCTGGGTGCGGGCATGCTCGGCGACCAATGCATCAAGTGCAGCCTGGTCGAACCCTGGACCCAGCGGGTCGGGGCCGAGCCGGGCGATGCCGGGAACCTCGAGGGGATCCCGGACGACGTACACCGCCAGGCTCTTCTTGGTTCCCTGCTCGGTGAGGTCGAAGCCGGAGCCGTCCTCGAGGTGGACCCGAAGGGCTAGCGGGCTCTTGCCTGGTTTCGCTGGCGCAACCGGCTGTTGTTCCTTCCAGCGCAACCAGCCGGCGCGGGCCAGATGCATGACGAGATGGATCCCGTCGACGTCGAAGTCCAAGAACTTTCCGTGCCGGGTGACGTCGGTGACCGTCAGTCCCCCGAGCGCGGTAACTGGCGGGTCGTACGTCTTCAGCACCGAGAACGCCGCCACATCGACCCTCGCGACGACCCGACCGACAGCCCGACCGCGGAGGAACTCCGCGAGCGCCTCGACCTCCGGCAGCTCAGGCACGACGCCAGACTAGAACGCCCGGCCCAAGACAAAAAGAGGCAGCCACCGGTGAAGTGGCGTCACCCATACGGGGCCTACGCCCACGGTCCCCCAGCGGTCGACTAGTCACCGTGCGTTCACTCCATGCCGCAGGTGCCTTCACGCTGGTTGCGGCTGCCCTGCTCGTGACGACCGGCACGTCGCCCGCCGTAGGAGCGATGACGGGGGGTGGCTCTGGGTCGCTCGGGGGAGCAGTCACGACCTCAGCCCGGACCACGCCCGCGGTGACGAGTGAGCAGACGCTGGCTCGATTGGTCAACGGCGAACGAACCTCGCGTGGGCTCAAGCCGTACGCCGTGTCCGCCTCCTTGTCTACCATCGCCGAGGCCCACGCGCGAGACATGGCCGCGCAGCAGAGGCTCTTCCACAACCCCGACCTCACCACGGACGTGAAGGGCTGGCGGTCGGTCGGCGAGAACGTCGCCTACAACTCGAGCGTCACTCGGGCCCACACCTTGCTGATGGGCTCGCCGCCCCACCGCGCGAACCTGCTCAGCACCGGATTTACCCAGATCGGCCTCGGCGTCGTCAAGGACTCCCGAGGGACAGTCTGGGTCGTTCAGGTCTTCCGTACGCCTGCGTGAGTCAAGGCCTAGCCCGGCCTTCACCCGATCGGCCCACTCGGCAAGACCCTCGGGGCGGTCGACACCTCAAGGGTGGACCTGGCCGTGGTGATTCGTCGCGGGCTGGCGCAGGCGGTCACGCTGCTCGTTGCCATCCTGGTGCTCGCCGGCGTCTCGGCGACCCCGGCAGTCGCCTCCTCCTCGTCGGAATTCGCGGCCAAGATCAACGCTGCGCGAGCGGCGAAGGGCGCGAACTCTCTCGTTGTCAAGGCTGACCTGAACGCCGTGGCACAAGCTCAGGCTGAGCGGATGGCCGACAAATCCGACCTGTTCCACAACCCGAATCTCGGGGGGTCGGTGTCGAACTGGTCGATGCTGGCCGAGAACGTCGGGTACGGCCCAGACGTGGCGACGATCCACCGAGCCTTCATGAACTCCTCCGGGCACCGCGCCAACATCCTCAATGCCAAGTACACCCAGGTCGGTGTCGGCGTCGTCATCCGCGACAACGTGATGTGGGTGGCCGAGGTGTTCCGCCGGCCGTCGGGAACATCCGCCGGCTCCGGTGGCTCGACCACGGCCAAGCCACCAGCGGCCAAGAAGCCCGCAGCAGCTGCAAAGAAGCCGTCCTCGACCAAGGCTCCCGCTGTGAAGAAGCCCACGGCCGCACAACCACCGGCGGCCAAGCCGAAGATCGTTGTCGTTGCCGTGCCGCGCTCGGTGCCTATGGCTGCTCGCCGCGCCGAGGCCGCAAGCTCAGCCCGAGACCGAATTGGCCTGACGCTGGTCTCGGCAAAATCGCCTGCCGTGCCGGTCGACTCCGGAGGCGACTTTCCGCTCTCTGCCGCAGCCACCGTCGGCCTGTTGGCTCTACTGATTCTCGGCAACACCGCCCGCCTGCGCTTGCGCTGATCGGGCCGAGTTAGCGCATCGGCACCATGCCTGTGCCCGCCCCCGGCTGCAGCGTGGGCGGGACCAACTGGATCGAACCAACTCCGGGCGCCGAACCGATGTAGGACATGCCAACGTCGGCCACGACCCCGATATCCTCACCCGGAACGGTGACGATCAAGAGGTTGTAGTCGGACTCGTCATTGGCATTGGAGAGTTGAACCAGCCCAAGCGAGCTGGCAAATCGATCGCCCGATTCAGCCGCCCCAGAGACCGAAGACGAGTCCTGGTTCCACGTCCCCGGCTTCCACGGTGCGGAAGCCGGAAGCTGGGCCCGATAGGGGATCCAGGTCTGCACCAGCGTCCCGGCGTCGACCCTGCTCCCAAGGTCTTCCATCGGCGCCGCGATGACCATTCCCAACTGCTGGTCCCCCAAGGTCCCAGCGGTGACCGCTGCCCCGAACCGGTCACCCTTCTCGGCCTCGCCTGGCACGTAGGAACTTCCTTGGTTCCAGGTCTGGCTCTGCCCGGCCAAGGGGCCACCCCCGACAAACTTGGCCAGGTCAGCGGTGCCCGCGTCCGGGACGGATCCCAGGTCCTCCCCCGGAACCCCGATCAGGACCGACGTCACAGTCGGGTAGGGGAAGTCTGGATCGAAGTACGCGATCGCGGACCCGTACTTGTCGCCCTTCTCAGCCGTGCCGGCGGCGCCTGGCGAATTCTGGTTCACCGAACTCGGCGGCTCGCTCTGCGGGAGCAGCACCACCAACCCCGCATCCGCCACCGACCCAATGTCCTCATCAGGAATCCCCACGAGGAACTCGACTCCGCCGGGATACTGCCGCCCGCGGATCACAGCCCCGAAGTGGTCGTTCGCCTCAGCCGCTCCCGGAGCTCCGGCGCCCTGCGTGATGACCGTCGGGGACCCCGCAGAATCGGCGCCCCACCCGTCGATGCGCACCACACGTCCAGCATCCACGACAGAGCCAACGTCTCGGTTCGGCGCACCGATGGCAAGGACATAGCCCTCGTCGATGGCCGGCACCACAGCGAGCTCCGAACCAAAACCCGCGCCCGCTTGCGCGCCGCCGATTCCGTCGACGGTGTCTTCATCCAGGACGGCTCCGCCGGCGACCAGGCCCTCGGGTGAGCCCTCGAGCAGGTAGACAGAACCAGCACCTGCCTTGCCACCGACGTCTTGGCCCGGAGCTCCCACAATCACGTCAGCACACATCGGCTCTGCGCCCCCGACACGTGCGACCAACACGGACGCCCCGAACCGTGCCCCGGCCTGGGCGGCCAACCCATCGAAATCATCGGCCGTGAGGATCACGGACGAGGTTGGTGCCTTGGGCCGCACCTGGCCTTCGTCGCCGACATTCGAATAGACGACTACGGCGCCGGCGTCGACCTTTCCCCCCACGTCGTAGGAAGGCAGGCCGATTGCGATGTCCGGTCCCCCGCCGTCAACATCTGTGGGTGAGCCGAGCCAGCACTCATCCACGACGGCGGCAACCGAGGGACTTCCGACGAGCACGGCCAGTCCTGTGACCAATGCCGTGATCGCAGCCGCGACAGCACCGCGTGATCCGGTCAACAAGCTCGCGAGTCCAATCAGCACCGCCAAGCCTCCCCGGATTTCCTCGGCTCGACCCAAGATACGCCGAGGGCAGCGTCTCAGACGAGGCCGAGGAGGGCGGCTTCTTCCCACAACTCCGCCCGAACACGCGGGTGGGCCGCCTGCTCGATCAGGGCAGCGGCCTGCTCCTGCTGCGAGCACCCGGCGAGATCCGCGACACCTTGTTCGGTCACGATGGCGCTCGGTTGGAACGAGGTCACCGGTTCGTCGATCATCGGGACGACCGTGGAGACATCGGCTCGGGGATGCCACGAACGCAGGGCCATGATGGCCTGGCCCCCAACGGAGTGCCGCGCCCCAACGATGAAGTCGGTCTGCCCACCGAAGCCTGAGTAGATGCGGTTGTGGATCCGAGACGCATTGGCCTGCGCGAACAGATCCACCTGCAGGGCTGTGTTGACCGACACCATCAACGGGCGCTTAGCGATCGCCGCGGGGTCATTCACCAGCTCACTGCGGAGCACTCGGACCCGCGGGTTCCCATCGAGCCACTCGTAGAGGTCGGGCGAGCCGAACAGGAACGAAGCCACCAGCTCGTGGCCGTGATCCAGTGCTCCCGCCCGCTCAAGGGCCAAGACGCCATCGCTGAACATTTCGGTCCACACCCGAAGATCACGGCGTCCGATGAGTGACGAGAGCACCGCGTCGGGGACACCGCCGATTCCCATCTGCAACGTCGAGCCGTCAGCGACGAAGCGCGCTACCCGCTCCCCAATCGCGGCGGAGACACTGTCCAGGGCAACCGCCGGAGGCGAGGGCAGGACCTCATCGACCTCGACGGCCAGATCAATGTCGTCGACCGACAGCTCGCCATCTCCGAAGGTGTACGGCATCTGCGGATTGACCTGCGCCGCGACCATCGCGCCGCGTGCCCGAGCCGCCTCAATGGCCGCCGGAAGAATGTTGACCTCCGTTCCCAGGGACACCTTCCCGTCACGGATTGAGCTCGTGTGGACCAAAACGACGTCGGGCGGCGCGTGGGTGGCAAACAGAAGCGGGACCATCGACAGCCGACTCGGGATGTAGCGCAACCGTGGGCTCCGCCGCATCCCGGGACCGACGAACGGGGTCTCGAGCACGACCCCCTCACGGTCAGGCAGGCCGGCTTGGGCGTTCAGAACGAAGAGCTTGTAGATCGCCAAGGCGGCATCGACGGCCGCCAGAGTGACGTACGGCGTGGCGAAGTTGCCGCTTGCCACCACCCGGGGAGCCCCTGCGAGGCGGCTCACTTCGCGGCCAAGCTCCTCGACACCGACGATCCGCATTGGCCCATCGTGTCTGGTCGCCTCCAGTCCCGGTCAAGTTGGCGGACTTCGGGACTTTCGACCCTGGCACGGCTGCCCGGACCTGGTGAAACCTACGGAGGCGTAACTTACGTTTCCGTAACCGAGGGACAGAAGCGATGTCTGCGGCCATCTCCGCTACCCCGTTTCCCGCTGTCATCCAGGGAGGCATGGGCGTTGCCGTCTCCTCCTGGCGGCTCGCCGGAGAAGTCTCGAGGGCCGGGGGACTTGGCGTCGTGTCAGGCACGGCTCTGGACTGGGTCCTCGCCCGCCGCCTCCAAGACGGCGACGAAGACTCCCGCCGAGCCCTGACCCACCTCCCCCTGCCGGGTGTGGGCGATCGGATCCTGAAGCGCCACTTCCGAGAAGGAGGGCGCGCGCCCGAAACGCCCTACGCGCCCGCGCCGCGGCTATCCGTGCGACCTACCAAGGCCGGCCAGGAGCTCGCCGTCGCAGGCAACTTCGTGGAGGTCTGGCTGGCCAAAGAGGGTCACGACGGCCCGATCGGCATCAACTACCTGGAGAAGGTCCAGATGGCCACGCCTGCGGCGGCGTACGGCGCCATGCTGGCCGGCGTCGACGCCGTGCTGATGGGTGCGGGGATCCCGCGCGAGATGCCGCGACTGCTCACCCGTCTCGCGTCCCACGACTCGGTGACGATCCCACTCGTCGTTGACGGAGCCGCGGAGGGGACGTACAGCGCCTATCTCGACCCCCTGGGAACTGTTCGGTGACAGCCTCCAGTCACTGCGGCGTCCAGCGTTCCTGGCCATCATTTCCGCGCACGTCCTGGCGGCCTACCTCGCTCGCGACGAGGAGATCAGACCGGATGGCTTCATCATCGAGGGCCCTACTGCCGGTGGGCACAACGCTCCTCCGCGCGGTCGCCCGGTGTTCTCCGACGACGGCCAACCCGTCTACGGACCTCGCGACCTCCCCGACCTCGACAAGGTGGCTGTGCTCGGTCTGCCGTTCTGGCTGGCCGGTTCCGCAGGGACACCGGAACAACTCCAGGCGGCCCAGGAGATCGGCGCCCGTGGCATCCAGGTCGGCACTCTCTTCGCGCTTTCAGCTGACTCGGGGCTTCGCCCCGACCTGCGCGACCGACTGCTCGCGGGCCTCGCCGAGGGAACCCTCGAGGTCCGCACCGACGCAGCCGCCTCGCCCACCGGCTTCCCCTTCAAAGTCGCCCAGCTGACGGGCACCCTCTCGGACACAGCCGTCTACGACGCCCGACCCCGTCTGTGCGACCTCGGCTATCTGCGGACGCCGTACGTCCGAGACACCGGCAGCGTCGGCTACCGGTGTCCCGCCGAACCCGTCCACATGTATGTAAAGAAGGGCGGCGACGAGGCGGATACCAAGGGGCGGGTGTGCCTGTGCAACGCGCTGACCGCCGACGTCGGGATCGGCCAGACCCGGGCCAACGGCTACACCGAGGATCCGCTCGTCACCTTGGGGACCGACCTGTCCGGCGCCACGCGGCTCCTCGAGATCCATCCCGACGGCTGGACCGCTCGCCAGGCCGTCGACTGGCTGTACTCAGACGTGGATGGGCCGGTCAGAATCCTCCGCGCGAACGGCTGACGCGGGGATTGTCGATCGGCAAGTGCGAGCAGGCGTAGGCAGCCGAGCGGGTGCGTTCCGCGTCCGCCCAAGCCTTGCCCGCTTCGCGCGCGTCCTCGAGGTTGGACGGCCGGCTTCGGGTCGACCAAACGGCCCCGATGGCGGCGAACACCAGGAACGCGACGAGGAACGCGAGAACCTCCATGGGAGGACTCTAGGCACCGGGTAGCCACTTTGTCCGCACTTCGCGACAGCATGGTGTCGATGACGACTTCCGCCTTGCCCCCGACGATCGCCGTAGTCTCCGCAGCCGAGGCTGACGCGGCGGTGGCCGACGTCCTGCGCGCACTCGCCGGACCGGACGCCACAGCAAAGGCTGACCAGCTCGAAGCCGTCCGTGCGGTCGTCTCTCAACGACGCCGCACCCTGGTGGTCCAAGCCACCGGTTGGGGCAAGTCCCTCGTCTACCAGGCGGCGGCGTTGGCTAGCCGGCGGGCCGGCGGGGGTCCAGCCCTTGTCGTTTCACCCCTGCTCGCGTTGATGCGTGACCAGGTTGATGCAGCCTCGCGCGCCGGGCTGACAGCCGTCACCTTGAACTCCTCCAACATCGAGGATTGGCGGGACATCGAGGCTCGCCTGCTCGCCGATGAGGTTGATCTCCTCCTTGTCTCGCCCGAGCGACTCGCCAACCCCCGGTTCGAGGCCACGGTCCTCGAGACACTCCTGCCCCGACTCGGACTCCTCGTCGTGGACGAGGCGCACTGCATCTCCGACTGGGGTTTCGACTTCCGCCCCGACTACCAAAGGCTCACCCGCGTGATGGCGGCCCGCCCCGACCTCCCCGTACTCGCGACGACGGCCACAGCCAACGCGCGGGTCACCGAGGACGTCGCCGCGCAGCTCGGTGGGGACACCGTGGTTCTCCGAGGACCGCTTTCGCGCGCCTCGCTGAGCCTGGCCGTCCTGCCAGGCCTCGGGATGCTTCAGCGCTACGCCTGGGTCGCCCAGGCCCTTGCGATCCTGCCCGGCTCAGGCATCGTCTATGCCCTCACGGTCGCCGAAGCTGAGCGGCTGTCTGCCTTTCTGGCGTCTACGGGCCTGGCGGTCGATGCCTATACGGGGAGGATGGAGACCGCCGATCGCGAACGAGTCGAGGGCCGGCTTCGGCGCAACGAGGTCAAGGCTGTCGTGGCCACCTCAGCCCTGGGGATGGGCTACGACAAGCCTGACCTGGGGTTCGTCATTCACGTGGGATCTCCCGCCTCGCCGGTGGCCTACTACCAACAGGTTGGGCGAGCCGGACGAGCGATCGACCAGGCGAGCGCGGTGCTCCTCCCCGCGGAGTCCGACGAAGCCGTGTGGGAGTACTTCGCCACCGCTAACACTCCGACCGAGGCCACGGCGCGCGCCCTCCTCGATGCGCTCGTCACCGCTGAGAGCCCGATGTCGGTTCCGGCGTTGGAGCAGGCGACGGGCCAGCGACGGTCCCGTGTCGAGGGTCTGCTCAAGGTCCTCGCCGTCGACGGAGCCACAGCCCGGGTCGCTGCCGGCTGGGTCAGCACCGGTGAGCTCTGGGAGTTCGACGGCCCCAAGTACTCCCGGTTGATCGCCGCACGCCGGACCGAAGCCGACCTGATGCGTTCCTACGCCCGAGGGGCCGGCTGCTTGATGGGGTTCCTGCGTACGGCGTTGGACGACGTCACCGACGACAGCGGCCGGTGTGGACGTTGCTCGGTCTGCACGGGCCACCTACCCGGCGATCTAGCAACGGAGGTCAGCGTCGAGGCCGTCGAATCCGCGCGGATCTTTTGTCGCGGCCAGGATGTCACCATCGACGCACGCCAGCTGTGGCCCACTGGCCTTGCCGACCGACGCGGACGCATCGGGGTCGACCTGATGCCGGCACCCGGACGCGCACTCGCCTTCGCCGACGACCCGGGCTGGGCTGACATCCTTGGCCCGTTGTTCGGCGCGCAGGCGACACCCGTAGGTGTAGGTGATGAGCTCATGGCGGGCGTCGTCGCCCTGCTCGGCCGTTGGGCCAAGGTCTGGGGCACCCGGCCAGTCGCGGTGGTCCCCATTCCTTCGATCAGCCGACCAGAACTGATCGCCGACCTGGCTACCCAGATCGGGGTGGTCGGTCGGCTGCCCGTCATTCACGCCTTGCGGGCCGTCGGCACCCCGCCGGCTGCAGGACTGGCGTCGAAAGCTCGCGTCGAGGCCATAGCTGCGCGGCTCTCGGTCGACCCCAACACGGTGCTGCCGGATGGCCCGATCCTGCTCGTCGACGACTATGCGTCTTCGGGATGGACGCTGACCGTTGCCGCCGCGCTGCTGCGCGCTGCCGGATCCCCGACAGTCTTGCCTCTCGTCCTTCACCGCCGTCCAGGCTGACTTCCTTCGCGCCACCGTTGGCGCTCCCCAAGAAAGTGCCTCGCCGCTGCATCCAGATCCACTCAGCAGCCGGAAGAACAGGGAAAGCGGGTCATCCGGCCCGCAACCCAAGGTCTGGAGTTTTTTCATGCGTCGCGTACTCGTTGCTGTATCTCTCGTGGGCGCCCTTGCGCTCGCAGGCTGCAGCTCTGCAGCGGAAGAGGCAGCCCCCTCGGCCTCCCCAACTCCCTCAGCCTCAGCGGCTGACATCGTCGCGGTTGCTGCGGCGACGCCGGAACTCAGCACGCTGGTCACCGCGGTCGGCGCTGCAGGTCTCGTGGAAACGCTGCAGGGCCCTGGCCCGTTCACCGTTTTCGCCCCGACCAACGATGCCTTCGCGGCGCTGCCCGCAGGTCTGCTCGACCAGCTTCTGCTTCCCTGCAACAAGGACGCGCTGACCAAGATCCTGACCTACCACGTTGTTGCCGGTCAGGTAAACGCCGCGGACATCACCGCTGGTGACGTGGCCACGGTTGAGGGTCAGACCGTCACCCTGGCCACCGAAGGCGGCGTCACCGTCAACGACGCCACGGTCGTCATCGCAGACGTCCCCGCGAGCAACGGCGTGGTCCACGTGATCGACGGCGTACTGGTGCCGTCCGACGTCGACCCAGCCGCTCTCAAGGCGAGCTGCTAGAACCAAGCGACACAAAGCGCCACGCAAAGAGGCCACGGTCCGACCGGACCGTGGCCTCTTTGCGCGTGGTGGTCGGAATAGGCTGAAGATGGGTCGCTTCGCGCCCGCTGGCCGCCCCGGGGAGGAGACGTGCATGTCCCTGTCACCGGAGTCCGGCGCCACTCGCCGAATCGTCCTCCACATCGGACTCCACAAGACCGGGACCACGTATGTCCAGAACCTGTGGCGCGTCAACCGAGCCCAGTTGGCCGAGCAGGGCATCTACTACCCCGGGGGCAAGGGAGAGCCCATCCCTCGATTCGCCGTCTACGACTTGCTGGGCAAACGCCCGCGTGGGGTCGACGACCATCGCCTCCCAGGACAATGGCAGGCGCTTCGGGATTCCATTGCTGCTTCGACCCTGCCCACCACGCTGATCTCTGAGGAGGGACTTGGCGTAGCGACGAGCCAGCAGATCGGGGGCGTGATCGATAGCTTTCCGGATCACGAGATCCACCTCCTGGTCACCTGTCGCGACCTGGGCCGCGTACTCCTTTCGGCCTGGCAGCAGGACCTAAAGAACGGGAAGACGTGGACCTGGACTGAGTTCACCGACTCGGTGCGGGACCGAGCGCGGCGCGCCCAGAATCCCGCCCGAGGATTCTGGCGAGCCCAAGACCTGCCAGCGATCCTGGCCACCTGGCAGCAATGGGTCCCTGCCGCACGCATACACATCGTCACCGTTCCCCCGCCCGACGCTCCCCGCGAACTCCTGCTTGAGCGGATTGCGACCGTGGTCGGCTTCGACCCGGCCCAGCTCACCGCGCGAGCTCGTTGGGACAATGCCTCGATGGGCACTTCTGCAACCGAAGTCATTCGTCGGTTGAACAGCCAGCTCGACCACCAACTCAACGAACGACAGCACGGGCACGTGATCAAGGGCGTCTTGGTCCCCTATCTGGTCCAACACGGGTCCCACCCGAAGTACGGTCTGCCAGTTGAGGACGAGGACTGGGTCGAGGCGGCCGCAACCGAGCAGAATGCCGCAGTCCGGGACGGCGGGTACGACGTCGTCGGTGATCTCGACGACCTGCTCCCCCGCCGGGGCGGGAAGGATCGGCGCCCGGACGAGTTCTCGACCGAGGAGCTTCTCGACACAGCGCTGCTCGCCCTGACTGGCCTCAGTGAGCGCTATGCCACGCTGTGGTGGAAGCAACACCGGGACGACCCAGCAGCCGTCGAGCCCGCCTCGAGGAGCGTCCGCTCCGCGAGCGCGGTCAGAAGCCTGTCGTATCGCACGAGGAGGGCGGGAGCGAGCCTTGCCGATCGCAATCGGCTCGCTGCCCGCATCCTGGGCGGATATCTCTCAGTTCAAGACCGCCGACACAGACGACCTTTGGGGTGAGTCGCGAAGGATGACTTCGCGGTCGACGTCGATGGTGGGGAGCAACCGGTCGAGCCACCCGGGGAGCCACCAGTTGGCTTCGCCCAACAGCTTCATCGTCGCCGGCACCAGCACCAGACGCACCACCGTGGCGTCGAGGAAAATGGCCGTGGCCAAACCGAGGCCCATCATCTTGATGCCGGGATCCTCACCGAGCATGAAGCCGAAGAACACCGCGATCATGATCAAGGCAGCCGACGTGATGACCCGGCCCGTGCTCGTGATGCCACGGATCACTGAGGCCTCGTTGTCGCCTGTTCGCAGGTAGTCCTCACGGATGCGCGAGAGCAAGAAGACCTCGTAGTCCATCGAGAGCCCGAACAGGATCGCAAACATGAACATCGGGATGAACGCGATGACCGGCACGGTCTCCTCCAGGCCGATGAGGTCCTTGCCCCAGCCCCACTGGAAGACCATGACCAGCACGCCGTACGCCGCAGCGATGCTGAGCAGGTTCATCGCCGCGGCCTTCAGCGGGACGAGCACCGAGCGGAAGACCAGCGTCAGCAACACGAACGACAGCAGGACCACCGCCAAGATGAATAGCGGCAACCGGTCTCCGACCCGCCCGCCGAGATCCCCCCAGGTCGCGGTCTGACCACCGATGTGAGCCTTGGCTGGGCTGTCGGCCAGTGCTCCCGGGAAGACCTCCGCGCGGAGCCGCTCGACGGTTGCGAACGTCGCCTCGTCCTGCGGCGAGGTGGTCGGGAAGGCGATCAACGTGGCCACCGAGCCATCAGCGCTGAACTCCGCAGGCGCAACCGACGCGATCCCCGGATCCCCCTCGATGGCGGCAGCGAGCGACGCGATCACCGTCTTGTCTGCCGAGGTGTCAACCGCAATAACCAGCGGTCCATTGACTCCGGGTCCGAATCCGTCGGCAAGCAGGTCATAGGCCTGCCGTTCAGTCCGGCTTTCAGGGAGCGCGCCCTCATCGGGGAAGCCCAGACGCAGAGACAGGGCCGGCGCGGCGAGGGCGAGGAGCAGCGCCGTCCCCCCGATGGCGTAGCCCCAGGCGTGCCGGGTCACGTGCTGCCCCCACCGCTGCCAGCCCGCGCCTTCGGCCCGATCGGCACGCGCCCGGCGACGGCGGCTGAGGCCGTTGACCCGATGCCCGGCAAGGCCGAGGAAGGCCGGCAGCAGGGTGACCGCCGCGGCGACCATGACCGCCACGATGACCGAGACCGCGATGCCCGCAGCGGTCATGAACGGGATGCCCGAGACGGCTAGGCCAAGGATGGCGATCACCACCACTCCACCGGCAAAGATCACCGACTGCCCGGCGGTAGCGACGGAACGCCCGACTGACTCCTCGACGGTCAGGCCGCGCGCCAGGAACTCGCGATGCCGGGTGACGAGGAACAGCGAGTAGTCGATCCCCACGCCGAGTCCGACCATGGCACCCACGACGGGGGCGAAGCTCGGGATATCGACCAGGTAGGTGACGAGCGACAGTGCGCTGGTGCCCACGGCCAGTCCGATCAACGCGATGCCGATCGGCAGCCCCATGGCGATGACGGACCCGAAGGCGAGCAGCAGGATGACGACCGCGGCGAGCAGCCCGAGCATCTCGCCGACACCGGTTTGGGCCTCCTCGAAGGCAAAGAAGAGGTCACCGCTGGTCTCGATCTGCAGGGTCGATCCCTCGCGGGCCTGTGCAGCGAGGGTCTTGAGGTTGTCCAGGTCGACTGGGTCCAGCTCCTCGACCACCGGGTACTGGATCCGGATCAGCGCCACCGTGCCGTCGGGTGAGACCGATTCACTGGTGCCGAGCACGTGTGGGAGCGCCGCAACCGATGCCTCGAGCGCAGCAAGGGCGGAGCGGGCGGCGGCGGAGTCGGCAAAGCTCAGGCCGCTGTCGAGTGGAGTCACGACGACCTGGGCGGTGAGGCCGGCCCGGTCGGACTGGGCCGCCACCTGGAGGTCGACAGCCTGCTGCGAGTCCAGCCCTGGGACGACGAAGGAGTCTTCGAGGGTCTTCCCGAAAGTCGCAGCGGCCGTGACCACGAACACCGACACCACGAGCCACGCCCCGATCACCCGCCAGGGCCGACGGGCGGCAAAGCAACCCCAGCGATACATCAGATCCGACATCGTGTGCTCCTCGACGGTGCGTGTTCTCGACGCGACTGCCGAGACTCACTCCAGCGTCACGGACCGGACAGCGGCCGCCATCGGCCAAGGCGGCCGACCTTTCCCCCGACTATCGGCCGGGACACGTCTACGACCTTTGGCCGAGTCGCGCACCGGCGGGGATCCCTAGTGTGGAGCCGTGCTGCCAGCTGCCGTCCGCTCCCTGTGGGACGAACCCCGAGCTCCGAACGCACCCGTTCGGGTGTGGCGGGACTGGGCGCTCGTCGGGTTCGTGGTGTTCGCTGCACTGGTCGAGTTCGCGCTGCGCTCCGACCTGGTCTGGCCGCTGGTTGCCCTCGGGCTAGCGCTGGGTCTAGCGGGCACGTTGTTGTGGCGCCGCACCCATCCCCTCGCGATGGCGGCCCTCGTCTTCGGCACCTTGATCGTCTTGTCCATCGCCACGATGAGCGCTGACGTCCGATCGGTGGGGCTCTACACGAGCGTGTACGTCCTGCTGGTGCCGTACGCACTCCTGCGGTGGGGCAGCGGACGCGAAGTGATCCTGGGGCTGCCCATCATCTTGGTGGCCTATGCCCTCGGAATCGCCGCCGACTACACCAACGTGGGCGACTCAATCGCAGGGGGCGTGTTCGCCCTGTTCCCCGCCGTGCTCGGCGCCTTGGTGAGATACCAGTCCAGCTACCAGGCCAACGAGAAACAGCAGATCAAGCTGCTCGAGCGGGAACAACTGGCCCGCGAGCTGCACGATACGGTGGCCCACCACGTCTCGGCCATCGCGGTCCGCGCCCAAGCGGGCCGAGTTGTCGCAGCGACCGACCCACAGGCGGCCGTCGACTCCCTACGGATCATCGAGGAGGAGGCCTCACGTGCTCTGACGGAGATGCGGCTGATGGTGGGCACGCTCCGGGAGGGGGAGGAGGCCGACCTCGCCCCCCAACGCGGGGTCGCTGACATCCCGCGACTCGCGCGCACCGCTGGTGACTCGCCCCCGGTGACTGTGGAGCTGACAGGCACCCTAGAAGACCTGAGGCCGTCGGTTGGCGCCGCGGTCTATCGCCTGGCCCAGGAGTCGATCACCAATGCCTTGCGGCATGCCCGGCACGCAACGAGAGTCGACGTGCGAGTGTACGGAGACGACGAGTGCGTGCAGCTGTCCGTCGCCGATGACGGAGATCCACACCCAACCGGACGCGGCTGGTCGGGCTACGGGCTGATCGGGATGAACGAACGAGCCACCCTCCTCGGGGGCACCCTCGAAGCCGGTCCCCGTCCGGACCGGGGCTGGGCCGTGACAGCCGTTTTGCCGAAGGGAGGCTCTCGTTCATGACCATCCGGGTGCTCGTCGCCGACGATCAGGAGATCGTGCGTACGGGGCTGGCGATGATCCTCGACGCACAGCCCGACCTCGAGGTGATCGCTGCGGCTGCCGACGGCCGTACTGCCGTGGCCCTGGCCCGCGAGCTGCGACCCGACGTCTGCCTGTTCGACATCCGGATGCCGGAGATGGACGGCATCGAAGCGACCCGCCAGCTCGCCGGACCTGACGTCGAAGACCCGATTGCCGTCGTCGTGATCACGACCTTCGACCTCGACGACTACGTCCACGGCGCTCTCAAGGCCGGCGCCCGCGGGTTCCTCCTCAAGGACGCCGGACCCGAGCTGCTCATCCAGGCGATCCACGCAGCTGCCAACGGCGACGCCCTGATTGCCCCGAACGTCACTGTCCGACTGCTCGCAGCGTTCAGCGACTCGACCGGTTCCCGACCGCCCGCTCAACCGGTCGCACCACTCACCGACCGCGAGGAGGACGTGCTCGTCACGGTCGCCCGTGGTCTCACCAACTCCGAGATCGCCCAAGAGCTCCACATCAGCCTGAGCACCGTGAAGACTCACCTCACCGCCCTGATGAACAAGCTCGGCGCCCGGAACCGCGTTGAACTGGCCATGTGGGCCTACGAGACCGGCCGCATCACGAGTTGACGAGGGTGACCTCGTCGCCGACGTGGATCCGTCCCGGGGCGAGAACGTCGGCGTAGACCCCGAAGTAGAAGCCCTTGCCGTCCTCAGGGGTCTCCTGCCGACCGCGGGATGCACCGATCATCCGCAACGTCTGGAGGTCGACGACGCCGGTGTCGGGGTTGCGCGTCGTGGCGGCACACCGCTTCACCGGACCGCCAACGCGGACGACGACCTCGCCGAGGCGCAGCTCGCGACCCTTCCAGGTGTCTTCCTCGTGCGCTTCAGTGCCAATGATCTCGATGTTCATCCGGAACCGCCGCCCGTCGACCGGGTCGGCATCACTGCGGGCCGCCAGCACGTCGGTGGAGGACGTTCCGAGCAGGGTGAGGCCGGCGACATCGAACCCTCCCGACTCGCCGAGGACCAAGCGCACGGGGCGACCCGCGATCTCGGAAAACAACTCCCCCCAACCAGGGACGACGTGGCCGGGCACGGTGCGTAGTTCGTAGAAATCCGTGACAATCGGCTCTCCGCGCTCGACGACATCCGAGCGGAGCAGACCCGCGGGACCATTCACTTCCAGGATCTGAGTGGTCGGGTCGTAGTGAGCCCTGTACTGCATGAGGCTGCCGATGTCCCAGCAACTGGTCAGCTCACCGGTGTCCGTGACGAAGAACAAGGCACGGTCCCCGTCGACCCCGTCGCTCGAGACGTCGACATGGTCCGGGTGGTGGAGCGCGAGACCTTTGACCGGAGTCACCGAGAGCTGCTTGACCCGCAGGTCAGTCCCCGTCATTCGGAAGTCCTATCTGCAACTGCCGGCGTTCGCCGGGAAGCGATAAGGATCTCAACGCTCAACAAGAAAACCCACGCCGGGAACAA
Organism: Actinomycetes bacterium; assembly: GCA_031430645.1. GTDB lineage: Bacteria > Actinomycetota > Actinomycetes > DATJPE01 > DATJPE01 > JANPBY01. The sequence continues at coordinate 16,299 of JANPBY010000080.1, forward strand.
CAGAACGGCCCACACCGTGCGCGCCGGCGCGAGGAACAGCACCGCCGCTGCGGCGTAGCCGAAAATCCAGAGCCAGCGCGGAATGATCCCCGTACAACGACCCAGGTTTGTCACCACGAGGGTGAAGACCGCTGCCATCCGGATGCCGTACGTCGCGAGCAGCACCGTCCCCGTCGCACTCGCTAGACGCACCTCGTTCTCAGAGACAGCGTTCGGGCCGTCGTACACAGAGATAAGCGCACCGATGCTGGCAGCCGCCACGAACAACATGGCCACGAACAACAATCCGGAGCCGAGGAACGCCGTCGCGAAGAGCTTGTCCTCACGTGCTCCCAACCGGGATCTGATGACGCCGATGAACCAGAGGAACGCGATCCCGGCATAGGGGATCAGAGCCAGCGCAAGGCCGACCTGGTGCCGGCGTGACTCCTCGGTGATCCACTCGGACTGGTCACCGCTCCCGGGAAGCGCCAGGTGGAGCAAGATGACGGCCGTTCCCAGGATCAGTGCGAAAGCGATCCCGGCGACGGCGGCAGCCCAGGGGGCCCGGAGCTCGTCGGCAATCGCAGTCGCCCGCTCTCCCGGCCGATCTGAGCGCGCCCGTTCTGGACCATCCTCGCCCGGGTTCATAGACGAGTTCTACCGCACTCACCGGTCAGCCGGGGCGGGCCATCTCGTCGACGCACACGGTGATCGCGAGGATGAGCGGGACGTCCTGACCTTGGGCGAGGTGCACGCCGTAGGTTTCGCGCACCCGGAACCACTTCTTCGACACCTCGGCGATCTTCTCGCCGTCGCGCTCGATCTCATACTCGTGGTCGACGATGTTGCCGTGCGCCTTCAGGTCTTCACCGCCCTCGACCTCGATGACGTAGTGGTCGCGGATCCCGATCAACCGTTTGTGAACCGTGGCCCTGGTCTCGCCGCGCTCGATGGTCATCTTGTCCCGGACGCTGAGCTGCTTCTCCTGGATCTTAGAGACCTCGTTGCCATGGGAGTCCTCAAGGATGAAGGTTTTCCGGAAGCGCACCGCCTTGCCGTCGACCTTGTACACCTTGTTGCCGTCACTGTCCTCGATCCAAAAGTCATCCCCAATCGCGAACACCTTCTCGCGCATCTGGAAGGTCGGCCCATCGAGCCCGTGATCACGCAAGCCCATAGTTATCCCCTTCAGGGCGGAGGTGGCGGTCAACCTTCAGTCAAGCAGACGGTCGTTGGGGGCGGCAGCCCCCGTGAGAGGTGTCCCTTCAGGGTGGGTGCCGCCTGACGCTGAGCGAGTCGTGTGCAGGCCGGGCTCCCAGCCGGGAGCTCCTCTACCCTGACCGCCTGGAGTGGGTCGGCGCCAGGGGCGAAAGTCCTCTGTGAGGCTGTGGGATGAAACCCAGAGATGGGTGCGCGAGGGGGGAGTTGAACCCCCACACCCTTTCGGGCACACGGACCTGAACCGTGCGCGTCTGCCTATTCCGCCACTCGCGCGTGTGTGAGGGCCAAGGCTAACACGCAGGCCAGAGCCCACTTTTCGACCAAGGGGGCGCTCGTCAAGCAATTCAGCCACCGACCACCAACAGTCCCAAGGCCAGAAACCCAGGCTGTGGATGAAGAAACGGCCCGTGGACAACAGCCGACTCGACCAGCGCCTTGTCGCTGCCCAAACGACGCCCTCCCAGGCTCCAGACACCCCTCGCACTACCATCGGAGCCAAGGCCGACCGGGCCCGTCCACGACGACGTACGACTCGGCGAGGGAGGTTGCGCGTGGGGGTCATGGACCGCTTCGAGCGCCGCCTCGACCGGCTCGTCAACGGGGTGTTTGCCAAGACCTTCAAATCAGAAGTCGAACCCGTGGAGATCGCCGCTGCGCTTCAGCGCGAGTGCGACGCGAGGGCGGCCATCGTCAGTCGCGGCCGGACGATGGTGCCTAACGCCTTCACTGTCGAGCTAGGGCCTTCGGACCACGACCGACTCGCCGTCTATGCCAAGCCGCTCGGTGACGAGTTGTCGGCGATGATCCGCGAGCACGCCGAAGAACGCGGCTACGCCTTCGTCGGTCCGGTCGGGGTGGGTTTCGCGCGCGCCGACGATCTCGACACCGGCCTGTTCCGAATCCTCAGCGAAGCAGTGGCCGGCGTGAGCGATCAAGCCTCGCCACCGACCGGGGCACCCCCGCCGGTCGCGGCACGCCTGGAGATCGGTGGCCGCACCGTCCCCCTCACCCGGCGCACCACGGTCCTCGGCCGAGGTGACGACGTCGACCTGCGCATCGATGACCCGGGCGTCTCCCGCCGACACGCACAGATCGTGCTCGGCGACCCCAACCGCGTGGTGGACCTGGGCTCCACGAACGGCACCTGGCTCGACGACCGGCAGATCACCGAAGGCGAGCTCTTCGACGGCTCCCGCGTCACCGTCGGCGCGACCACGGTGACCTTCCGGCTCGGCAGCTGAGCGGCCGATGTCTGACCTGAGCCTGTTCCTGATCAAGATGGGCTATCTCGCCCTGCTCTGGGTGTTCGTCCTCGTCGTCGCCGCCGCGATGAGACGCGACCTGATGCCGCGCCGAAGACGTATGTCTACCGGCCGGGCCTCATCGGCCGCACCAGCGGCAGCCGTCCCGGCTGCCAAGGCCACCAAGCCAAGCAAAGCGGCCGGTACGGCCCAGCCCGCGAAGGCAGCAAAGCCCAAACGCGGCCAACCACGGACTCTGACTGTGACGGCCGGATCGCTCCAAGGCACGACTGTCCAACTCGGCGCGACCGCCATCACTCTTGGCCGGGCCGCCGACAACACCCTGGTGCTGGACGACGACTACGCATCGGGGCACCACGCCCGGCTCCGACCCTACGACGGTGGCTGGCTGGTCGAAGACCTCGGCTCCACGAACGGCACCTTCCTGGACAAGACCAAGGTGACATCAGCAACGCCGGTGCCCGTCGGCGTGCCGGTGCGGATCGGCAAGACCGCCATCGAGCTGCGGAAGTAGCCGGCGATGCCCCTCGTCGTTCGCGCCGTCGCCCGCTCCCACGTCGGTCTGGTTCGCGCTGGCAACGAGGACTCCGGCTACGCCGGCCGCAGCCTGTTTGTCATCGCCGACGGGATGGGCGGTCACGCCGCGGGCGAGGTGGCCAGCCGTACGGTCGTGGCGGCGCTGCTCGGGCTGGACGGCGCCGACCTCGGAGCCGACATGAGTGTGACGCTGCGCCGGGCGGTCAACGAGGCCAACGACCGCCTGCGGCTGGCTGTCGAGGCCAGACCAGACCTCGACGGCATGGGCACGACACTGACTGCATTGGTATGGGACGGCACCCAGCTCGGCCTGGTCAATGTTGGTGACTCTCGGGCCTATCTGCTGCGAGGCAACCACCTCACCAGATTGAGCCACGACCAGAGCCTGGTTCAGACCCTCGTCGACGAGGGCCACATCACCGAGGCAGAGGCCCGAACCCACCCGCAGCGGGCGGTCATCTTGCAGGCCCTGGACGGCCGCGCCGACCTTGACCCCGACATCTCGATGCTCGATCCCCGCGAGGGCGATCGCTACCTCATCGGTTCCGACGGCCTGACCGACTACGTCGCCGAGGCAGCGGTGGAAGAGGCCCTGCGCGATCGCTCGGCCTCCGCCGCGGTGGACGGCCTGATCGGTCTCGCCCTCGAGGCGGGCGCCCCCGACAACGTGACAGTCATCGTCGTGGATCTCGTCCTCGCGACCGAGTCCGATGCACCGAACGACCCGCCCGATGCAGCAACCCATGCTCCCGGCGGGATTCTCGTGGGGGCCGTCGGTGAGACGACGATTGCCGGACAGGAGACAGCAAGCCCCCTTGGCCGACCCACACAGATGCCCGAGGACTCAGGGACTGACGAATCAGAGACTGACGAATCAGAAGCTGACGAGCCCGCTCCAAGGGGCCGCGCGGAAGGTGTTCGCCGCCGCCGCTGGCCTTGGCTCGTGGGGATCTTCGTGCTCCTCATCGCCGCCGGCGCGTTCGCTGCCCGGAGCTGGGCGAGCGATCAGTGGTACGTCGGCGTCGACAACGGCAACGTCGCGATCTATTCGGGGGTCGACTTGACGCTCGGTCCGTTGTCCCTGTCGGCGGTGTCGCAACGCATCGCCCTCGAAGTAGCCACGCTTCCGGAGTTTGCCCGCGCGGAAGTCGAAGGAGGCATCACCGCCGCCACGGAGGAGGACGCGGCCGCCATTGTCAGTCGGCTGCAGCTCGCGGCCAACAGCTGCCTCAGCGCCCCCGACACGGCGGGATGCCCATGACCTCGCCGGCCTACGCCGCTGCACCTCCATCCATGACCGCAGCGACCGCGCGGGCGCCGTACCGGCGCACCGAGCTCCTCCTGCTCATCCCCGCCGTCGCGGTGGGCGCCCTCGCCTACGCCCAGGTCGACCTCAACCGCACCGGAACGCTGCCCCAGGACTACTGGGGCTGGCTCGCCGCCGTCGTGCTCGCGATCGTGCTCGCGCACGTGAGCCTGCAGCGCCTGGCGCCGTGGTCGGACCAGGTGCTGATGCCTACGGTCGTCGCGCTCAACGGTCTCGGCCTAGCCCTGATCTATCGCCTTGATCTTGCAGCGATCATCGATGCCGTCGGAGCTGAGGAGTCCCCGCGAGGACTGGCGGCCGTTGACCAGGTCCTGTGGACCTGGCTGGGCGTCGGCCTGTTCGTCCTGGTGCTCGTGGTCGTCCGCGAACCTCGGTGGCTGCAGCGTTTCACCTACACCGCGATGCTCCTCGGTGTCCTGCTCATCGTCCTCCCGCTGATGCCCCGCTTCGGGGTCACGATCAACGGTGCCCGCATCTGGGTCCGATTCGCCGGGCTGTCCTTCCAGCCCGCCGAGATCGCCAAGCTGGTCCTGATCGTGTTCTTCGCCGGCTATCTCGTGGTCAAGCGTGACGTGCTCTCGCTGGCGCGCAGCCGAGTCCTGGGCATCGACTTTCCTCGCGGTCGCGACCTCGGCCCGATCCTCGGGGTATGGGCTGTCAGCGTCGGAGTCCTCGTCTTCGAACGCGACCTCGGCACATCGGTGCTCTTCTTTGGCGTCTTCGTGGCCATGCTCTATGTCGCCACCGAACGCGTCGGGTGGCTGGTGATCGGTGGACTGCTCGCAGTCGTCGGCCTCGGCCTCGGCTATCTGCTCTTTGGGCACGTGCGCACCCGCTTCGAGATCTGGCTCGACCCCTTCGCCGACCCCTCCGGCTCGGGCTATCAGAGCGTTCAGGCGTTGTTCGGTATGGCTGACGGTGGAATCCTCGGCTCTGGCATCGCCCAAGGGCACCCCGACCTCGTGCCGTACGCCAACTCCGACTTCATCAGTGCTTCTCTGGGCGAGCTCCTCGGCCTCACCGGCTTCATGGCGATGCTGGTCCTCTACGCCATCGTGGTGGCTCGCGGCATCTCTATCTCGCTCGCGGCCCGCGATCCGTTCGGACGACTCCTGGCCTTCGGGCTCGCCTTTGTCCTCGGCCTGCAGGTGTTCGTCGTCATCGGAGGCGTGACCAACCTGATCCCGCTGACCGGTCTGACCACGCCGTTCCTATCAGCGGGCGGCTCCTCGCTGGTCGCGAACTGGGCGCTCATCGCGTTGTTGCTCCGGATCAGTGACAGCTCTCGACGCCCTGTGGTCATCCCGGTCGCCTTGGACCAGGCCGAGACCCAGGTGTTTCGCCGATGACGATCACCGTGCGAAGGATGGCCCTGATCGTGGGTGCGCTGTTCCTGTGCCTGCTCATCCAGGCCAACCGGATTCAGGTCGTCAAAGCCGATGCCCTCAATGATCGCGCCGGCAACACCCGCGCGATCATCGACGACTACGGTCAACAACGCGGCTCGATCATCGTGGGCGGCCAACAAGTCGCCCGGTCGGTCGACACCGGGAACACCCGACTGAGATACGAGCGCCGCTACGGCAGCGGCCCGAAGTACGCCCCGGCCACCGGGTTCTACTCCATCGTCTACGGCGCCACCGGAATCGAGCGCCAGGAGAACGCTCTGCTCAGTGGCGACGACCCGCGCCTGATCGGCACTCAGCTCGAGGCCCTGATCAGTGGGGGATCCCGGCAGGGTGCCTCGGTGCGGCTCACGCTGGACGCTGCTGCCCAGAAGGCCGCGTGGGACGGTATCAAGCAGTACAACGGGGCGGTCGTCGCGATCGAGCCGGCGACCGGCCGGATCCTGGCGCTGGCATCGAGCCCGTCCTACGACCCCAACCCGTTGTCCTCCAACGACCCGGCGCAGAACCGCGCGGCTTGGGAGCGGCTCACCGCCGATCCGAAGGAGCCGTTGCTGAACCGCCCGCTGGCCGCGACGTACCCGCCAGGTTCGGTCTTCAAGGTGGTGACGACTGCCGCCGCACTCTCCAGCGGGCAATACACGACCGAGACCGAGATCCCCGCCCCAGCAGTGCTCGATCTGCCGGGCACGACGGCGGACCTCCCCAACTACAACAAGCAGGCGTGCTTCGGCGGTCAGGTCACCCTTGAGCAGGCCCTCCAGATCTCGTGCAACACCGCCTTTGCCAACGTCGGCCTCACCCTCGGCGATGACATCCTGCGGGAGCAGGCCGAGCTGTTCGGATTCAACCGCTCCTTCGATGTGCCAATGACTTCGGCCACCTCGGTGTTTCCGAGCGACCTGAATGCCCCCCAGACCGCGCAAGCTGCCATCGGCCAGTTCGACGTACGCGCCACGGCTCTGCAGATCGCCATGGTCGGAGCCGCCCTCGCCAACGGGGGGCTCGTGATGAACCCCTACCTTGTGGACGAGGTGCTAGCCCCCGACCTCTCGGTCCTCTCCCTGAGTCAGCCGTCTGAGTTTGGTCGAGCCGTCTCACCAGAGATCGCCCAGGAGATCACCGACATGCTCGTCAATGTCGTGGAGAACGGCACGGGCCGGCCGGCTCAGATCCCTGGCGTCTTGGTGGCAGGCAAGACCGGTACAGCGCAGACCGCCGAGGGGCGAGCGCCGCACGCTTGGTTCCTTTCCTACTCACCAGCTGACAACCCCACGGTCGCCGTGGCCGTAGTGGTGGAGAACGGCGGCAACCTCGGCTCGGAAGCCACCGGAGGACGGCTAGCCGCACCCATAGCCAAGGCCGTGATGGAGGCCATCCTCCGATGACCAGCTCGAGTACTGGAAGGATGACCGGATGACCGACGACGGAGGCACCAGCCCAGGCCCGCGCTCACTCGGCGGTCGCTATGAAGTGGGCGAGGTCATCGGGGTCGGTGGCATGGCTGAGGTCCACCGCGGACGCGACACCCGCCTCGGGCGCTCGGTCGCGATCAAGCTGCTGCGGTCCGACTTGGCGCGCGACCCCTCCTTCCAGGCCCGGTTCCGGCGCGAGGCACAGTCCGCCGCCTCGTTGAACTACCCGCAGATCGCCGCGATCTATGACACGGGTGAGGATCGCTTCGACGGTGACGCGAACGGTCCGGCGCAGCCCTACATCGTCATGGAGCTCGTCGAGGGAGAGACGCTGCGCGAGATCGTGAAGTCGGGGCGCCGACTGATGCCGCAGCGCGTCGCCGAGATCGGCTCGGGAATCCTGGCAGCTCTGGACTACAGCCACCGGCACGGGATCGTGCACCGCGACATCAAGCCTGGCAACGTCATGCTGACCTCGACCGGTCAGGTCAAGGTCATGGACTTCGGGATTGCGCGGGCGGTCGCTGACAGCGCGGCCACCATGACGCAGACCTCCTCGGTGCTCGGCACCGCGCAGTACCTGTCACCCGAGCAGGCGCGGGGCGAGAAGGTCGACGCGCGCAGCGATCTCTATTCCACCGGAGTGCTGCTCTATGAGCTGCTCGTCGGGAAGCCGCCATTCACTGGCGACTCACCCGTGGCGGTGGCTTATCAGCACGTCCAGGAAGCCCCCATTCCACCCTCCCAGCTCAACCCTGATCTTCCTGCTGGATTTGACGCCGTGATCCTCACGGCGCTCGCCAAGGACCCGGCCGCGCGGTATCAGACCGCGGAGGAGATGAAGGCAGACGTGGACCGGCTCGCCTCCGGAGACGCACCCACACGGGTGGCCGCGCCGGTCCCCGCGGCTGCTGTCGCCGACAGCACCCAGCTGATTCCTACGACGACAACGACCCCTGCGGAACCGCCTGCCAAGCGTGGCGGCTGGTACGTCCTGCTCACGCTCGGGGTTGTTGCCGTACTCGGCCTGATCTTCTTCCTGGCGAGCCAGGTGTTCGGTGGCGGTGGCACTCAAGTCCGGGTGCCCGACCTCACCGGCCAGACCCCTGCCCTGGCCGCAGCGACGCTGGCGCAAAAGGGGCTTCAGATCGGTGCCGTGACCTCCGAGGAGAGTACGGCGCCCGAGGGCACGATCACGGCGCAGGATCCCGGCGCCGGTGCCGAGGTCGAGCCCAATACGACCATCGCTGTCACGGTCTCAGCAGGGCCTGCGCAGGTCACGGTCCCCACCCTCGTGGGCTTGGCCAGAGCAGATGCGATCAGCGCCTTGGCCGCGGTGGGACTTACGCTCGGGTCCCTCGACACCAAGGCCTCCGACTTGCCGGCCGACACGGTGCTCTCCAGCGACCCGCCCGAGTTGACGCCGGTCGATGCCGGGAGCTCGGTCTCACTCGTCGTCTCCTCAGGCAAGGTCAAGGTGCCGAACGTGCTCAACAAGAGTGAGGCGCAGGCCAAGGCCGATCTTGGTAATGCAGGCTTCCAGGTGGTCGTCATCGAGCAGGAGGACGGCAGCGTGAGCGCCGGAACCGTCCTCGCTCAGAGCCCGGAAGGCGGCAGCCTGCTCGCCGTCGGCAAGACCGTGACCATCACCGTGGCGACCGAGCCTCCGCCACCCCCACCGACCCCGAGTCCGACCCCGAGCATCTCACCAAGCGACGCCTAGACCAGCGAGAGGGAGGTTCAGCTGGCGCGGTTCACCACGGGAGCCAGCCCAGCTGACCGTGCCAACGCCTCGGGATCACCGCACACAGTGAGCCAGTTCGCCAACAGCCGGTGCCCGCCCTCGGTGAGCACCGACTCGGGGTGGAACTGCACACCCTCGACGGCGTGCGCCCGGTGTCGGACGGCCATCACGACTCCGGAGGCCGTACGTCCGGTGACCTCGAGCTCATCGGGGATGGAGTCGGCCTCCACAGCCAATGAGTGATAGCGGGTGGCCGTGAACGGATCAGGAAGCCCGGCCAGGACCCCGGTGCCGTCGTGCTCGACCTGGCTGGTCTTGCCGTGCAGCAGCTCCGGGGCGCGACTGACGACAGCGCCGTAGGCCACCGCGATGGCCTGGTGGCCCAAGCAGACGCCGAGCACCGGCACCCGGCCGGCCGCCACCTGGACCATCGGGACGCATACCCCGGCGGCCTCAGGGATCCCGGGGCCGGGCGAGAGCAGAACCCCATCGAAGTCGAGCGCATCCTCCGCGGCCACCTCGTCGTTGCGTCGTACGACGGGCTCGGCCCCCAACTGGGCGAGGTACTGCACCAGGTTGAAGACGAAGCTGTCGTAGTTGTCGACCACGAGGATGCGGACGGGGGTCACGCCCCCGAGTCTTCCACGGTCACATCGGTGAAAGGCAGCCGAGGCTCGGCCCACGGGAAGACCACGGTGAACAACAGGGTCACCGCGGCGGCGAGCATCACCAGACAAAGGAGAAGCTTCACCGGCCAGGCCCCCGGGAGCCGCCGCCACAGCGCGGAGTACACGGTGCTCAGCCCTTCTGCGCGAGGAGCTCGGGCGGCGGCCCTTCGGCCTTCGGTCGCGTCTCGGTGAGCGCGCCGTAGGTGATCCACCGCTCATAGGAGGCCCAGCGAGGGTTGCAGGTCGTCAAGGTGATGAGCGCCTCGGTCGGCTTGGCACCGGGTTTGTTGGGCACTGGCAAGATCACTGAGACCTTGGTAGGCCTGACGATTTCGGTGCTGCGCACGGTGTAGACGTACCAGGTCTCCTCGGTCTCGACATAGACCTTGTCGCCGATCTTGACCGCGGGGATGTTGCGAAACGGCTCGCCGTTGGTCGCGCGATGGCCCGCGACGGCGAAGTTGCCGATCTCGCCAGGATCCTGGGAAGCCGGGTAGTGACCGATCGTCCCGCGAAGGTCAGACAGCGCGACACCCTCGACGACAGCCTTCGCCCAGTTCTTGCCGAGGCTGGGGATGTACATGATGGCGAAGCTGTCGCCGGGCTTGACAGCCGCCGTCGGCAGCTCCGGTGCGCCCCCCGAGGGTGCTGGAGAGGCCTCGACCTGGGGCCGGGTCCACTGCTCCTCGAGCTGGGTCCGGGCGTCAGCCTCGATCGCGTTCGCGGAGACGTTGGTCCAGACGAGCTGATAGACACAAAAGAGCAAGACGATCAGCCCGAGGGTGATCAGGAGTTCGCCGGTGCCGCGGATCGTGGCGCGTACCCCGTTCATGAAGCACCCTCGGCCCAGGTCAGCTCAGGGAGTCCGGGCGCCGCAGGCAGGGTCACCTGCGCGAGCCGTTTCTCGTCGTAGCGAACGCCCGCGATCGCGACATAGTCGCGGAAGAGGAGCACATCGGGCTCGGCGGCCAAGGCCTGGGACAACGTGGCGGGGTCTCCGACACCCATGATGACGAACGGCGGGGAGTAGACACGACCGGCCAGGATCAAGGTGTTGCCGACACAGCGAACCGCGCTGGTCGCAATCAGCCGTTGATCCATCACCTGCACACCCGCCGCACCGCCACGCCACAAGGCATTGACGACCCCTTGGACATCTTGCTGATGGACCACGAAGTCGTCGGGTCCAAGACCGTCGGGGCGAGGATCGCCTGGCCGGAGCGCAGGGGCGTCATCGAGGGTGACCCGAACGCCAGGGCCGGTGATCTCTGCGAGCCCGGTGGAGGGCGCGAGCGCCGCAGCTCGGGCGTCCAGCTGAGTCTGCAGGCCCGTACCCACGCCCGCAGTCAGGGACTCGACCTCTGCCCGGGCCTGGTCGACCTGGGCCTGGGCCACGTCACCTTGACGGTCACCGGCGCGGATCAAGGACTCCAGATCGGTCCGGGTACCTGCTCGCAGATCGGTCCCCTTCGCAGTGACCGAACTGGCCACGAGGAGCAGCCCGGCGGTTGCCGAAACGGCCAAGACGGCGACGTGCCAGCCACGAGGGCGTCGCACCGCGTGGCCTCCTTGACGGACAGGTGTGGGCGATCTGCCCCTTGTCACCTACGCTAACTGACGTCCCGGGAGTGCCCCGGGGTTCCCCTGCTGAGGAGACCAGCGGTGCCGAAGTCCCCGGTCCGTCGCAAGAGGGCCTACACCCCGCCTCCGCTGCCGCACGAGATGGTGGCTCCCAAGGAGCGGCGGTGGATCGCTCCGCTCATGGTGACGCTGTTCATCCTCGGCCTGATCTACCTTGTCCTGTGGTACCTCGCAGGCAATGACATCCCCGTCATGAAGGACCTGAGCTCCCTCGCTAACGTCGCCATCGGCTTCGGTCTGATCCTTGGGGGCTTCGTCTGCGCCACCCAGTGGAGGTAGCGGTACGGATTACACGCGTGTAACTCGGTCCACAGGCTTTGTCCCCACTGTGTACAAGTGCGCGATCCGGACTGAGGCCTACTGGCGGTTCGGGGGCGCTAGCGCGGCGGCCCGGCTTGGTGGACACTGCCGGGATGACCCACCGCATGATCAGAGCTGGCGAGGGTGAGGTACTTGGGGCGATAGACGGTTGTCGAGACCGCTTCTTGATCGACTCCAAAGACTGGGGCGGCAGGTTCGCCGTGGTCGAGCACCTGCTGGCGCCGCATTCGATCGCCGCGCCGATGCACCGGCACACCAAGGAAGATGAGTTCAGCCTCATCCTCGAAGGCCGCGTCTGGTACCACGCCGCCGGCGAGGAGCATGTAGCGGAAGTTGGCGATCTGGTTTTCAAACCACGCGGGGAGTGGCACACCTTCTGGAACGCTGCCGATCAGCCAGCCCGAGTACTCGAGATCATCAGCCCCGGAGGTCTCGAGGAAGCCTTTCGAATCATCGACTCAGCCCCCCCGGATCTGGACCTTGGCCCGATCGTCGGTCCCTACGGATGCGAAGGCGACATGGACGCCACCCTCCCGATCATGGAGAAGTACGGCCTCACCTTCGGGTGACTGCCTCGTTCTGGCCCGCGCAGCTCAGCGTCGATCAGCTCACCGTCGATCAGCTCACCGTCGATCAGGGAGAACACATGACCGGGCAGTCCGTGAAAGTGGCCGTCGTTCAACGGCCACCCGTTCTGTTGGATCGGGACTCCACCCTGAAGGCCGCCGTCGAGGCGGTGTCCGAGGTCGCTGACGCCGGAGCCGCGCTGGTGGTCTTCCCTGAGACCTACCTGCCCGGCTACCCGGTCTGGATCTGGGCGCTGCGCCCCGGCGACGACTACCAGCTCAGCCAGGAGATCCACGCTCAGCTGCTGGCCAACAGCGTCGACCTGTCCACCGACGACCTTGCGCCACTGCAGGAAGCGGCTGCGGAGCGGGGCGTGGTCGTCGTGTGTGGCATCCACGAACGGGAGGGCTCGTTCAGCAGAGCGACGCTCTACAACACCTTGGTCACCATCGGAGCCGACGGCACGATCCTCAACCGGCACCGCAAGCTGGTGCCCACCAACCCCGAGCGGATGGTGTGGGGGCAGGGCGACGCGTCCGGCCTTCGCGTCATCGACACGCCGTTCGGTCGCGTCGGGGGCTTGATCTGCTGGGAGAACTACATGCCCCTGGCGCGGTACACCCTCTACGCCGAAGGTGTCCAGATCTACATCGCCTCCACCTGGGACAGCGGCGACGCATGGATCGCCTCCATGCGACACATCGCCTCCGAGGGCCGTTGCTGGGTCATCGGCTCAGGATGCGCCCTTGCCACCCGCGACATACCGGAGAACTTCCCCTCCCGAGAGACGGTCTTCGAAGGACCGGACAGGTGGCTCAATCCAGGCGACTCGATGATCGTGGCACCCACCGGTGATGTAGTTGCCGGGCCACTCCACGAGGAGTACGGGATTCTGTACGCCGACATCGACGCCAGCCAAGCAAGCAACGAGCACCGCACCCTAGACGTCGCCGGGCACTATGGACGCCCCGACATCTTCACACTCACGGTGGACCGCTCGCCTCGACTGCCCATTCACACCAAGTTCGACTCAGCGGGCTAGAGGCGTTCGAGGATGGTGGCGTTCGCCAGGCCGCCGCCCTCGCACATCGTCTGCAGGCCGTACGTCGTCCCGCTGTCGCGCAGGTGATGCACCAACGTCGTCATCAGCCGAGCACCCGACCCGCCTAAGGGGTGTCCCAAGGCGATCGCCCCGCCGTGAACGTTGAGGGTCTTGGGGTCGGCAGCGGTCTCGGCGAGCCAGGCGAGCGGCACGGGGGCGAAGGCCTCGTTGACCTCGAACGCCCCGATGTCGGCGAGGCTCAGTCCGGAGCGATCCAGCGCCTTAGCGGTGGCGGGGATCGGAGCCGTCAGCATCATCACCGGGTCGGCGCCGGCGAGCACGGCCGTATGGATGCGCGCGATCGGTCGGAGGCCAAGCTCGACAGCCTTCTCCGACGTCATCATGAGCAAGGCCGCTGCCCCGTCGGAGATCTGCGATGACGAGGCCGCCGTGACTACGCCACCCTCCCTGAAAGGGGTCTTGAGCGCGCCAAGGGACTCCCGCGTCCCCCCGCGTCGGATGCCTTCATCGACGGCGACCACGGTCCCGTCGGGAAGGGTCACGGACGCGATCTGCGCCTCGAACGCGCCGCTGTCCGTGGCTGCCGCAGCCCGCTCATGGGACTCAAGCGCAAAGGAGTCGAGCTGTTCGCGCGACAACGTCCATTGGGCGGCGATCAGCTCCGCGCCCACGCCCTGGTTGAAGAACGGCGTGCCGGCCGCGGCCAACTCCGCGGCGTAGCGGTCGAGCACGGTCTGACCAAAGGGCATCCCCCCGGTGGCCGAGGAGCCGAGGGTCACCCTCGACATGGACTCCACGCCGCCGGCGACGACCACGTCGTACTGCCCGCTGATCAGTCCGGCGGCGGCGAAGTGCACCGACTGTTGCGACGAGCCGCACTGCCGGTCGATGGTCACCCCAGGGACCGACTCCGGCCAACCGGCCGCAAGGACCGCGCTGCGGCCGACGTTGAAGGTCTGCTCACCGACCTGGGAGACGCAGCCCCAGATGACATCGTCGACCACCTCGGGCTCGAGGCCGGTTCGCTCGACGAGGGCGCGCAACACGTGCGCGGAGAGGTCGACCGGGTGGACTTCGGACAGGACACCCCCCCGCCGACCGACGGGCGTACGAACGGCTTCGACGATCACGGCATCGCGCATGACGGCGAGGTTACTCGCGAGTAGCCCGCCGGGGCGCAGCTCCCGCGGTGTTCGGGTCCTGGAGCTGCTCGACGATGGGTCCGTACCTCGGGCTGTCCTTGATCTGCGCAGTCCGCCACGCAACGAGGACCATGCACCCGAGGAGCACCGCGAGGCAGCCAACCACCGCCACCGGGGTCCGTACCGACGCCGGCGGATACGCGAAGATCGCCCCGACGACCGCACCTGCCGCCAGACCGCCGAGGTGTGCACGCCAGTCGATGGTCCCCGGGATGACGATCGGCAGCGCCAAGTTGATGACGATCAGCGCAGCGAGCCCACGCACGTCGAAGTTCATCCGGCGGGCCACCACGAGCATCGCTCCGAAGATCCCGAAGATCGCCCCCGAAGCCCCGACCGAGGGCTGCACCGGGGAGTTGAACAGGTAGGACGAGACCCCTCCCGCGAAGCCGGCCAGCAGATAGAGCGTCGCGAACCGGATCCGTCCGAGCCATCGCTCCAGGGTCGGCCCCATCACCCACAGGGCATACATGTTGAGCAGGATGTGCAAGATCCCCGCGTGCACCACCATCACCGTCACCAGCCGGTAGTACTCCCCGGCGGCCACCTCGACGCCGATGAGCTCAAGCGCTCGGGTCACGGTGCCGTTGACCCCACCGGTGACGAGCTGCAGGACGAAGACCACGACGGTGCCGGCGACGATGATCCGGGTGACCAGCCCGTCGCTCGAGGAGACCTTGCCGCCCGCCACAGTCCGCACCTCACGGACCGACGCTGCGCCCTCCTTGATGCACTCGGGACACTGGAACCCCACCGACGCCGAGGTCATGCAGTCCGGACAGATCGGTCGCTCGCACCGCGCGCAGCGGATGTAGGTCTCCCGCTCTGGATGGCGGTAGCACGTGGGAGGGGCGGAGACCTCAGGGGTGTCGGTCATCGAATGGACGCCTTGCTGAGCAGCAATGCGCTGCTCAGCCCTCGCGCCGCTCCAGGGTCACAGACTCGATGATGACGTCCTTCTTGGGCCGGTCCTGCGCGCCGGTCTCGACCGCACCGATCGTGTCGACGACTGCGCGACCGTCGGCGTTGGTGACCTTGCCGAAGATCGTGTGCTTGTTGGTCAGCCACGAGGTCGCGGCGACGGTGATGAAGAACTGCGAGCCATTGGTGTGGGGGCCGGCGTTGGCCATCGCCAAGAGGTACGGCTCGTTGAAGGAGAGCTCGGGGTGGAATTCGTCATTGAACCGGTAGCCCGGCCCGCCGGTGCCGGTGCCGAGCGGGTCACCGCCTTGGATCATGAAGTTGCTGATCACCCGGTGGAAGACCGTGCCGTCATAGAGGTTGACCGTTGTGGGCTGACCCGAGCGCGGGTCGGTCCACTCCTTCTCCCCCGTGGCCAGCTCGACGAAGTTGCGCACCGTCTTGGGCGCGTGGTTCTCGAACAACTCAATCTCGATGTCGCCGTAGTTGGTGTGCAGGGTGGTGAACAGGCTCTCGGCCACGGGTGGGGCTCACTTCCAGGAAAGGCGTGCGGGCGGGGTGAATCCAACCACGAGTCCCTCGCAGGGCTGCGGGGGAACCTGTGGAGACGAGGGGAATCGAACCCCTAACCCCCGCCTTGCAAAGGCGGTGCTCTGCCAATTGAGCTACGTCCCCTTTCGGGAGAGACCAGGGTAGCCCGCGGGAGGACACGCACCGAAACCCGAGGTGCCGACCGGCCGCGGCTGAGAGGGTGAGCGCCATGACGGTCATCGAAGTCACCGGCGCCCACAAGACGTACGCCCGATTCCGGAAGCCACCCGAGAAGGCCGTCGACGGCCTCGACCTGGTGGTGGAGCAGGGCGGCGTGCACGGCTTCCTCGGCCCGAACGGGTCGGGCAAAACCACAACCATCCGGATGCTGCTCGGGCTCGTGGGCTCCGACGGCGGTGACCTACGGCTATTCGGCCGATCGGTTCCGCACGCGCTCCCGGAGGTCACCCCTCACATAGGTGCGCTCGTGGAGACCCCGCTGTTCTTTCCGAACTTCACCGGGCGGCTCAACCTGCGCCTGCTCGCCGATGTGGCCGGCGTTCCCGCCGCGCGGGTCGAGGAGTGTCTGGAGATCGTCGACCTCCGCGAACGCGCCGACGACAAGTTCAAGAGTTACTCCCTGGGCATGAAACAGCGCCTCGGGATCGCTGCCGCCCTGCTCAAGAAGCCGCGGCTGCTGATCCTCGATGAGCCCAGCAACGGCCTCGATCCCCAAGGGATCGTCGACGTCCGCGGTCTGCTCCGGCAGCTCGGATCAGATGGGCACACCACGGTGTTCCTCTCCAGCCACCTGCTGGGCGAGGTCCAGCAGGTGTGCGACCACGTGACGATCCTGGCCCGGGGTCGGCGAGTGGCCCACGGTCGGGTGTCCGACGTGCTGGCTGCCTCGTCGACGACGGCAGACGTACGTCTCCGCGTCGCCGACCCGATGGGGGCGCACGCGGTGCTCGAGTCCGCCGGTTTCCGGCTCACCTCCCTCGGTGACTCCTGGGCCGTGCACGACGTCGCCGATCCGTCGTCGATCACTCGCACCCTGGCCGACGCCGGGCACTACCTCAGTGAGCTGAGCCCGATGGCCGCCGACTTGGAAAGCGTGTTCCTCGAGCTGACCTCCGGAGTGGGTCGCGATGAAAGGAGCCCGGCATGAGCAACGAGACGACGCTCGCTCCCGAGGCACCGGAACTGGACGAGGCGACCCCCGGATCGCTCATCCGCTCGGAGGTCCGCCGGATCACCCACCGCCGCTTCATCCGCTGGCTGATCATCCTGGGCGCAGTCGGCTACCTCGTCATCTTGGTGATCGCCTCGACGCAGTACGCCAAGTCCTCGCCCGAGCAACTCGAGCAGGGCAAGGCGCAACTGCAGAGATTCGTAGACGAACAAAACGGCTACCGCGAGCAGTGCATCCAGAACGAGGTCCCCCCAGGGGAGGATCCCGAGCAGTTCTGTGGGCCCCCTGCCACGGCGGAGAACTTCGGAAATCCCGAAGACTTCATCGATAAGCAGCCGTTCCTTGTGAGCGACGAGCTACCCGGCTTCACTATCGGGATCGGCGTGATGGTGGCCTGTTTCTGCTTCCTGATCGGGGCCACCTGGATCGGGGCTGAATGGTCGCAGAAGACCCTGATGGCCCTGCTGTTCTGGGAACCTCGTCGGCTCAAAGTCTTTCTCACCAAGATCGGCGTCCTCGTGGTGGGCGTCGTTGCGCTCGCTGCGCTGGCCCAGGTCGTGATGATCGGTGCCGGACTCTTCTTCGGGTCCACCAAGGGCACCACCACGGTGCCGGATGAGTTCTGGGGCGACCTGTTCGCCCAGCAGGGGCGGATTGTGCTCCTTGCAGTATTTCTGTCGCTGATCGGGTTCGGCATCGCCAACTTGATCCGCAACACCGGGGCCGCGCTGGGCGTCGGCTTCGTCTACTTCATCGCCGAACTCATCATGGCCAACGTCAAACCTGCCTGGCAGGAGTGGTTCCTGACGGCCAATGCCGGTGCGTTGGTCAACAAGGGCGGCCTGACCCTCTATATCTACACCAACGAGCCGTCACTCCAGCCCGATGGCTCCTTCAGCCAGGGTCGGCAACTCTTGCTGACGAACTGGCACGGCGGTCTGGTGCTCGGCGGGCTAGCGCTGGTGCTGCTGCTGGTCGGCGGCTGGCTGTTCAAGCGCCGCGACCTCACCTAGCCCCACCCCGCTGAGTGTGACGTTGTGTACGCGACACGCGGCGTGTCGCGTACGTTACGTCACACTCAGCGGAGGTCGAGGGAGGCGTCGCTGGTCGCCTCGGTCCAGAGATCTTGCTCGGCCTGGTCGGCCTGCAGCTTCTTCCAGGCGACAGCACCGGCCGCAGCCGCGGCGGCGGCAAGGACGAGGAGTTTCTTCACGGTCTAACCCTTCGTTCGAGGGAGCTTGCGGCGACACGTCGAGTGGGCCTAGGAGGACTTGAACCTCCGACCTCTTCCTTATCAGGGAAGCGCTCTAACCGTCTGAGCTATAGGCCCTCGTTGGCCGTGGCAGCGTACCCGACCGCCGAGGGGGGCCACAAAACCGTTCAGGCGTCCTCGGACAGGGTGACCTCGAAGCCACCCACGAGCCCGGCCGCCAGGTTGTAGAGGAACGCCGCGAGCGTCGCCAATGCGGTCACCAGCACGACCTGGACCACGGCGAGCATCAAAGCGATACCCATGACCCGCCGCAGAGAGAAGACCTCGACCACCGAGATCGTCGATCCGGACCCGGCGATGTCGCCGATGGTCTGGTCGACGGAGACGAAGACGTCGCCGTTGACCAGCAGAGACCAGAGCAACCAGACAGCCACGATGAGCACGATCCCGCCGGCCAAGGACAACAAGAAGCTCATCTTCATGACGGACCACGGGTCAATCTGGGAGATCGTCAACCGCGCCCGTCGGACCATCCCGACACCAACCTGCGGCGCAGCAGTGACGACCGCCCCCGGCGGCGGCGGGCGAAGTGCGGTTGGCTCATCTGCGGCCGAACCGAGCGCGTCACCAGGTGGCGCAGGCGCGACAGTCGCCTGGGCAGGCTTTGCTGCGGTGGTCGACGTCCGTTGAGCCGGACCGGTGGTGGCCGCCGCGTCTGCCCGCGAACTCACCCGCGAACTCACCCGGCTCGCCTCTGTGGGAACCCGTGATACGGGGCCGGTCCCGGATGTGGAAGTGTCTCCGCTCACACGCCCTCCTCACCTGCCTCGTCGGACTGACCAGCACCAGGATCCCCTGAGCCGGCCGAATCCGCTGCCGGAACGGCCTCCGGCGCGTCGCCGGAGCCTGCTTCCTCGATCTCAGAGTCGATCTCAGCGTCGATCTCAGAGTCGGTCTCCGGGTTGCGAGCAACCCCGACGACGGAGTCGCCGGCTCCCAGGGCCATCAACCGAACGCCCATCGTGTCGCGAGCCCGGCGCTGAAGGGCTCCCTCACTCACCTTCGTGCGGATGACGCCTCCGCTCTCAGTGATCGCGAGCACCTGATCACCCTCATCGACGACCATCGCACCCACCAGAGAGCCGCGGTGCTCGGGAAGCTTCATCGCAATCATGCCCAAGCCTCCGCGCCCCTTAGCCGTCCACTCGGTCAGCGCAGTGCGCTTCCAGAACCCACCATCGGTGAAGGTCACCAGGTCGGCTCCCTCTCGGACGACGTCCAGCGCAAGCAACTCGTCCTCTTCGCGGAACCGCATGCCGATGACCCCCGACGTCGCTCGGCCCATCGGCCGCAACTGCCCGTCGGTGGCGTGGAACCGGACCGACTGTCCCTTGCGGGACACCAAGATCAGGTCGTCGGTCTCGCTGACCAACCGGGCCGCAATCAGCTCGTCGTCGTCGCGCAGGTTGACCGCGATCAGTCCGCCGGAGCGCGGGGAGTCGTAGTCGCCCAGTCGGGTCTTCTTGACCAGGCCGAGGCGGGTGCCGAGCACGAGGTAGGGCGCCACGGCGTAGTCGCGGAGGTCCAGAACCTGGGCGATCTTCTCCTCTGGTTGGAAGGCCAGCAGGTTGGCGACGTGCTGCCCGCGCGCATCGCGCGCGGACTCCGGGAGCTCGTAGGCCTTGGCTCGATAGACCCGTCCCTTGTTGGTGAAGAACAAGATCCAGTCATGCGTGGTCGTGACGAAGAAGTGGTCGACGACGTCATCGGTCTTCAGCGCGGCACCCCGTACGCCCTTGCCGCCCCGCTTCTGCGAGCGGTAAAGGTCGACCTTCGTCCGCTTGACGTAGCCACCACGGGTGATCGTGACGACGACGTCCTCCTCAGCGATGAGGTCCTCCATGGACATGTCACCCTCAGCCGGCACGATGCGGGTCTTGCGCGCATCGCCGTACTTCTCAACGATCTCAGCCAGCTCGTCACCGACGATCGAACGCTGTCGGGACTCACTCGCGAGGATGTCGTTGAAGTTAGCGATCCGCGCCATCAGCTCGTCGTTTTCGGCCTGCAACTCCTGGCGCTCGAGGGCGGCCAGCTTGCGCAACTGCATGTCGAGAATGGCGCGAGCTTGGAGCTCGTCGATCTCGAGCAACGCCATCAAGCCGCCCTGCGCGGCCGATGCCGACTCACTGGCCCTGATCAAAGCGATGACCTCGTCGATCCGGTCGATCGCGCGGATCAGCGCGATCAGGATGTGCGCGCGCTCCTCCGCCTTGCGAAGTCGATAGCGGGTGCGCCGTTCGATGACCTCCATCTGGTGGACGATCCAGTGCTTGACGAACTCGTTGAGCTTCAACGTGCGCGGCACACCATCGACGAGCGCGAGCATGTTGGCGCTGAAGTTGTCCTGCAGCTGGGTGTGCTTGTAGAGGTTGTTGAGAACGACCTTGGCGACCGCATCGCGCTTGAGCACCACGACCAGTCGCTGGCCCGTACGGCTGGAGGAGTCATCGCGGATGTCGGCGATCCCGCCCACCTTGCCGTCGTTGACCAGGTCGGCGATCTTCAGGGCGAGATTGTCGGGGTTCACCTGATAGGGCAGCTCGGTGACGACCAGACAGGTGCGGCCCTGGATCTCTTCGACCTCGACGACAGCCCGCATGGTGATCGACCCACGCCCGGTGCGTTGTGCGTCCTCGATGCCTCGATGCCCAACGATGAGCGCTCCTGTGGGCAGGTCAGGGCCCTTGATCCGCTCCATGAGGGCTTCGAGTAGTTCCTCGGAGGTCGCCTCGGGGTGGTCGAGGGACCACTGAACGCCGGCCGCGACCTCGCGCAGGTTGTGCGGCGGGATGTTGGTGGCCATGCCGACCGCGATGCCTGAGCTGCCGTTGACCAGCAGGTTGGGGAACCGACTCGGCAGGATCAGCGGTTCCTGGGTCTTGCCGTCGTAGTTGGCCTGGAAGTCGACGGTGTCCTCGTCGATGTCGCGCACCATCTCCATGGCGAGGGGCGCCATCCGACATTCGGTGTAGCGCATCGCAGCCGCCGGGTCGTTGCCGGGCGAGCCGAAGTTGCCCTGACCCTGGACCAGTGGGTAGCGCAACGACCAGGGTTGCGTGAGACGTACCAACGCGTCGTAGATCGCGGTGTCACCGTGCGGGTGGTACTGCCCCATCACGTCACCGACGACACGACTGCATTTGTTGAAGCCACGATCGGGACGGTAGCCACCGTCATACATCGCGTAGAGCACCCGACGGTGAACCGGCTTGAGCCCATCACGGACGTCGGGCAGCGCCCGACCGACGATGACGCTCATCGCGTAGTCGAGATAGGAGCGGCTCATCTCCGACTGGAGCTCGACGGGCTCGATCCGGCCGCCGGGGCCTGGGTCGAAGGTGTCGGTGGTGTCGGTCACGAGATGCCTTTCGTCGTACGGCTGGCGCGGGCCAAGCGGCCGGGGGCCGGTTTGGGCGAACTAGATGTCGAACTAGATGTCAAGGAAGCGGACATCGCGCGCGTTGCGCTGGATGAACTTGCGGCGCTCTTCGACGTCCTCGCCCATCAAGGTGGTGAACAGCTCGTCGGCCTGGACCGCATCATCGAGGGTCACTTGGAGCAGGATCCGATGGGCCGGATCCATCGTGGTGTCCCACAGCTCGTCGGCATTCATCTCCCCGAGCCCCTTGTAGCGCTGGACCGGGTTCTCCTTGGGCAGCTTGCGCCCAGCCTCAAGACCCTCAGCCATCATCGCGTCTCGCTCACGATCGCTATAGACGAATTCGTGGTCGGCGTTGGACCAGCGCAACCGATAGAGCGGGGGCTGCGCGAGATAGACGTGGCCGACCTCGACGAGTGGACGCATGAAGCGGAAGAGGAAGGTCAGCAGCAGGGTGCGGATGTGCTGGCCGTCGACGTCGGCATCAGCCATCAACACGATCTTGTGATAGCGGAGCTTGTCGAGGTCGAAGTCCTCGTGGATCCCGGTGCCCAGTGCAGAGATCAGCGCCTGGACCTCGTTGTTGGCCAACACCTTGTCGATGCGCGCCTTTTCGACGTTGAGGATCTTGCCGCGAATCGGAAGGATCGCCTGGGTACGTGGGTCGCGACCACCCTTGGCCGAGCCACCAGCCGAATCGCCCTCCACGATGAAGACCTCGCACTCTTCGGGGTTGGTCGACTGGCAGTCCGACAACTTGCCGGGGAGGCCACCACCACCGAGCAGCCCTTTGCGATTGCGCGCGAGGTCGCGAGCCTTACGCGCGGCGATCCGGGCAGCCGCCGCGGCCGAGGACTTGCGGGCGATGTCCTTGCCTTCGGAGGGATTGGCTTCGAACCAGCCGCCGAGCTGATCAAAGACCAACTTCTGGACGAACGCCTTCGCTTCAGTGTTGCCGAGCTTGGTCTTGGTCTGGCCCTCGAACTGTGGCTCCCCGAGCTTGATGCTCACGATGGCGGTCAGCCCCTCGCGAATGTCCTCACCGGCCAGGTTGGTGTCCTTCTCTTTGAGGATCCCCCAGTCGCGGGCGAACTTGTTGACCAGCGTGGTCAGCGCCGCCCTGAAGCCCTCTTCGTGGGTGCCACCCTCGTGGGTGTTGATCGTGTTGGCGAAGGTGTAGACCGACTCCGAGAACGAGGTGTTCCACTGCATCGCGACCTCGAGGCTCATCGGGGCACCCGGTCGTTCAGATGATTCAGCTACGGCCTCGAAGGCGATGATCGAGCGGTGCGCCTCGCCCTTGCGGGCGTTGAGGTGCTTGACGAAGTCGACGAGTCCGTCGTCATAGCGATAGCTGACTTCACGGATCCGGGCGGCGTCCTCGAGGATCAAGTCGCGGACGGCTGCGCCCTCAACAGCTTCCTGCTCGCCGTCGAGGCGACCCTCGGCCTCGGCGTCGACCTGCTCCGAGGTGTCACCGACGGCATCGTCGGAGGTGTCCTCGTGCTCGGGCCGCTCGTCGCGCAGGCTGAGCCGCAAACCCTTGTTGAGGAACGCCATCTCCTGGAACCGCCGCGACAGGGTCTCGAAGTCGTAGTCGGTGGTCTCGAAGATGTCGGGATCGGCCCAGAACGTGATGGTCGTGCCGGTCGCCTCGGCAGGGCCGCCCTTGGCCAGCGGAGCAACCGGGCGAGATCGGTCGTAGGACTGGGTCCAGGCGAACCCATCCCGATGCACCTCCACCTCGAGGGTGCGGGCCAGCGCATTGACCACCGAGACCCCGACGCCGTGCAATCCTCCGGAGACGGAGTAGCCACCGCCCCCGAACTTGCCTCCTGCGTGCAACACGGTGAGGACCACCTCGACCGCGGGGCGCCCCTCGCCAGCAACCTCGTCGACGGGGATGCCACGGCCATTGTCGACGACGCGTACGCCGCCGTCGGCAAGGATCGTGACGTCAATGAGGTCGCAGTGACCGGCCAGCGCCTCGTCGACGGAGTTGTCGACGACCTCGTAGACCAGGTGGTGCAGCCCCCGCGCACCGGTAGAGCCGATGTACATGCCGGGGCGCTTGCGGACGGCGTCGAGGCCCTCGAGCACCTGGATGGAGGACGCGTCATAGGCGCCGTCGACGTGCCCGCTCTCGGCGATGCTGGGCCCATCCGCACCGGGAACGACCTCGGCCTCGCCGACGAGAACGGGCGCGGGCGGCTGATCGGAGGCGGTGGTCACTGGGCTCCCTCAAAGTGGGACGTGGAGCAGGCCGCCCGACAGGCGGCCCGAGGAGACTTGAGTCTAGTGCCTCGGACCGACCAGAAAGGGCCTCCAGGAGCCCCTGGGGATAGTTTGAGCGGCCGAACGGGGGGCGTTGAATGTCCCCCCACGCGGGATGGGGTCCTCCGGCGCTCTCAGGGACTCCCGCAAACCGGCTCACCCGTAGGTATCCCGGGGACCCCGGCCCTTCACCGTGCGGGTGCCCTTGACCCACGAGGGGGCACCAGGCCCACGCACCTCAATCCTGGTGACGGTTCCGTGCCCGAGCTCCTCGCCGAGTCGGCGCAGCACCTGTGGGGCCAACATCCGCACCTGGGTGGCCCAGGCCGTGGAGTCGGTGCGGACGGTGAGGACACCCTCGCTCCAGCCCTCCGGTTCGCAGTGGGCGGCTAAGTCGGCGCCCACGATCTCCGGCCACCGACCCATCACGCCCCCGACTGCAACGTCGTCCTCCCAGCCGTGCTCGGCAACCAGACGCTTCATCGTCACCGAGAGCGTCTGCGGATCGCGGTCGTCGGGGTGTGCGCCCGAACGCGTGTTGGCTCCTGCGCGTCTGGCGGCAGCCGTACGTCCGGCGCCGGTCTGCACTCCCCCCGTCTGTGGCCGCCCCGGACCGGCTCCCTTCGCCCGTGCATCAGCCTTGGCCTGGGCCAGCAGCGCCCGCGCCAGGTCGACCCCTTTGGCCTCCCCAGCGTCCGACCCACCGTGGCCTATAACCCTCGGTTGGTTGGACGCACGGGTTGGGTCGGACGCCGGAGGAGGCTCAGGCGACACTGCGCACCTCGCCCGCCGCGACGTCGAAGCGGACGCCCCGCAGGAGCGCGGGCACGTCGGCTGCCACGGCTGCGGTGATGAGCACCTGCTCGGCCGGGGCAACCAGTTCGGCGAGGCGATCGCGACGCGAGGTGTCGAGCTCAGCGAAGACGTCGTCGAGGATGAGCACCGGCTCACCCCCGTCACCGGTGAGCAGGTCATAGGCCGCCAGGCGCATGGCCAGGGCCAAGGACCACGACTCACCGTGGGAGGCGAATCCTTTGGCGGGCATCGGACCCAGATCGAGTCGCAACTCATCTCGGTGCGGGCCGACCAGGGAGACTCCTCGTTCCAGCTCGGCCTTGCGGCTGGCCTGCATCGCCTCCACCAGGGCGGCGGCCAACTGGGTGCGGTCAGGCACGCGTACGGCTTCAGAACCAAGCGCCGACTGATAGCTGATGCTGGCTGTTCCACTCCCGGGAGCGACCCGGTCATAAGACCTAGCTACCAGTGGCTCGAGGTCCATGACCAGCGCGATCCGGGCGGCCAGCAACTCCCCCCCGGACTCAGCCAGGTGGGTGTCCCACACGTCGAGGGTGGAGAGTTCAGCTGACCGGCCGGTGCGGGCCGCAATCCCAGCAGACTTCAACAAAGCGTTGCGCTGCTTGAGGATTCGGTCATAGTCGGCGCGAACACCGGCCATCCGCGGCGAACGAGCAACGAGGAGATCGTCGAGATACCTTCGTCGCTCGCTCGGGTCTCCTTTGACCAGCGCCAGGTCCTCCGGGGCGAACAACACGGTGCGCACCAACCCCAAGACTTCGCGGGGACGCGGCACCGGTGAGCGGTTGATCCGAGCCCGGTTGGCCTTGCCCGGATTGATCTCGACCTCGACGAGGGTCGGGCGGGCGTCGCGAACCACGGAAACCCTGACGACGGCGCGCTGCGCGCCCTGCCGTACGAGCGGTGCATCTGCCGCGACCCGGTGGCTCGACAGCGACGCGGCGTAGCCGATCGCTTCGACCAGGTTGGTCTTGCCCTGCCCGTTCGGGCCGACCAACCCCGTGATTCCTGGACCGAGCGGCAACTCGACCCCGGCATAGGACCGGAAGTCTGTGAGCGACAGGTGAGCGACGTGCACGTCAGCCCGAGAGGCGGACGGGCATCAACAGGTAGCGGTAGCTGGCTTCGCCGGAGCTCGGCTCAGAGTCGGTTGACCGTCCGGTCAGCACCGCCGGCTTGGTCGACGTCGTGAAGGACAGCACCGCAATCGGGGCGTCGATCGCGCCAAGGCCGTCGAGCAGGAATTGGGGATTGAACGCGATCGTGATCGCTTCGCCGGTCAGCTCGGCCTCGACGGTCTCGGTGGCCTGGGCGTCCTCGCCGGTGCCAGCGTCAAGCTGGAGCTCCCCGGCCGTGAAGGACAGGCGAACCGGGGTGTTCCGCTCGGCGACGAGCGACACCCGCTTGACTGCCTCCACGAAGGCCCCGGTGTCGATGGTCGCCACCGACAACGACTCCGAGGGGAGCAGCGAGCGGTACTTGGGGAACTCCCCGTCCAGCAGCCGGGTGGTTGTACGGCGACCGGCGCCCTCGATGCCCAGAAGGCCTTCGCCGATCGCCCCAGAAGCCAGTGCGAGGGAGACCGTCTCACCTGCGCCGAGGGACTTTGCCGTGTCGGCGAGCGTACGTGCGGGGACCAGGGCCACCGCTTCAGCACCCGGGGCCTCAGGAGTCCAGGGAATCTCTCGCACCGCCAGCCGGTAGCGGTCAGTCGCAGCCAACGTCAGAGTTTCGCCCTCGATCTCCAACCGGATCCCCGTGAGCACCGGGAGCGTGTCGTCCCGCCCAGCCGCCACGGCTACCTGGGCCACCGCTGCTGCGAAGGCGCTGCCGGTGAGAGTGCCGCTCTGCGACGGCATCTCGGGAAGGCTCGGGTACTCCTCGACCGGCAGCGTGGGGAGCGAGAACGTTGCGCTCCCACAAACCAGCTGCACCTTGGTGCCCTCAGTGGTGATCGTCACCGGGCGGGCCGGTAACGCACGGGTGATCTCCGCAAGCAGGCGGCCGGAGACCAAAACCGTGCCGGCTTCTTCGACCACGGCGTCGACCTCAACCCGACCACTGACTTCGTAGTCGAAGGAGGACAACGTCAGGTGGTCGCCCGAAGCTTCGATGAGTAGGCCGGCCAGCACAGGGACGGGTGGACGAGCCGGCAAGCTGCGCGCCGTCCAGGTCACGGCTTCGGCAAGAGTGTCGCGTTCGACCCGGATACGCACCGGCTAAGCCTCTCTCGTGTTCGGTCTCGAGTTTCACGTGTTCCGACTAAGTCGGACGAGCCTATGCGGTGAGTCCCCCGAAGAGGTCGTCCCCAGGGTGTCTGACTCCCGAGTTTGGTTCTTGGTCCCCTTGATAGAGACCTTCGTCTGTCGTCATAGGGGGCGTGGATACTGTGGATAAGCGGCATGAGTGCAGGTCAAGGGCTGGCGTGCGTCCACCGGAACTGTGGACGGCCTGCGGACAACTTCAGCGGTGCCCAGCGGGTGCCGGTCGGCCGCAGCACGTCTGTGCCGCTTTGCACCGGCGTGGGGGCAGCCTGGGGAGGTTGTCCCCAGGTTTGTCCCCAGGATGTGTACCCACGGTCACCAAAACGTTGTCTGCGCGACTCAGCGTGCCAGGGCGGTGTTGGCCAACTGTTCACCGTGCAACCGGTCACCGTGCAACGTCTCACCGTGGTGCCGGAGCGGGTCATCCGCGGGCCTGGGACTTGATCCGGTTGGTGAGCTCGGTGACCTGGTTGTAGACGCTGCGGCGTTCAGCCATCAGCGTGCGAATCTTCCGGTCGGCATGCATCACCGTCGTGTGGTCGCGCCCACCAAACTGCTGGCCGATCTTGGGCAGGGACAGGTCCGTGAGCTCGCGGCACAGGTACATCGCGATCTGCCGGGCCGTGACGAGCACCCGGGAGCGGGAGGAGCCACAGAGGTCCTCCATGCTCAGCCCGAAGTAGGCCGCCGTCTGGGCCATGATCGTGGCCGAGGTGATCTCGGGGCCGGATGTGTCGGTGATGAGGTCCTTCAGGACGACCTCGGCGAGGGCCAGGTCGACGGGCTGCCGGTTGAGGCTGGCAAAGGCTGTCACCCGGATGAGCGCACCCTCGAGTTCGCGAATGTTGGTCGCGATCTTGCTTGCGATGTACTCCAGCACCTCCGGCGGCGCCGAGAGCCGCTCCTGGGCGGCCTTCTTGCGGAGGATGGCGATGCGGGTCTCGAGGTCGGGAGGCTGGACGTCGGTGATCAGACCCCACTCGAACCTGCTGCGCATCCGGTCCTCGAAGGCCGGCAACTGCTTGGGCGGTACGTCGCTGGTGATGACGATCTGCTTGTTGGCGTTGTGGAGGGTGTTGAAGGTATGGAAGAACTCTTCCTGCGTCTGCACCTTGCCCTGGAAGAACTGGATGTCGTCGACCAGCAGGATGTCGACGTCGCGGTAGCGGCGCTGGAACGCCGACGCCTTGTCGTCGCGGATGGAGTTGATGAAGTCGTTGGTGAACTCCTCTGAGCTCACGTAACGCACCCGGCAGCCGTTGTAGAGGCTGCGCGCGTAGTGCCCGATCGCGTGCAGCAGGTGAGTCTTGCCGAGTCCGCTCTCGCCGTAGATGAACAGCGGGTTGTATGCCTTGGCCGGCGCTTCGGCTACCGCCACGGCCGCCGCATGCGCGAACCTGTTGCTCGAGCCGATGACGAAGGTGTCGAAGGTGTATTTGTCGTTGAGCCGGCTCTGCTCGGCGTCACGGCGCGTGCTCGGCTGCCCAGCGCCGGGACGGACGCTTGGTTCGTAGATGTCTCCGGCTTCCTGGGCGCGCGACGTGCTCTCGCGCACGTCGGTCTGCCGACGTTCCCCGGGGAAGGTGGTGACTGCATCAAGCTGGTAGGCGAAGGTGGCATCGGCGACCTGGTCGGTGAGGTCTTCGAGGGAGCCTCGCTCGGAAGGGGCCCCGCCGCCCGCAGCATCAGGATCAACGGTGACCGCGATAGCCACGTCGCGGCCCAGCTCAATCGATAGGGCGCGGGTCAGCGTGGGGCGCAGGCGGTTCTCGATGACGTCCCGGGCGAACTCGTTCGGCGCGGCGATGATGATCGCGTCGCCAACGACGGCCATCGGACGCGTCAAGCGCAGGAACGCGCTGTGCTGGGCGGAGACGTCCTGCAGCCCGGCGAGGGTGCGGGTCCAGATCGCAGCGAGGTCCTCGGGTGCTTCTACCTGTGGGCTCGTTGGTTCGTCGACCACGAGCGGGCGCGCAGCGTCGCCATCGGCTGGCTCGAGCAACGATGTGCTGGCGGAGGTGAATGGAACGGTCGGCTGCACCGTGGGGCCCCCTTCGAGGGTGCGTGAGCGTGTGTCATCGATCTGCGTGGCGGGGGAAGTGCATCCACACGGGTATCCGTTCACACGGGTATCCGTTCACACGGGTTTCATCCACACCGTCGTCCACAGGGTGTGTACGGCTGATGGTGGGTGTCTCGTGCGGCTACCGGAGCCGTGACCCTAGTCACCCGAGTCGGGTTCGGACAAGCCGTTGTCCACAGATCCTGGCCCAATCTCGTACGCCTTCGGCGTGTCGCGCCCTGCCGGGGGAGTCGTTGGGCCACTCTGGGGGGTTACTTTCTGGCTGTTTGTGGCCCTCGATTGCGGGCGCTGCGGACGTCGACGGTTTGACCGTGCTCGGGGTGCCGCCGTACCGTGGCACGTCGGTCTCGGTTGACGGCTGGTGTCGTATGCCTGTCGCGCCTCGCGCGCGGGTGTCCGGTGGCAGCCGTCGGTCGCCAGTCTGGCCATCCCTTCCTACGTGCCGAAGGCCCGTTCAGCCCCGTTCGTTCCCGAATTCCGGAGTCTCCAGTGAGCAAGCGCACCTATCAGCCGAACAACCGTCGGCGGGCCAAAACCCACGGCTTCCGGCTGCGGATGCGGACCCGCGCCGGCCGGGCGATCCTGGGCGACCGTCGTCGCAAGGGCCGCTCGGAGCTCTCGGCCTGACGAGCGCGGCCCGTCCGTGCTCCCCGCCCCGCACCGCATGACCCGCCGCGACGACTTTGGTCGCGCGGTTCGTGCTGGGCGTCGTGCGGGGCGACCTACGGTGGTGGCTCATCTCCAGCTCAGCCCCACGGCCGCAACGACGCAGCCGGCTCGAGTCGGCCTGGTCGTCTCCAAGGCCGTCGGTGGTGCGGTGACCCGCAATCAGGTGAGCCGGCGTTTGCGTCATCAGATGCAGACCAGGGTGTCGCGTCTGGCGTCTGGGTCGCTCCTGGTGCTTCGGGCCCAGCCCGCCGCGGCGTCGGCCAGCTCGGAGCTGCTTGGCGCTGACCTCGACCGAGTGCTCGACCGAATGCTCGACCAGGGGCTCACAGGAACCTCCGAGCCGACTGATCGCCGCAACCTCCGTCCCCATCCGGGACCCGGGGCGCGAAGATGAGCGAGGCCACGATCGTCGAGGTCAGCCGCGCCAGCCTTGGCGCCCGAGTGGTGCGAGCACCGTTCTTGGCCCTCATCGTGGCCTACCAGCGGGTGGTCTCGCCCTGGACCTCGAGCTCGTGCCGCTATTACCCCTCCTGCTCGGCCTACGCCTATCAGGCGATCGCGGCGCACGGCGTGCTTCGCGGCAGCTGGCTCGGCGGTCGACGGCTGCTCCGGTGTCACCCATGGGCTGCCGGTGGTCCCGACCCCGTCCCCTCCAACCAAGACTCTCGAGGAGCCTGAGCCGTGGGTCTACTGAACCCGCTCTACAACGCGGTCTCGTGGGTGCTGTTGCGCTTCCACGACCTGTGGAGTCAAATCTTTGCCCCCACGAGCGGTACTGCCTGGGGATTGTCCATCGTCGGTCTCGTGGTCGTGCTCCGAATCCTGCTCTTCCCGTTGTTCGTCAAGCAGATCAAGGCCCAGCGCGGACTTCAACAGCTGCAGCCGCAGATGAAGGAGATCCAGAAAAAGTACAAGGACGACCGGCAGAAGCAGTCCGAAGAGATGATGAAGCTCTACAAGGACACCGGAACCAACCCACTGTCCTCGTGCTTGCCCATCATCGTGCAAGCACCGTTCTTCTTCGCGCTCTTCCACGTGCTCAACGAGGTGTCCAAGGGCAACACCGTCGGGGTGATGACCCAGGTCAACGTGGAGTCGATGCGGCAGGCGACGATCTTCGGTGCGCCGATCTACGAGACGTTCACCAAAGCCACCGAACTCGACGTCAAGATCGTTGCGGCGACGATGATCTTGTTGATGACCGCGTCGACGTTCATCACTCAGCGCCAGCTGATGGTCAAGAACATGCCGGTTGGCGTGGACAACCCGATGGCGCAGCAGCAGAAGATCCTGCTGTACGTCTTCCCGGTCATGTTCGCCGTCTTCGGCATCAACTTCCCGATTGGTGTCCTCATCTACTGGCTGACCACCAACGTCTGGACGATGGGTCAGCAGTTCTGGGTGATCAGGCGCAACCCCACCCCAGGATCGGCAGCCTGGGAGGATCTGGAGTTACGCAAGCGGGCCAAGGCCATCAGCCGAGGCGAACCGATCCCGGTCCCTGAGGTGCCGGTTGCTCCTCCAGTGGTGCGCGCTCAACCCAAGCGGCAGTCCAAGAGCCAACGCAAGGGTGGCAGTCGCAGCCCCGCCGCTTCCGGCGATGCGGCATCCGTCGAGAGCCCTGATCCCCCTGATCCCCCTGATCCCCCCAAGACCGTCGGTACCCCCGACGAGGAGACCCCGTGACCCCGGAGCGAACCGTGACTGAAGAGACGACCGTTATGGACGAGCTGACTGAGCCGACTGAATCCGATGCGACTGAATCCGATGCGACTGGATCCGACGACGCCGAGGCGGAGGAACGCACCGCTGTCCCCGCCGTATCAGCGGCACAACGCCTGGAGAACGAGGGCGACATCGCTGCGGACTACCTCGAGGGCTTGCTCGACATCGCCGACCTCGACGGTGACATCGACATGGATGTCGAGGGAGACCGCGCCATGGTCTCGATTGTCGGGACGAATATCACCGAGTTGGTGGGCCGGAACGGTGAGGTCCTTGACGCGCTCCAAGAACTCACCCGGCTCGCGGTCCTCCGGGAGACCGGCGAGCGGAGCCGTTTGATGCTTGATGTGGCGGGCCACCGCGCCCGACTGCGTGAGGAGCTCACGGTGCGCGGCACGAAGGCCGCCGAGGACGCCCGCGCGAGTGGTGAACCGGTGCGGCTGGTCCCGATGACCCCCTTTGAGCGGAAGATCGTGCACGACGCTGTCGCTGCCGCCGGGCTCACCAGTGAGTCCGAGGGTGTGGAGCCCGGTCGCTACGTCGTTGTCCTTCCCCGCTGAGTCTGAGGCGCTGTTTCACGTGAAACAGGGCTGCCCGTGATGGCGGCAGGCCAGGGTCCCGCGGCGGCCCTCGCTCTGCCGCCTGCCGCGGCGGCGGCGGCGTTCGGTGACCGGCTCGCACTGGCGCAGCGTTACGCCGAGTGGCTCGCGGGCGCTGGCGTCGAGCGCGGCCTGCTCGGACCCCGCGAAGTCCCCAGGCTCTGGGATCGACATCTGCTGAACTGCGTGGTCTTGGCGCCGCTCCTGGGTGAATCCGCGCTTGTGGGTGACGTCGGCAGCGGGGCCGGACTTCCCGGTATCGTCGTGGCGATCGCTCGGCCGGACCTGTCGGTCGTGCTCGTCGAACCGCTGCTTCGGCGCGCAGACTTCCTGCGCGAGGTGGTAGCCGACCTGGGCCTGTCCTCGGTCGAGGTCGTTCGTGAGCGTGCTGAACAGGCCCAAGAGCGAAACTTCGACGTGGTGACCGCTCGCGCGGTGGCCCCGTTGACCCGTTTGCTCGGGTGGACGTTGCCGTTGTTGAGACCAGGCGGGGAGCTGCTTGCGATCAAGGGGTCTTCGGCCGCCGAGGAACTGCGGATGGCCGGTGATCTGCTCAGCCGCTGGAGGATCGAGGAGGCTCAGGTGCTGCAGGTCGGACACGGCGTGGTCGAGCCGGTGACCACGGTCGTCCGGATCCGGCTTGGGTCGGGGCGCTCCCGGTGACTGAGGCAAGAGCGGTTTCACGTGAAACCTTTGACGCAGACCACGCAGACCACGCAGACACCCCGATCGGGCAGGCGGCGGCGACGGCCGTGCGGGTGATGGGGGGGCGAGTCGGGGAGCTGCCCCGTCCGCCCAAGACCCGGATCATCACGGTGGCCAACCAGAAGGGCGGCGTGGGAAAGACGACGAGCGCCGTCAACCTGGCTGCGGCGCTGGCTCTGCACGGCCTGGTAGTCCTCGTCCTCGACCTGGACGCCCAGGGCAATGCGTCGACTGCCCTCGGGATTCCGCATCAGGTCGGTACGCCGAGCATCTATGAGGTCCTCGTCGACGGTTTGCCCCTCTCCTCGGTCGTCCAGGACTCCCCGGACCTCCAAGGCCTGCGGGTGGCCCCGGCCACGATCGATCTGGCCGGAGCGGAGATCGAGTTGGTGTCGCTCGTCGCCCGAGAGACGCGCCTCGACCGGGCGCTGCGGGCCTATCTGGTCGCGGAGGCCCTGGCCGGTCGCCCGGTGGACTACGTGCTGATCGACTGCCCACCCTCATTGGGCCTGCTCACCGTGAACGCGCTCGTCGCCGGTGAGGAGGTACTCATCCCGATCCAGTGCGAGTACTACGCCTTGGAGGGTTTGGGGCAACTCGTCCGTACGATCGACTTGATCAAGGTTCATCTGAATCCCACGCTGCACCTGTCGACCATCCTGCTGACGATGTACGACGGGCGAACCAAGCTCGCGGCCCAGGTGGCCGAAGAGGTCCGCATGCATTTCGGTAACGTCGTCCTCCCCACCGCCGTGCCGCGGTCGGTGCGGGTGTCCGAGGCGCCGAGCTTTGCCCAGACGGTGATCACGTACGACCCCGGGTCCACGGGAGCGTTGTCCTATCTCGAGGCCGCGCGCGAACTGGCCGGTCATCAACGAGAGGAGCAGGTGTGAACGCGCGACGAGGCGGACTCGGTCGGGGACTGGGTGCCCTGATCCCGAGCGGGCCCCCTGCAGAGGATGACGGTTCGTCGGCGCGTGTGCCAGCCAGCGGGGTTTCGGAGGATTCCTCGCCTGTTGCGTCTTTTGTGCTCGAGCGAGCGGCCGCGGCGCACTTCGCCGAACTACCCGTGGGGTCGATCCAGCCCAATCCCCGCCAGCCCCGGCAAATCTTTGATGAAGAGGCGCTGGCCGAACTCGTGCACAGCATCAAGGAGATCGGCCTGCTGCAGCCGGTTGTCGTTCGGCCAACCGGGCCAGGGGCGTATGAGCTGGTCATGGGCGAGCGTCGTTGGCGAGCGACTCAGGCAGCCGGCCTCGACACGATCCCCGCAATCGTCCGCGAGACCGAAGACGACGCGATGCTGCGCGACGCCCTGCTCGAGAACCTCCATCGCAGTCAGCTCAACCCCCTCGAAGAGGCGGCGGCCTATGACCAGCTGCTCAAAGACTTCGGCTGCACTCACGACGAGCTCGCCCAGCGGATCGGCCGATCTCGGCCGCAGATCTCCAACACCATCAGACTGCTCAAGCTGTCCCCCCAGGTGCAACGCAGAGTCGCCGCCGGCGTGCTGTCAGCAGGTCACGCGAGAGCGCTGTTGGGGTTGGAAAGCCCCGAAGCCCAGGACAGGCTGGCTCAGCGAATTGTGGCCGAGGGGCTCTCGGTACGCGCGGTGGAGGAGATCGTCGCGCTCGGTGGTGATCCGACGCCAACAGCGGCGCGGGCCACGCCGCGCACGATGGTGGCCCCCGGTCTCGAGGACCTTGCCGCCCGTTTGTCGGACCGTTTGGAGACCCGGGTGCGGGTTCAACTCGGCCGAACGAAGGGTGTGGTGACGATTGAGTTCGCGAGCCTGGAAGACCTCGACCGGATCGTCAATGTCATTGAAAGCAAGGTCATCGAAAGCGGCGTCATCGACCGGGTCTGAGGGCCTGCTCGACCAAGGTGCGACAGACCGTCCCCAAGTCCAGCCCCGCTGCGGCGACCGCCTGCGGCAACAACGAGGTCTCGGTCATGCCGGGAGAGACGTTGGCCTCGAGGAACCACGGCGTGCCGGCCGCGTCGACGATCAGGTCTGAGCGGGACAGGTCGCGCAGGCCCAAGGCGGCATGGGCCTCCAGTGCCACGGCTGCACACTGAGCCGCAACGGTTGCACTGAGCCGGGCGGGGGCGAAGAACTCGGTGGCGCCCGCGGTATAGCGGGCGGCATAGTCGTAGAAGCCACCGTCTGGGACCACCTCGACAGCAGGCAAGGCCATCGGTCCCTGACCGAGGTCAACCACGGACACTGCAACCTCGACTCCAGTGATCTGGGTCTCGACGAGGGCGGTGTCGGCATAGGCGAAGGCCGCGACCATCGCGGCTGGCAGGTCCTCCGCCCGGTCGACGACGGAGGCACCCAAGGCTGACCCTCCGCGGGAGGGTTTGACCATCAGGGGAAGCTTGAGCCGGGCCACCAAAGCCTCGAGGACGGCACCGGCTCCCAACTCACGAAACGTGGCGTGCGGAAGCACCACACCAGCCGGCACGGCAACCCCCCTGGCGGCGACGGTGGACTTGGCGACCGGCTTGTCAAAGGTTCCACGACAGGGTTGCGGACGTGACCCGACATAAGGGATGCCGATCAGTTCTAAGACGTCGCGGATAGCTCCGTCCTCGCCGGCCTGGCCGTGCAGGAGGGGAACCACCACGTCCGGTGGATCCGCCATGAGCGCCGGCAACAGCGCTGCGTCGGCGTCGAGTACCCGGACCTCCAGCCCGGCTCCGCGCAGGGCCTCAGCGACCCGCCGTCCGGAGCGCACCGAGACCTCACGCTCATGGGAGAGCCCGCCGGCGATGACCGCGACCGTGGGACCTGCACCAGACCCTTGATGCATGCGTGATCTGGTGCTCATGCGAGGTCCGGCCCGGGGGAGTCACCGAGTGAGGAGCGGCCGTGCGGCGTTGTGGCGCCGAAGGTTCTGGTCAGCTCGAGCTCCTCCTCGATCACGGCCGCGAGCCGGCGTACGCCCTCACGGATCCGTTCGGGTTCGGGGTAGCAGTAGGACAGGCGTAACGCCCCACGCGCTTGCGCCTCGGTCTTGGCGGCGCCGGCGTAGAACGCACTGCCGGGTACGTAGGCCACCCGCGCGGTGACGGCGCGCGGCAGCATCGCCCCGGCATCCAGCCCCTCGGGAAGGGTCACCCAGGAGTAGAAGCCGCCCGTCGGCCGGGTCCAGGTCGCGCCCTCCGGCATCATGGCCTCGAGCGCGCCGAGCAGGCTGTCACGCCGCTCCCGATAGATCTCCCGGAAGATCTTGACCTGGTCCAGCCAGGGTTCGGTGGCGAGGTAGGTCGAGACGGTCAGCTGGCTATAGGCGGAGGGGCACAGGACCGAGGCCTCAGCGGCCAGGACGAGCTTCTCCCGGACCCCGTGCGGGGCGACCGCGTAGCCGACCCGTAGGCCGGCCGCCAAGATCTTGGAGAAAGACCCGAGGTAAATGACTCCCTCCGCGTCCGTGGCCCGCAAGGCTTGCGGGACCACTCCCTCGAAGCCGAGCAAGCCGTAGGGGTCATCCTCGAGAACGAGCAAGCCGGCCCGCTGTGCGATCTTGAGAATCTCTTGACGCCGCAACGGCCCTTGCGTCACCCCGGCCGGGTTGTGGTAGCTCGGCACTGTGTAAAGAAACTTCACTCGGCGACCGGATGCCGCGAGGGCTTCAAGCGCCGCGGCCAACGCCTGAGGGACCAAGCCCTCGTCGTCCATCGCGACGTGGACAACGTCGACTTCGTAAGCGGCGAACGTTGAGAGCGCCCCGACATAGGACGGGGCCTCAGCGAGCACCACGTCACCCGGGTCGCAGAACACCCGGGTCACCAGGTCCAGTGCCTGCTGGGACCCTACGGTCACGACGACGTCATCGGGGTGCGCGTGCACACCGACCGTGGGAAGCACCTCAGCGGTGATCTGCTCGCGCAGCCCCACATCACCCTGGCCGGAGCCGTACTGCAGAGCCTGCTCCCCGCGCTCCCGGATGAGCCGCTGGACGGTCTCGGCGACGATCTCGAGGGGGAGAGCGGCGACGTAGGGCATCCCGCCGGCCAACGACACGACTTCGGGGCGGGAAGCGACCGCGAACAGGGCGCGGACCTCCGACGCCGTCATGCCGTGAGTTCGGGCGGCATAGGAGTCGACCCACGGGTCGAGGCGGCTGCCGCGCCGGGCTGGTCCCATGGCTCTACGATGCCGTACTCGGGGTCCGGATCACGAACTCCAGGCTGTGAGGAGGCATCATGCGCGTCCTTCGGTGGGTGGTGCTCGGGGTCTTGGCGGCGGCCGTCGGCGCCTTCGTGCTCGGCCTGCTTGCTCCGCGGCGGCGGTTGCCCGCCACACCGGTCCCGATCTATGTCGCGCCGCCGCCGGCTGAGGATTCCTCGGTCGCGGTCGAGGACGCTGTGCCCTTGGCGCCGTCGGACGGGTGAGCGGCTGCACGTTGGATCGGGCTCAGCTGGATCGGGCTCAGCCCAGGTTCAACTGACGAGCTCGGGTAGCCGCAGCACACCGGTCGGGTGGTCGTCGTCGGAGGTCAAGTACAACCGTTGGACCGCAACCGTGACAGCCTCGGCGACGGTGTCGCGGAAAGCGGGGTCCGCGAGCCGAGCCGAGTCTCCCGGATGGGTGAGATAGCCGAGTTCGATGCGGACGGCCGGCATCCGGGTGCGCCGCAGCAGGTCCCAGGTCTTGCCATGCGTCCGGCAATCCACCAAGTCGGTGCGGGCCACGATCTCGCGCTGAACCAGTCCGGCAAAGGTCTCCCCGACAGCTGAGTGCGCTCCACCGCCAGCGACGCCGTAGTAGTAGGTCGCCAGGCCGCTGGCGGCCGGTTCAGCTGAACCGTCGGAGTGCAAGGAGATCACCAGGTCGGCTCGCGCGGCGTTGGCAAAGGCTGCGCGCGCTGACTCATCTGGACCGGGATCGTCCTCGGCCAGCCGACCGCGCGTGAGATAAGCCGTGACGCCGAGTGCGCCCAGTCGGCCCTCGATGCGGGCCGCGAGGTCGGCCGCCACTACCGCCTCGGTCAGGCCGGCGCCGCAGTGTCCGGAATCAGCGCCACCGTGGCCGGGGTCGATGACCACGATCTTGCCCACGAGAGTGGGGCCACTCCGACGGATTCGCTCGGTCTCGCGCAGGGCCTGGGGCTCGCCGCCGGTGACAGTTCGGCTCAGCCGGTCCAACGCCATCAGCGTCTGCGGGCCGCAGAGCCCGTCATCGACCAACCCGACGTTTCGCTGGAAGTCACGAACGGCCCGGTCAGTCTGCCGACCGAAGATCCCGTCCACCCGACCGGAGTCGAAGCCCATGTCGAGCAGCCGCTGTTGCAGGGCGGCGACGTCGTCGCCCGTAGGCGGGTAGCCCACGGTCTGGTGGAGCACGCGGTCGCCGAGGCTCCACCGCGCCTCATCCAACAGACGCCACGTCTGGGGCCCGACGATGCCATCCACGCTCGTGCCCCGTTGCTGCTGGAAGTGTCGTACGGCATCGTCGAGCGCGTCATCGAAGAGCGCCTCAGCGGGCGATCGGCCCGGTGCAGTGGGATCAAGGTTCGGCAGCACGCCCAGGTGTGTCAGGCGTCCACGGATCTCGGCCACTGCCGGGCCGGAGTCGCCGTGACGGTAGATCTGCTGCACGCGCCGGAGTCCTTTCGTGCGCTCGTGGCTCAGGCGAGCCGAGGCCGTTCGTGAGGATCGTACGCAACAGACCATCGAGGGAACAGGGTCCGAGGGCTCGGTCCCCGACCGGCTCAGCCGATGTAGTCGTGCAGATCCTTCAGCAGGGCCGACTTGGGCTTGGCTCCGACGATGGTCTTGACCACCTGGCCCCCGGAGAACACGCTCATGGTGGGGATCGACGTAATGCCGTACGACGCTGAGATCTGCGGGTTCTCGTCGACGTTCAGCTTGACGACGGTGATCTTGTCCGCGTGCTCCCCGGCGATCTCCTCGAGGATGGGGGCAACCTGACGGCACGGTCCGCACCACTCGGCCCAGAAGTCGACGAGCACCGGCTTGTCGCTCTGCAGGACATCGACAAGGAATGAGTCGTCGGTTACGGCTTTGGTGTTGGCGCCCACGGGGGGTCTCCTCTTTGGGGATGGGTGAGTCGGGCAGGGAGTGGTGTGAGAGGTATCGCGTCCGACAAGTCAGACGCCTGCTGCAACGGCGTGGGTCGTGGTCGAACCGGCCGTGGCGGCGTCCTCGAGATCGGCGAGGAACCGCTCAGCGTCCAGGGAGGCTGCGCAGCCGGTGCCCGCCGCGGTGACTGCCTGGCGGTAGACGTGGTCCACAAGGTCTCCGCAGGCGAACACGCCGGCGAGGTTTGTTGCTTGCGTGCGACCTTCGACCAGGACGTAGCCTTCGTCGTCGAGGTCGACCTGGCCGGCCAACAGCTCAGACCGCGGGTCGTGGCCGATGGCAACGAAGACGCCGGTCACCGCCAGATCTCGTTCGGTGCCGCTGAGGGTGTCGCGCAGTCGTACGCCGCTGACCTTGTCCTCACCGTGAATGGCGACGACCTCACTGTTCCAGGCGAAGGAGATCTTGTCGTTAGCGAAGGCTCGGTCCTGCATGACCTTGGAGGCGCGCAGGACGTCGCGACGGTGGACCAGGGTCACCGTCTCGGCGAACCGGGTAAGGAACGTGGCCTCTTCGAGTGCTGTATCGCCACCACCTACGACGACGATGTGCTGGCCTTTGAAGAAGAAACCGTCGCACGTGGCACACCATGAGACGCCCCGCCCGGAGAGCCGTTTTTCGTCGGGCAGGCCGAGCTCGCGGTAGCCAGACCCGGTCGCCAAGATGACTGCGTGGGCGCTGTGGGTGTTGCCGGAGCCGTCAGTGACGATCTTCACGTCGCCGGCTAGGTCGACAGCGGTGATGTCATCGGTGATCAACTCGGCGCCGAAGCGCTCAGCCTGCGCCCGGAGGGAGTCCATCAGGTCCGGGCCCATGACCCCGTCGGGGAAGCCGGGGAAGTTTTCGACATCGGTGGTGTTCATGAGGGCGCCGCCGGCGGTGACTGAACCCTCGAAGACCAGCGGGGAAAGGTTGGCGCGAGCCGCGTAGATCGCGGCGGTATAGCCCGCCGGGCCAGACCCGATGATGATGACGTTGCGAATCTCGTCGCTCACTGCTGTCCTCTCGTCCCCGGGCTGCCGGCCATCCGTGCTGCTATTCGTGCTGCCATCCGTGGAACACAGCCTAGGGCTCGGGCATTCCAGCCTCTGGACGGACAGCACTGGGGGCAGCCCTGGGGACTGCACTGAACCGAATGGCTCAGGGTCGGGCTACGGCCGCGTAGTAGATCAAGAAGGAGTCGTCGACCACTGCGGGGTCACCGCAGCCCGCCGTAACGACATAGACATCGACCCGCTTCGGGGTCTCGCCCGGCAGGACGACGACGGCCACTGGGGTGGCCTCCCAGGTGCCGGCGTCGACGGCAACAGGCCGCTCGGTTGTCCCATCGACCAGCTTGGTGACGCAGGTTGCGAGCGGGCTGGTCGTGCGCGGTGCCCGACGCACCAAGGATTCGACCTCGCCAGTGGCCGGATCCGGCGTCGGGGAGACTCCCGGATCGGTGCCGTTGTCTTCGCTCTCCACCCACGCGCTCAGCGGGGCACCCGGGGCGCTGGCCGCCTGGACCAAGCCAGTGACCTGGGTGGAGAGGTCGGCCTTGGAGTAGGCAGCGCCTGAATTGGTCAACAGGGTCGCGGTCTGAGCCTTGGCGCCGCCCTCGGACGTCGGTGCTGCTCCGCCGGCGGTGTCTGCCGGACCGCCACCGGATCCGTCGAAGAACTGGGTGCCGACAACGACGGCGCCGAAGACGAGGACTACCGCCGCGGCACTGGAGAGGACGCGTGAACGGCGGGCGGTGCGCGCCTGGCGTTCACGGGCGGAGGGCAAGACGCTGACGTTGGTGGCACCGCTCGCGGCCCACGCCGGGACAGGCCCGGACAGGGGGAGTTCCGCCGCGAGCGCTGCAGCGATCCGGTCCGAGACGTCGACGGGCATCGACACCTCGGGCAGGCCGGCCAAAAGAGCGCTGATCGCAGCATCGTCGAGGGGGTCGATCAATGGCGCGTCGAGCTGTTCGGAGTCAGCGTCGTCGGTCATCTGCGGCCACCTCCTCCGGTGCGTTGCTCGGGCGGTCCATCGGGAACGTCTGGCGGTGGGACGTGGCCCCCGCCCGGCTGGTTCCCGTCGGTTGGCTGCCGAAGATGGGCGAGCAGCGGTGCAAGCCGGGCCCGCCCCCGAAAACACCTGCTCTTGACGGTGCCGGGAGCGCAGTCCAGGACTCGCGCGGCGTCATCGACGGAGTAGCCCTGCACGTCAACGAGGACCAGGGCTGCTCGCTGTTCGGGCGGAAGGGTAGCGAGAGCGTCCTGAATGACCAGCGAGGTTTCGCGCGCGGCCATGGCGTCGCCTTGAGCGGGGATCCGCTC
The DNA here is from genome assembly GCA_031430645.1 of Actinomycetes bacterium. Lineage (GTDB taxonomy): Bacteria > Actinomycetota > Actinomycetes > DATJPE01 > DATJPE01 > JANPBY01. The sequence continues at coordinate 57,506 of JANPBY010000080.1, forward strand.
GGCATCCTCAGGAAGGGGCACGGCGGGGCGTGCGGCCTGCCGCCTCAACAGGTCCAGGCTCGCGTTCACGACGATGCGGTGCAGCCACGTGGTGACTGCCGCCTCGCCTCGGTAGGAAGCTGCGTTGCGATAGGCCGAGACCAGCGCTTCTTGGACTGCGTCGGCTGCATCCTCGCGATTGCCGGTGGTCCGTAGCGCGACGGCCCACAGTCGACTCTGGTGACGGCGCACCAGCTCAGCGAAGGCCGTGGGATCCCCGGTGACGTGGGCGGCGAGCAAAGCCCGATCATCACGAGCGACGCCGAGAGTCGCCTCGTCCGCAGCCCCGGTCACGACGAGCGAGCCTACGCGGTGTGACACCGCAGCCCAGGGATGCCGAGCCGTCCACTGCTGTCATCAAGATCGGGCTCGCTGAAGATCAAGCTCGGGCGACGGTGATCTCGATGATCCCTCCTCGATAGGTCGTCCCGTCGGCAGGCAGTTCGGTGAGCCACACCAGGACGTACCTGGCCTGGACCGGATCGGGAGCCCGCAAGGCGACCAGCTCGCCCACGTTGATCGCCGAACCAAAGGGTGTGAAGTCCTCGGGGGCCGCCCTCAAAGTCGGCGCGACCCTGACCTCGAGCGTCGTGCCAGCGCCGACCAGGTTGAGCCGGACTGCGCCGACGGTCTCAATCCTGCCTAGGTCGAACACCACCCCGACCCCTGGCTTGGGTGCAAGGTCGGCCTGCGCGTAGGAAACCGTCCGCCAGGCAGTTGCTAGGTTGCCGTCGAAGGCGAGAGGGACCAGTTCGGGCTTCTCCCGACCGTTGCCGCCAGGGTCGAAGTCAATCCCGGCCTGAACCGGAACTCGGCCGGTCTGGTCAGGAGGAGCTGATGGCGACGGCAGGGCGCTGGAGGTCGGCGAGGGAGAGCCGCCTGGCGCGCGGCCTCGCCCCTGATCGGCGCTGTCGTCCTGAACCAGCAGAAAGCCGACCCAGGCCGCCGCAGCCAGTGCGGCAACGATGGCGAGGACGCCGACCCGGGTCGTGGCCCCTCGGCGGGTGGTCCTGCTGCTGCCCCTGTGATCAGCTGCGGACCGGTCTTCGGCACGGCGTCCCAGGCAGCCCAGGACGTGTTCGAGGCTGAGCACCACGTCGTGGATGTCGTCCGGGGGGTTCGCCAGCCCTGTCGAGAGCGCTTGGTCGAGCTCCTTTGGCACCCCGGCGCGCACCTGTCGCGGCCGCACGACCGAGCCGTTCCGGCCGGCACTGGGCCAACGCCCGGTTACCGCGGCGTAGGTCACCGCCAACGCACCCCAGGAATCTGCCGAGTCGGGTGAATCGGGGGGCTCGGCGGCCCCCGGCTCGAGCGCGGCCGTGGTCGCAAGCCCGGCGAGTTTCGGGTGCCCGTCCTCGGTGAGCCAGACGTCGGCCAGGCCAACGGAGCCGTGCCGTACGCCCCCGGCATGAGCGACGTGCAGAGCTCGAGCCACCCGCAGACCCAGCGCGCATGACTCGGTTGCGGGAAGCGGTCCAGCCAGGAGCCGGTCAGCCAGGGTTTCGCCGGAGGCCCACTCGCTGACCACCAACAAGTCGCCGCCGCCTGGGTCCACCACGTCATAGATGTGCAAGAGGCCGGCGTCGGTGACGCAGGCGGCCTGTCTTGCGCGGTCCGCAGTTTGTGCGCGTCGAGGGTGCTCGGCCGTCACGACCAGGACACCCACATGGCGTCGAAGCACGGTGTCGGTGGCCCGCCAGCTGGACCACTGATCCCCGGAGACGACCCGGTCCTCCAGGACGTAGCGGTCAGTGGGCACTGGTCGAGCGTAGGCGAGTGGCTGGGTCGCGCCCGCGTCGTCGGTCAGGTCGTCGGTCGCGTGGCGCCGATGTACCCGTCGAGGTAGACCCTCGCGTAGCGGACGACGTCCCCGGTGTGCGGGGCGTGGATCATCCACCCGGCCCCGACATAAAGGGCGACGTGGTGGATGGTGGTCGGGTCGTTGACGTTGTTCGCCCAGAAGAGCAGGTCACCGGGCTGAAGATCGGCTAGCGCCGGGTGCGGACCAACGGTCCATTGCTGGCGCGAGGTACGCGGGAGCCCGACGCCGGCCAGGGCGTACGCCCAGCGGGTGAGCCCGCTGCAGTCGAAGCTGTCCGGACCGTTGGCGGCATAGACGTACGGAACTCCGCGGACGCTGTCAGCGGCTCTCAGGGCCACCCCAGCGGCGGTGGCCTCCGACGGAAGCTGGGTCGGAAGCGGCCCACTCGCGCCGAGCTGCACGGCGGCTCGCTCAGCGGCCGCCCGGGCCTGCGCTGCACGCCACTCCTCGGTGAGTTTCCGCACCGTGGCCCCGGCGTCATCGAGGGCACTTTGGTGGGCGGCGAGCAGGGATTGGATCTCGTCCTCGGCGATGCGAGCAGTCGCTTCGAGCTCGGTCTGGCGCTCGGAGAGCGCGGTGAGCTCGAGCTGCAGCCGGGCCGCGTCCGCGACGGCATCGGCGTCAACTTCCGCCGAGCCTCGGTCCCTGTCGAGCACGCGATCGACGGAATCCATCCGGGCGAGCACGTCGACCAGGGAGCCGCCGTCGAGCACGGTGGCGTACAGCCCGGTTTGCCCACCACTCATGTACAGCGCCCGCACCCGTTCATTCGTAGCCGCCCGGCTTCGCTGCGCGGCTGTCGAGAGATCCGCGAGGGTGTTTTTTGCCGTCAGCTCTTGGGAGACCAGTCGGCCAAGCTCGTCCTGCGCCCCGGCGAGCTGCTCGCCGGCCATCTCGACCTGCTCTTCGAGTTCGCTGACTTGGGCCGCGAGCTTCTTGGCTTTGGCCTTGGCCGCTTGGATCCCGTCAGGTTCTGCCTGAACCGGGGTTCCAACGAGTGACAGCATCAGGGCGGCGAGCAGGATTGCTGCCCCGGGCAAGGCTCTTGTCCGGAAACGGTCGTGCATGAGAGGCATGGGGCGGGTCGACTCAGGTACTCGGAGCCACGGAGCTGGTTTCGATCGTCGCCTCGATCTCGGTCAGTCCCCGGGTGATCGACAGCCGGTAGGCAGCCAGGGTCTTTGCCGTCGTCGTGAGCGTGAACCGGACCGTGTCGGTGGAGGGGTCAATGGAAAAGCTCTGGGGGATGATGACCTCACCGGTTGTGCTCAGGGTGGCTTGGGCGGCCTCGTAGGCTGCTTGTGCGTCTTGGGTCTGGCGCCAGGTTTCCCCGGCGACGTCGGCAGCAGACGCGCCATGGTCCGCAGCGGAGACGCGGTGGTAGGCGATCGAGACTCCGTCGTACACGAGCACCCCGACGAGGCCGAGGAGCAGCAGGAGCTTGGTCAGCCCGCCAAGAGCGACACTGCCGCGCTCCGAACGGAGGGCGTTCATGAGGGAGATGTCGGCGTAAGAGCGGCCTGGCTTGAGCCGCCGTTAGGTCAGTGCCGCCCGACTCGACCGGCGAGGATGGCCAGCAACTCGTTCACTTCGGTGACTCGCATCCGAAGCGCCAACCACACAAAGGTTGCGCCTCCGACGGCGAGCCCGGTGACCACCTGGACGAAGGACGCCCCATTGGTCGTGCCGAATGCGGAAGTCATCGCCCCAGCTACTGCATAGGCAGGGACGCAGGCGACAGCCGAGGCCAAGACCAGCCGGACGAGGGTCCGCAGGGTCTGTCGAGTGTCCAGCCCGCCGAGCCGCCGCCCGAGCCGGCGCCACGTGAGGACTGAGGTGAACAGATAGGCAAGTGAGTAGCCCAGGGCGAGCGCGGGGACCTTGAAGGATGCCGGGACGAGAACGTAGAGCCCGAGCGCGAAGGTCGCATTCAATCCGTTGAGGACCACATTGAGCCAGAACGGCGTCTTGGTGTCCTCAAAGGCGAAGTAGCCGCGCAGGGACAGATAGAACACGGTGAAGGGCACGAGTCCGAGAGCAAACATCTGGACCACGACGCCGATCTGCGCGGCCTCCGGCTGCGAGGTGCTGCCATAGGCCGTGAGGACCTGGGCGATGCGCGGACCGAACACGAGGAAGGCCGCTGCCGTGGGGACGACGAAAGCGGCAGCCGTACGGAGCCCCCGCGCGACGTCGCCCGCCACTGCCCGCGCGTCGCCGGCATGGGCTGATGCCGACATCCTGGGGAGCAGAGCGGCAGCGAGGGACACGGTCACCACGCTGTGCGGGAGGATGAAGAGCAGGTGCGCGCGCGTGTAGCTCGTGAGCCCCACCGAGGTCCCGCCGCCGGCTTGGGCGGCGATGTTGGCTGCGTTGGCCAGGTTGACGATGACGAGGTAGGTCACCTGGTTCACCGCGACGAAGGCGATGGTCCATCGAGCCAGCCGCCAGGCATGCCCGAGTCCGTGCCCGCGGAAGTCGAAACGGGGCCGCCAGTGATAGCCCACGCGCCAGGCAAAGGGGATGAGCACTGCGGCTTGCAGCGCAACCCCGAGCGTGGCGCCGATCCCGAGCAAGGCAATCTCGGATGAGGTGATGGTCGAGGTTGTGGGGTTGAGGCCTGCCGACTTCAAGAACAACAGCGCAGCGCTGGACATGACGAGGTTGTTGACCACTGGGGCGTAGGCCGGTGCGGCGAAGGAGCCGCGACTGTTGAGGACCTGCGTGAGCATCGTGAAGACGCCGTAGAAGAGGATCTGCGGCAGGCAATAGCGCGCAAAGGCCGTCGAGACCTCGAGGTCGCCCGCCGAAAAGGACCGGGCATAGAGTCCGATGATCCAAGGGGCCAGCGCGACGGCGAGCAGGGTCACGCCGATCAGGACCAGGCCGACCAGAGTAAGCAGCCGGTCGGCGTAGCCGTCACCTCCGTCGGAGTCGGCCCGCGCGTGCCGGACGAGCTGCGGCACGAAGACCGCGTTGAGGGCCCCCCCCACGGCCAGGATGTAGATGATGTTGGGGATGGTGTTGGCCGTCGTGAACGTGTCGGCAAGGACGCCCACCCCGAGGGCGGCGCTGATCAGAACATCACGGAGCACTCCGGTGATCCTGGAGACGATGGTGCCGACCGCCATGCCTCCACTGGAGCGCAGGACGCCAGCCTCAACCCCGGCTGCGGCCACGGCGTCAGCCTGACTGCCTGCCTGCGGGTCCTGTTCCGGTCCGACGGTGCTGCCCGGACCCGCAGTTCCGTCCTCACTCACGGGTCGAGGGTCTCATCCTCGAGGGTGAGTGCCGTGCCACTCGCCGCGGAACCGCTCTGCGCCAGCCGAATCCTGCGAGCCACCCGCATGACCACAGTTGCGGCCAGCAGGATCAGAGCACTGCCGACGACGATCCGGGCGACTTGGCCATAGCCGGTGGCGCGCACGGTGAACGTCACGGGTTTGCCGAAGGGTTCACCGGCTTCGGTGAGCAGCACCGCAACGACGGGGAAGGTCGCGTCGGCTGTTGCCTCGGCAGCCACGTCGACCGAAGCCGTACGCCCTGCGGGGATCGTGATCACTTCTGTCGCCGCGCTTTGGAGCCGAACGGCCGGGGTTGATGTCACCCGCACCCGCACCCGGACTTCTTGGTCCAGGCTGTTCTGAACCGCGAGCGGGATGATCCCGGCGCGGCTGGACAGCGTCACCGAACCCCGCGGCTTGAGCCGCACGGCGGTCACCGTGGCCCGAACGTCGTTCGTGAGCTCGGCTGTGTAGGTGCGGCCGGCTGCTCGGCCCTTGCCCCGCCAGGCAAGGGACTGCGCGCTCAGCAGCGCTGGGTCGTAGGTGGCGAGGAACGCCGCCGGGTCGGCGACGACAGCCGAGAAGCGCGTCAGGCGCGTCCGGGCGTCGGTGACAGCTGCGAGTTGGGCCGGGGAAACCTCGGCGGCTTTGGCCGCGTCGGAGTACGGCTTGGGGGTAGCGGGAGGGGCATCCCCGGGGTCAGCCTCCAGTTCGGCCAGCGTGACTGGCTTGAGCCAAGGGGCCTGGAATCCCCGCACGGCCAGAGCCCAGGCCGTCGGGGGATTCCAGCGCCTCGGGGGGGTGACGACCAGGCTGCGCGGGTCGTTGGGGCGCTCGGCGGCCACCATCGCGGTTTCGGCAAGGAGGCGCTGGGAGGCGAGAACAAGACCGCCGGCCTTGTCCGGGCCGGCTCCAACCAGCGCTGAGATCGTCGCATCCGAGGTGACCAGGCCGAGATCGGGCTGGCCTTCGAGGTCCGCGAGCGCATCCGGCGTCCCAGCGAACTGTGGCTGTGGCTGCAAAAAAGCCGAGGTCAGGATGACCCTGTTCGCGTCGAAGTCTTTGCCCTGAAGCATCTCCAGGGTTGGCTTGTTGGCCACACCACTGCCCGGCCAGGGTGGCGCCTGCTGCACCTCGGCGTTCAGGGCAAGCGAAACCGTCTCCGCCCCCAGGGCCGCCGCCCGGAGCAGGTCGCTCTGCAGCCCGGCTCGTTGGACGGCGACCAGGTCGGGGTCGGCGTACGGCAGCGCCGCGAAGTCGGTCTCGGCCCGAGCTGATTCCTGCGCCAGGCTGGTCAACCAGGCACCCGCGAGCGGGTCCGGTTGGAGGTCTTGGGGGAGACCGTTTCCGGTGCTGAGCGAACGAATGTCTTCAAGGAGCGCGCCGTCGACGAACCAGCTCACTGGCTGACCGGTTCCTGCGGCGAGCAGGGTCCCCAATCGTCCGGTCGGTCGAACTGAGGCGGCGAGAGCAGTGGCTGCGTCGGTCGACAGGAGGCCGTCGGGGTTCCGACCGGGGGTGCCGACCAACGGCCACACCAAGGCGAGCCGGACGGTGGGGACCCCAGCCCTTCCTGAGCCGTTGCCTCCTGAGCTGACGATCGAGGTGCGCACCGCCCCGGCTGTTCGCCGCTCGCCGGTCGGCTCGTCCACTCGCAGCTCCAAGGTGAGGGGATGGACCCCAAACCCGCCGACCAGGCCCAGATCCTGGGCCGGCACGGCCATCCGGACCTCGACTTCGCCACCCGGGGGCAGTTCGGGCGCGACGTCGACCAAGGAGGCGGCGGGCACGGTTCCCAACTCACCGGACCCGCCGGAGAACTCGGAGAGTTCGGCGCGGGAGCCGAAGGCCTCGGCACCAACGCGCAGCCGAGCACCGACTTGCCGCAGGGTTTGGTCGGAGGCGTTGACGACCCGGGCGGTGATCAGCAACGTGCCGTCCGGATCCAGGAGGGTCGGTGAGAGCGTCGTGATCGTGATCCGAAGGTCGGCCGCGTCGGCTGCTGTGCGTGGGAGGCCACCTGCAGCCCCGTTTCCGACCAGCGTCGTGAGGCAGGCGAGGCCGAGAACCGCCGTCACCGTGCGGATCCGACTCCCTGTGCCCACCGCCCTTCGGCTCACGCGCTCTCGCTGAGCAGCTCGAGGGCTTTTCCGATCAGCGCCCGCTCGTCGGCGTAGGCCAGGCGGCTCGCGATCTCGGTGAGCGGCACCCACGCGACCTCGGCAACCTCGATGTCCTCGTCACTGAGGTCGCCGCTGATCGCTTCGAGGAGATGATGATGGACGGTCTTGTGGACCCGACGGTCCTCGGCCACGAACCAGAAGTCGATGGTGCCCAGCGGGGCCAGGACCCGACCAAGGATCCCGGTCTCCTCTTGCACCTCGCGAACCGCCGCGTCCTCGGCGGTCTCGCCCTCCTCGAGGTGTCCCTTCGGAAGCGACCAGATGAGCCGGCCTCGCCGGTCCAGGCGCGCGATCAGCGCGGCTCGCGGCACCTCGGTGGTGTGCCGGTCCACCACCAGCCCGCCGGCCGACACCTCTTCGACCGTCCGCAGGCGCGGTCGCGGGCGGGGTTGGCGTGGCGGCTGCGGCGCTGGTCGTGCGCGGTCGGCCATGTCAGCCAGGGTAGCCAGCCCTTCCTAGACTGGGGGGATGCCCCCGGCCGATGATCGCCCCTCGGCGCGTCCCGACGCACGTCCCGCGGATGCCCTGTCTGAGGCACAACGTCGGGCGGTGCGCGAGCTCCTGCGGGTCGCTCCGGTTGCTGATGAGTTGGCTCGTCGCTTCGAGGCGGCCGGGCACCACCTGGCTCTCGTGGGTGGCAGTGTCCGCGATGCTCTGCTCGGCCGCCTCGGCAACGACCTGGACTTCACGACCGATGCCCATCCGGACGTCGTGCAGGGCCTGCTTCGCGGGTGGGCCGACTCCCAGTGGGACGTGGGCATTGCCTTCGGGACCGTCGGGGCGCTCAAGAACGACTTCACCATCGAGGTCACGACCTATCGGGCGGAGTCGTACGACCGAACCTCGCGCAAGCCGGAGGTGACGTACGGCGACACCCTCGACGGCGACTTGGTGCGACGTGACTTCACGATCAACGCGATGGCCGTACGGCTGCCCGGCACCACGTTCGTTGACCCGCATGAGGGTCTCGCCGATCTCGCCCGAGGGGTGCTGCGCACGCCCGGGACAGCGGAGGACTCCTTCTCCGACGATCCGCTGCGCATGATGCGGGCCGCTCGGTTCGCCGCTCAGCTCGGGTTCTCGGTGGCGCCAGACGTCGTGGCGGCCATGACTTCGATGGCTGAGCGGATCACCATTGTGAGCGCCGAACGGGTGCGTGATGAGCTGGTCAAGCTGATGATGTCGCCCGACCCGCGGGCCGGTTTGGCGTTGATCGTGGAGACCGGGCTCGCCGATCATGTGCTGCCTGAGTTGCCGCGGCTGAAGCTCGAGATCGACGAGCATCACCGGCACAAGGACGTCTATGAGCACACCCTCACCGTTGTCGAGCAGGCGATGGCTCTGGAGCAGGGCGGCGCGGACTTCGTGCTCCGCTTCGCAGCCCTGATGCACGACATCGGCAAGCCCAAGACGCGCCGTTTCGAAGAGGGGGGTGGCGTCAGCTTTCACCACCATGAGGTCGTCGGCGCCAAGTTGACCCGCAAACGCATGCAGGCGCTGCGGTTCAGCAACGACCTGATCGATGAGGTGTCCGGCCTGGTCGAGCTGCACCTGCGCTTCCACGGGTACGGCACCGGTGAGTGGACCGACGCGGCGGTACGCCGCTACGTCCGCGATGCCGGTCCGTTGGTGGACCGGCTGCACCTGCTGACCAGGGCTGATTGCACGACGCGCAACAAGCGCAAGGCCGCGGCGCTGGCCAAGACCTACGACGAATTGGAGGAGCGGATCGCCCGCCTCGCCTCCGAGGAAGAGCTGGCGGCGATTCGCCCCGACCTCGACGGCGACCAGATCATGGCGATCCTCGAGGTCCCGCCCGGCCGGATCGTTGGCGAGGCCTACCGCCATCTCCTCGAGCTGCGCCTGGACCGCGGCCCGATGAGCCCCGAAGACGCCGAAGCCGAGCTCCGCGCCTGGAACCAAGCGCGGTAGTGGGTGCAAGGACCCCTTGCCTCCCTACTTGGCGGGGTTTTGGGGACTCATGAAAGCGGAGCATGCATCGAGGGGCGAGTGCGCCAGCCGTACGTCAGACCGCCAGCAGCCCAGCACGCCACGGCGAGGCTGACGACCAGCGCTGACCTCCCCCCAGCGGGGAGCAGCAAGGCCGCCACGATCCCCGCAGAGACGAACCCCACGTTGAATACGAGGTCGTACACCGCGAACACCCGCCCACGGTAGGTGTCCTCGATCCCGGCCTGCACGATCGTGTCGACGCAGATCTTCAACGCCTGCCCCGCGCCGGCGATCAGTGCAGCGGACGCGAGTAAGGCGTTGGACGTGAACGCCAGCCCCAGCACCAACTCACCCGCGGCCGCCACGAGCAGTGCGGACGCGATAACCCGCGCCGGACCGAACCGTCGGGCGAGCGAAGGCGCCACCAGGGCCGCGCACAGGATCCCCACCCCGCCGAACACGAACGCTGTCCCAAGGTCGGCGAGCCCCGCATCTGGGTCGGCCACGTCGTTGTACGTCGACCGGAACAACAGGATCGCGCTCACCGTGATGAGCCCCCAGCCGACCCGGAATGCCCCGAGCGCGCCGATCGCGTCACGCACCGGGCCTCGCGACCACAGGTGGGCGGCGCCTTCAAGGAATCCCCGAAACACGGACCTGACCGCCGCTCGTACTTCGGGCGGTGCGTCTTCCAGGTCCGGACCGAGCTGACGTCGCTGCAACAAGAGCGCGGCCAGCGTGCCGGCAAGGACGTACCCGAACGCGGCAGCCACCACGACAGCCGCGACCCCCGAGTCCTCAGACCCGGCCAGGGCGCGGAGCCCGATCCCGAGGCCTACGCCCGTGACCGTGGACAGCGTTCCGGCCGTGGTGGAGACCGCGTTGCCGGTGACGAGCGATCCGCTCGGTACGACGTGCGGCAACGAAGCCGCCAGCCCAGACAAGATGAAGCGGTTCACTCCGATCACGGCGAGCGCTCCGCCGAGGAAGACGGCGTCGTCGCGGCCCGACAGCACGAGGCTGGCAACGACCAGGCAGCCGCCCGCCCTCACCAGGTTCGCAAAGAGCAGCACTTGTTGTCGGCTCCACCGGTCCAGCAGGACGCCGGCGAATGGCCCGATCAGTGAGTACGGCAGCAGGATGACGGCAAAGGCCAAGGCCACCCGTACCGCCGAGGTCTGGCGTTCGGGGGAGAAGAAGACGAAGGACGCCAACGCGGCCTGGAAGCAGCCGTCGGCCACCTGGCCGGTCATCCGGACCGCGAGCAGGTGACGGAAGCCGCTGGTGCGGACAAGCTCGGTCAGCGGGCGAGAGTCGCTGGTCAGCTCGTCTCCTTAACCTCGATCACCGAGTCCCTGAGCCGCAGGTCCCGGGCGGGCGGGGATCGAGGGAAGATCAGGCATCGACCGGTACGGCCGCCGCCGCCGGCCGCTCGGCTGACTTCGCCGCGGCGAGCACGTCGATGATCAGCCACAACGTGATACCGATCACGATCGCCCACAGCACGGTCCCCCACGTAGCGAGGCCGTTGGCGAGGAAGACCACGATGATCACCGCGATCATCAAGCCTCGCAGGATCAGCCGCGCTGAGGCCACCAGCCCGCCGAGGCTGGCCATCGGCTCCCACCGCCCGGCAGTCTCGCCGAGTGCCGTGGTCGCGGTGGACTCCACCCCACGCGCCCAGCGTGCCGGGCTCGAGGGGCCGGCAAGCCAGGCGAAAAAGGCGAGGAAGACGCCGAGGGTGACCAAGGCTCCAAGCGAGCCCCACAGGTAGCGGATCATCGTGTCGTAGAACAGGGACAGGGCGGCACCGAACCCAGAGACCTCGACCGCATCGACGTACGCGCTGCGCGCAAGGTTGAGCGCCACCGCGAGCATCGCCATCCCCGCCACAATGACCAGTCCTGCGACGAGCAGCATCCGGCGCCGGTTGGGTGCCAGGTAGATCGCACCGAGGTAGAGGAGGAACACGACCGGCAGCAACCACTTGGCGATCGGTTCGGTGTAGGTCCAGATGTTCTGGGCTGCGGCCAGCTGCGGCGAGGTGAGCAGGACGATCTCGCGGCCGCCTTGGCTGGGGATGGTGATCTTTTCGAAGATGGTCAGGCCTCGGTCGACGAGCGCCTGCTGGACGGCCCTGGTGACGACGGCGACGTTGAGGTAGACGACACCTTCGCGAACGCTGACCGTTCCCGTGTCGTCTCCCTCGAGGGCTTTCACCAGGTCCTTCTGGATCTGGGCGTTCACCTCGAGCCAGAGCTGGTCGAAGGCGTCGCTCGCCATGAACTTGTCGACGGTGGACTGAACGAAATCCTCGACAGCACCGGTGATGGCTGGACCGAGCGCAGCGGCTGTGGGCGGGAGGTTCGTCTGGATGAAGCCGTCGATGTCGACCAGCGAGATGAGCTCCTCGGCAGCGGCCGTCGAGACGGCTGCTCGGATGTCTGGCGAGTCGGCCAGCGGAGCCACTGTCGAGAGATACCGCTCGGCGTCGGTGACGGTGCGCTGGCCCCAGAACCCGACCAGGGCGGGCGGTGTGAGCAAGGCAGCGATCAGTAGCAACACGATGGCACCGGTCCAGCGCAGGCGCCGGTGGTCCGCCGGGGCGGCCACCGACGGTGCTGCTACCCCCCCGGCACTGAGGACGACGGTGTCGTGTTCCCTGGTGAGGGTCTCGTTCTCGGCGCGCAGCCGGGCGATCTCGGCTTCAAGCGCAGCCGTGTCCTCGGATGCGGTTCCCTCAGACGCAGTGTCGTCGTGCTCGCTCATGTGTGAGTCCCCTAGTCAGATGTCCTTGCGGGCAGCCTAGGTCTAAGGCAAGCAGAAGAGGGCGCCCACTCCTCTGCGGAGTGCGCGCCCTCTCTTGTTTGCTGCTGTATTGGATTGCTCGTTCGCTGCGGTGCTTCCTCGCTGGCGCTCGGGAGCTCCTCGCTCACTCGCCCGAGATAAAGTCCTCCACCGACTGGCGGGCCTCGTCGTCGTTGTATTGCACGGGCGGGCTCTTCATGAAGTACGAGCTCGGGCCGAGCAGCGGGCCACCGATGCCGCGGTCGAGGGCGATCTTGGCGCAACGGACTGCGTCGATGATCACACCCGCGGAGTTCGGGGAGTCCCACACCTCGAGCTTGTACTCAAGGGATAGGGGTACGTCGCCGAAGGCGCGCCCCTCAAGACGGACGAAGGCCCACTTGCGGTCATCGAGCCACGCGACGTAGTCGGACGGGCCGATGTGCACGTTGCGGGCGCCGATGTCGCGCGTGAGCTGCGAGGTGACCGACTGGGTCTTGGAGATCTTCTTCGACTCCAGGCGCTCACGTTCGAGCATGTTCATAAAGTCCATGTTGCCGCCGACGTTCAGCTGGTAGGTCCGGTCGACGGTGACGCCGCGGTCCTCGAAGAGCTTGGCGAGCACGCGGTGGGTGATGGTGGCCCCGACCTGGCTCTTGATGTCGTCCCCGACGATCGGGACGCCGGCCGCGGTGAACTTGTCGGCCCACGCCTTGGTGCCGGCGATGAACACCGGCAGCGCATTCACGAAACCGACTCCGGCGTCGATCGCGCACTGGGCGTAGAACTTCGCAGCAGCTTCAGATCCCACGGGGAGGTAGCAGACCAGGACATCGGCCTCGGTCTCGCGCAACACGGCCACCACGTCGACGGGGGTGTCGTCGGACTCGGTGATGGTCTCGCGGTAGTACTTGCCGAGGCCGTCGAGGGTGTGGCCGCGCAGCACCGTGATACCGGTCGGCGGGACATCGGCGATCTTGATCGTGTTGTTCTCCGAGGCACCGATCGCATCGGAGAGGTCCTGGCCGACCTTCTTGGCGTCGACGTCGAACGCGGCGACGAAGGTCACGTCGCGGACGTGGTAGTCACCGAGCTGGACGTGCATCAGGCCGGGGACCCGGACGTTGGGGTCCGCGTCCTTGTAGTACTCGACGCCCTGGACGAGCGATGAGGCGCAGTTTCCTACGCCCACGATTGCGACTCTGACCTGACCCATGTCCCGCTACTCCTTGCTCTCTGATGTTGAGCTGGCTGATGTTGAGCTGACTGATGTTGAGCTGACTGATGTTGAGGTGGTGCCGAGATCGTGTGTGGTGCGTTGGCGCTCGTCGCTGATCAGTTCGTTGAGCCAGCGCACCTCGCGCTCCGCGCTTTCCAGGCCGTGCTTCTGGAGCTCCAAGGTGTAGGTGTCCAGCCGCTCCCTGGTGCGCGACAGGGAGGACCGCACGTTGTCCAACCGCTCCTCCAGCCGACTCCGCCGACCTTCGAGGATGCGCAGGCGTACGTCTGCGTCGGTCTGGCCGAAGAACGCGAAGTGGACGCCGAAACTCTCGTCTTCCCAGGCCGCCGGCCCGGACCGGTCGAGCAGGTCCTGCAGGTGCTCCTTGCCCTCGGCCGTGAGTTTGTAGACGATCTTCGCTCGACTTCCGGCGCCGGCGGTACTGCCCTCGGCGTCCTGCGCGATGAGGCCTTGGGCCAGCAACTCCTTGAGGCACGGGTAGAGCGAGCCGTAGGAGAATGCCCGGAAGGTGCCGAGCATGGTGTTGAGGCGCTTGCGCAACTCATAGCCGTGCATCGGCGACTCATGGAGCAGGCCGAGGACGGCGAGCTCCAGCACGCCGGTGCGCTTGCTCAACGACACTCCTTGGAAGGGGGACTCGTCTGCGTCGATGTATCGAAGCGATACATCCACACGATAGGCAGAGTGCGCCCTCCAAAGCAAACCGGGCCGCCATCTGACAACGCCCACGTGTTCATCTGGCGTTCGCTCTACGTTGCCCGGGTGGCCTGTGGGCTGTCCATCCACGGAGATCCTTTGCCGCCCGTAGGATTTGCGACATGTGGTCCCAGCGGGCCGTCGTCGACTACACGCTGCACAAGCGCGCGACGCTGGCCTCCCTCCGCACCGGCTTCTCCTCGACCACTGACGTCTGCGACCCCGACCCCTACACGCTGCGCGCTGCCAAGCACCACGGCGAAGCGACCAACCGGCTCTGCCCGCTTTGTCGACGCGACCCGCTGGTCGAGCTCGGCTACACCTTCGGCGACGAGCTCGGTCCGTACTCGGGGCGGATCAAGTCCGCCGCCGAGCAAGAGGTCATGGCCCGCGAGCACGGCGAGTTCCGGGTGTACGTCCTGGAGATCTGCCAGACCTGCGGGTGGAACCACCTGCACCGTTCCTACGTCCTGGGAGATGGGGTTCCTCGTACCCCTCCCCGCCGCCGGCGGGCCGGGGAGTAGGTGCAAGCCCCCTCGGCCGGACACACTGGAGCATCGTGAGAATCGACTACCCCCGTGCAGGGCGCACCGGCCTGCGCCGATTCTGGCCGTCGTGGCGGCAGTGGTTCGGCGTGCTTGCCCTCGGGTTCGGCGTCGCTGTAGCCGCCTTCTCAGTGGCCTACGCGATGATCGACGTCCCCGCTCCCAACGAGCAGGCAACCGCTCAGGCCACCGAGATCTACTGGTCCGACGGCACGACCCTGCTGGCCAGCATCGGGGAGGCCAACCGCACCCTGGTGCCGCTGGCCGAGGTGCCCCTGCATATGCAGCAGGCGATCCTCGCTGCCGAGGACCGGGGCTTCTACGACCATGGCGGCATCTCGCCGCGAGGCATCGCTCGGGCGGTCATCAACAACGTGCGCGGCGGCGATCAACAGGGTGGTTCGACGATCACCCAGCAGCTGGTCAAGAACTACTACCTGACCCAGGACCAGACCTACACCCGCAAGGTCCGCGAAGCGGTGCTCTCGTTGAAGATGGAGCAGACCCTCAGCAAGGACCAGATCCTCGAGGACTACCTCAACACGATCTACTTCGGGCGCAGTGCGTACGGAATCCAAGCCGCGGCCCGGGCCTACTACGGCAAGGATGTCGGTGACCTCACGGTGTCCGAAAGCGCAGCCTTGGCCGCCATCGTTCGTAGTCCCGGCTTCTACAACCCCGAGGAGCAGGCCGATCGACTTGAGGCCCGGTGGAACTACGTCCTGGACGGCATGGTGTCCGAGGGCTGGCTCACTGCTGAGGAGCGCGCGACTCAGGAGTTCGTGCCGCCCAAGAAGCGCAAGGTCTCAGAAACCTATGCCGGCACCAAGGGCTATCTCATTCAGACGGTCAAACGAGAACTCGCGGTCCTGGGCTATGACGAGGACACGGTCAACCGCGGGGGCCTCCGGGTCGTCTCCACGTTTGAGCGCCAGGCGCAGAAGGCCACCGTGGAAGCGGTGAAGGCCGAACGCCCAACCGAGAAGGACGTTCATGTCGGGGTGATCTCGGTCAACCCGGCGAGCGGGGCCATCGTGTCGATGTACGGCGGCCCCGATTATCTCGAGCAACCGTTCAATGACGCCACACAGGCGACAGCTCAGGCCGGATCAACGTTCAAGCCGTTCGCCCTCGCAGCCGGACTCGAGGCCGACATCGGTCTTCGGTCGCAGTGGAACGGCGCAGGACCGCAGGTCTTCAAGAACCCCCCCGACTGCGAGCCCTACCGAGTCAGGAACTACGGCGGTGCTTCCTTCGGGACCATCACCCTCCTGCAAGCCACCGAGAAGTCGGTCAACACGGTCTACGTTCCGTTGTCGATCCAGGTCGGAACCAAGAAGGTGGCCGAGCTGGCGCACCGCGTAGGCATCCCGGACGAGGTGGTGATCGACGACTGCTCCACGGTCGCCCTTGGGACGGCGTCACCCACGGCCCTCGACATGGCGTCGTCCTACGCGACGTTCGCGGGCGGCGGCCTCGTGCACGCTCCGTTCTCGGTCCTGGCCATCTCTTCCACGTCCGGCGGCGTCCTCTATGAAGCGGCCCCGCAGGGTCGGCAGGAACTGACCGCTGACGTGGTGGCCGACGTCGACTTTGCTCTGCAGCGCGTGGTGACCAACGGGTCCGGCTTCGCTGCGCAAGCCCTGGGTCGCCCCTCGGCGGGCAAGACCGGCACGACCAACGAGGGGAAGTCGGCTTGGTATGTGGGGTACACCCCGCAACTCTCGACCGCCGTGGTCCTGTTCCGGCCGGACAAGGACGGCAACCCCACTTCCCTCGATGGCGTCGGCGGTCTGCCGACCGTGACGGGTGGGTCGTTCCCCGCCCGGATCTGGACAGCGACGATGCGCGGGGCGCTTGAGGGTCAGCCAGTGATCCCCTTCCCGAAGCCGGCGAACATTAGCGGTCAGCCAAGCCCCACGGCCTCCGTGACGCCGAGCGTGAGCCCGTCGCTGACCCCGACACCAACGGCTACACCCACGCCCACCCCGACCCCGACGCCGACTGAGACGATCGACCCCTCTCCAAGTCCGACTCCGACGCCTACTCCGAGCGACTCCGCTGCGGCGGTTCCGGAAGCAAGTCCCTGACGGCCGATCCCGGCGGTGACCTCACCGATGGGAGACCTGATGGCTGGCATCATCGGCGGGTGACCGAGGACGTGCTGCCGACCCGCGACGACCCCGTCGCGGCGACGGCGAGTGAGCTGGTCGGCGGGCCGGCCGGCAGCCGGGTGGTGTCCGGCTCTGGCTGGTGGACTGCGGTCCGGGTCGTTCTCGCTGCCACGGCGGTCGCCTGCGCGCTGGGGTTCCTGCAGAAGGCGCCCTGTCGCGCGGACTCGTTCGCCGAGAACGTCTACACCCGGCTGTGCTACACCGACATCGCCCCGCTCTACGACGGCCGCGGGTTCGGTGCAGGGGCGCTGCCGTACGTCGATACCGGCGACTGGCCGGCCCTGGAGTACCCCGTCCTGACCGGGCTCTTCATGACGGTGGCTGCCGGTCTGACCCGAGTTCTCGGGTCAGAAGGCGTTCCCGACTACATCAGGTTCTTCGATGTCAACGTCGTGATGCTGGCGGCCAGCGCTCTGGTCGCGGTGTGGTTCGTTGCCGGCACCCACCGCCGCCGACCGTGGGACGCGATGATGATCGCGCCGGGGCTGATCCTGACCGCCTACATCAACTGGGACCTCTTCGCTGTTGCGCTGATGGCCGGGGCGCTGTGGGCTTGGTCCCGGGACAAACCTCTGTTGACCGGTGTGCTGATCGGGTTGGGCACGGCGGCGAAGCTGTACCCCTTGCTTCTGCTCGGTCCTTTGCTCGTGCTCTGTCTGCGCGGTGGTCGGATGCACCCGTTCCTGCGGGTGGTGCTCGGCGCGGTGTGGACCTGGTTGATCGTGAACTTGCCGGTGATCCTCGCCTCACGCGAGGGCTGGTCGGCGTTCTATGTCTTCAGCCGCGAGCGCCCGGCCTCGTTCGGCTCGATCTGGTATGCCCTGGGCCAGCACGGGTGGGGCATCCCCGATGCGCGGTTGAACCTGGTGGCCGGCGGACTGTTCCTGTTGGCCTGTCTCGCGATCGGGTGGCTGGGGCTGGCAGCGCCGTACCCGCCGCGTGTCGCTCAGCTGCTCTTCCTCGTGGTCGCGGCCTTCGTCCTCACCAACAAGGTGTATTCCCCGCAGTACGTCCTGTGGCTGGTGTTTCTGTTCCCCCTGGCGCGGCCGCGATGGCGGGACTACCTCGCGTGGTTGGCGTTCGAGGTCGTCTACTTCGTGGCGGTCTGGTGGCACCTGCAGGGCCTGACGAACCCCGACCTCGCGCTCCCGAACTGGCCACACTCGCTCGCAACCGTCCTGCACCTCGTGGCCACCCTGGTCATCTGCGGCCTGATCGTGCGCGATGTCTGGGACCCGGAGCATGACCCTGTGCGGGGCCTGGATCCCGAGAGCGGTGAGCTGATTCTCGCCGATCCCGGCAGCGCCCCTACCCCGTTGCGGGAGTGGACGACTCGATTTGAGACTTTCCGTAGCGGACGGCCAAGAGTTGTTGGACGCGCGCCGCTCCCAGGAAACGTTCGCTGATCGCATTCATCGGGTCGAGGGTGTAGCCGTAGGTGCGGACCAGGTGGTCGCGCACGCGCAACGCCGTACGTCGTTCCGCCGGCACTTCCGCGGCCTCGTCGACCCAGCGCAGCCAACGCTCGACCCGGGCCGTAGCGACCGCGCGGAGCACCTCGACGATCTCCGAAGTTCGGGCCGCGGTGTAGGAGTGTGCGACCGGGGAGTTGAAGGCGCGCATGTAGGTGCCGTGCGACACCGACCAGGTGAAACGCGTGTCACCCCGAAGCGCGAGGAAGTCTGCGTCCTCCTCGACGTAGTACTTCGAGAGGTAGTCCACGTCGACCATCACGTCGGCACGCGGCACCAGGTCGGAGTAGAAGAAGATCTCCGGGACGGTGCCAAACACCAGCACCAGGTGCGGGACGTCGACGCTTTGGTCAAGCCAGACCTGCAGGTTCATGTCGAGGATGGACGCCTTGCGGTTGCCGACCCACGAGTGCGCGAGATGTTCAACTCCGGGTCCGGTGTAGGTCGCGAGCGACCCCTCGAAGTCCCCGGACTCCGTCGACCAGTAGTCCAGTCCGACGCTGACCTCCTGGCGCACCAGGCCGGGGAAGCGCGCATCGACGCGCGCCTTGAGGTCGGTGAGGATTCCGAACAACGCCGCATGAGTCTCGGTGACGTCAACGTCGGGGTTCTCGGCGAGGTACTGGTGGATCGTCTTGGTCGCCGCAGTCGTGGTGTCGGTCATGGAGCGCATGTTAGCCCGGACGGCCCGCTTAACGGAACGCCGTTCCAGGGTTACGCCTCGGGCCGGGCGTCCGAGCCATCGGCCTCAGCAGTGGCGTTGTGTTCCCACGGAGTTGCAGAAATGTCCACCTGGTCGAAAGTCGTCGTCGTGAAGCGCACCTCGCACGTCACCTGCTCACCGATGGACACCTCGACGTCGTCGGGGACGAACAGCATCGAGCACTGCATGTGCGGGGGCTCGGCGAACCAGCGCTGCTTTCCTCCGACATGGAAGGGCGCGAGCACCCGGCCAGCCGCCTCGAGGCCGCCGAGAGCCGCGACCTTGCTGCGGGCGACGACGCCGGAGACCGGCTTGGGCGCCTCGAGCCCGACCCCGTGAGCCGTACCGCCGCTGACCACGACGAGCAGCATGCCTGCGGGGGCGCGCTTCTGGCGGTAGCCGTTCCGCTCGCCCCGCCGCAAGGCATGGACGTCGAGCACGGTTCCGGTGGCGCGCAACGCGTCGCGTCGCCCTAGCCAGAGTCGGGTGCCGACTCGAGGCCGTACGTCGATCGCCGGATGGGCACGCTGCACCGAGGTGAGCTCCTCGTCGGCGAGGTGTGAGATCCACAGGCGGTCGACTCCGAGGCCAGCGCCCCACAGCCGAGCGACGGCAGCCTCGGTTTCCTCAGCGCGGCCCAGCACGGGCGGCGCAATGGGCAGATGGAGAGCGAAGCCTTCGACCTGGACGCCGTCAACCAGGTCTGCCAATTCGGCCAGGCGGTCGTGCTCGACCCCGTGACGGTGCATCGAGGTGGCTACCTCGATGACCACTCGGTGTCGGTGGTCTGAGTCGCGTGACTGCACGCCAAGCTCCGCCAAGGCTTCCACGGAGCCGACGGTGCGAATGACCCGCGGGTCAGGATCGGGGAGTGCAGGATCGGTGGCCGGGTGCCACGGGGTGAGGACGAGAAGGTCGCCTTCGTACGACGCGCGGACCCCGTCGAGCTCGCGGGCTGTGCCGACAGCGATCACGGGCGAGCCCAACTCTGCGGCCTCTGCTGCCAGTCGAGTGTTGCCGAAGCCGTACCCGTTGCCCTTCACCACCGGCACGAGTCCGGGGACGGCGTCGGCGATCTCGGCGAGGTGACCCCGCCACGTGGGTCCGTCGACATGCAGGGTGAACGTCATCTGCGCTCCAAGTACGCGGTGAAAGCCTTGTAGAGCAGGGGATTCAGCGGGTAGTCCCACTCCCCGACGTACTCGACGGCCTCGCCGCCGGTGCCGAGCTAGAACTGGATGAGGCCGAAGAGGTGGTTGTCAGGGTCGAGGGTGTCGGAGATGCCGCGGAGGTCATAGATCTCGGCCCCGGCCTCGAGAGCGCCGCGGATCATGGCCCACTGGATGGCGTTGCTGGGGCGGACCTCGCGCTTGTGGTCGGCGCTGGCACCGTAGGAGTACCAGATGTGCTTGCCCGACCGTACGGCCGTGGTCGCGGCGAGGACCTCACCCTCATGGCGCGCGAGGTAGAGCCTGATCCGGTCGGGGTCCTCCGCCTGCATCGCATCCCACATGCGTTCCATGTAGGACAGCGCCCGCGGGGTGAAGCCGTCACGGGCGGCCGTGACGGTGTAGACCCGGTGGAACTCGGGGAGATCCTCGCGACCGCCGAGGCTCACCTCGACGCCCGCTTTCTCGGCCTTCTTGATGTTGCGTCGCCACAGCTGGTTGAAGCCGGCCAGCACGTCGGCCTCGGTGCGGTCGGCAAGGGGTACCTGGAAGACGTACCTGGGCTGCACGTCGCCGAAGCCCGACCCGGTGTCGGGCGCCTGCCTCCAACCGGCGGCGGCCAGGGCGGCGGCCAGGGCGAGCGCACTGTCGTCCTGCTCGTCGGGGGGGACCTCGCCCAGGCGCCTGACGCTGCCGTCGGCGATGGCCTCTTTGATGGTCGCGGCTGACCACCGACGAACCACCACCTGCGGCCCCATCTTCACGGCAAACGCCTTGTGCTCTTTGAGCTCGCTGGTGAGGGGGTCGAGAACGTCGCCCACGGCGTAGGTCGTCCAGTCGATGACCGGTCCCTCGGGCAGGTAGGCGAGGTAGCGCTCGATGCGGGGCGTCTTGCGGAGTAGTACGAGTCCGGCGCCCACCAAGGTCGAACCGTCGTACCAGCCCAGCGAAAGTCGGCCCCACTCTGCCTTCACGCCGCCCCAGGACGGCAGCTGGAGAAAGGACGCTGACCGCTCCTCAACGAACCCCTGATGGGTCGTCGCGTCGATCTCTCGCACGGTCAACGCCATGCGGCAACCCTATGGGCCGGCCTGCAGGGTGGCCGGATCAGCGCGCGAGGTCCACGACGACCGGCGCGTGATCGCTCGGTCCCTTGCCGTCCTTGAGCGAACCTTTGCGCGCCTCGCGATCGACATAGGCGTCAGTCACGGCATCGGCGAAGGCCGCGTTCGCGTAGACGAGGTCGATCCGCATGCCCATGTTCTTGTGGAAGTTGCCGCCCCGGTAGTCCCAGTATGTGAACGGGTAGTCGTACTTCAGCGGTCGCGGGAAAATGTCGCGCAGGCCGAGGTGGCGCAGGGTTGCGAGCGCCGTCCGCTCCGCTTCCGTGACATGCGTGGACTCGTTGAAGGCAGCCCGGTCCCAGACGTCGGCGTCGGTCGGCGCGACGTTGAAGTCCCCGAGGACCGCGAACGGGGCTGCGCCACCTGCGTCGGCCGCCACGGTCGTGCGGAGGGACTCCAGCCAGGCCAGCTTGTAGGCGTAGTGCGGGTTGGACGGCTCACGCCCGTTGGGCACATACACCGACCACACCCGCACCCCGCCGCAGGTGGCTCCGATCGCACGCGCTTCGGCCGTTCCCTCGAACTCCGGCTGGCCGGTCAGACCCACGGCGACGTCAGCAAGGCCCACCTTCGAGAGCACGGCGACGCCGTTCCACCGGCCGGCCGCGTTGATCGCAGCCTGGTAACCGAGGGCGTTGATCGCCTCGTGCGGGAAGGTTTCGGGTGGGTTCTTCAACTCCTGTAGGCACAAGACATCGGGCGTTGCCGACTCGAGCCAATCGAGGAGTTTGGGTAGCCGGACGGTGATGGAGTTGACGTTCCAGGTGACGATGCGCACGCTCAGAAGCCGATGCCGCCATGCGCGAGTGACAGTCCGAGGCCGGTGGCCGCGGCCCCGGTGCCGATGATGTCGATCCAGCGCTGGTTGGTGTTCTCCGACGTGAGTTGGCTGGTGAAGCCGAGCGCAACCCCAATCAGGCCGACGATGGTGCCGGCGGTGTGGGCGTCCTCGATGAAGCCGAGCACCAGAGCGACGACCCCGATCACCAAGGTGCTAGCGGTCATCGCCCGTTGACGCTGATGATGCGCTGAGGGTGTGTCGGTGGCCGAGTGTCCGAGGAGCTGGGGATCCTTGGGCAGGACGGCCCAAGTGCCCTCAGGCGGTTCGGAGGGCTCCGGGAAGCCCCTGCTCCCCGCTGCGGCGGCGGTGTCGGTGGCGGCGGCGATGTTGGGGCGGTGCGCGGAGTCGCTCATGAGCGTGAGCGTCTCGTCATCCACCGCCGATTTCAAGAGGGCGCGCGTGGTCGGGTAGCCTGAGTGGGCTGTGCGCGAAGCCCGTACGGGCCGCAGCGCACGACGCACTGCACCCTCCTGCCACGGATCGACCGTGGCCGCTGAGTCCAAAGGAGGCGGGTACACCCATGCGTCGCTATGAACTGATGGTCATCCTCGACCCTGATCTCGAGGAGCGCACCGTCGCCCCGTCGCTCGACACGTTCCTCAACGTGGTGCGCAATGACGGCGGCACGGTCGAGAACGTTGACATCTGGGGCCGTCGCCGGCTCGCCTATGAAATCAACAAGAAGCCTGACGGCATCTACGCCGTCGTCGACCTCACGTGTGAGCCGGCCACGGTGAAGGAGCTGGACCGTCAGCTCAACCTCAACGAGTCGGTCATGCGCACCAAGGTGCTCCGCCCGGAAGCGAAGTAGGGCGCGCGATGGCACAAGGCGACATCACCGTCACCATCGTCGGCAACCTGACGGCGGACCCCGAGCTGCGGTTCACCCCCAGCGGGGCGGCCGTCGCAAACTTCACCGTCGCGTCCACGACGCGTCTGATCGACAAGCAGACCAACGAGTGGAAGGACGGCGACACCGTCTTCATGCGGTGTGCCGTGTGGCGGCAGTATGCCGAGAACGTCGCTGAGTCGCTCACCCGCGGCTCTCGGGTCATCGTGACCGGTCGGCTCAAGCAGCGGTCGTATGAGACCAAAGAGGGCGAGAAGCGCACCGTCGTCGAGCTCGATGTGGACGACGTCGGTCCCGCGCTGAAGACCGCAACGGCCAAGGTCACCAAGGTCGCCCGCCAGGGCGGCGGCGGTGGTTTCGGCGGCGCTCCGTCCGACGACCCGTGGGCCTCGCCCGCGGAGTCCAGCGGCAATTCCGGCGGGAGCGCTGGCGCGAATGCCGGCTCGTCCTCCGGCGGCGGTTCCTCGTCCTACGACGAGCCCCCCTTCTAAGCCCTTCCCCGACTGACTTCGAAGAGAGAACAGACAACGATGGCTAAGCCTCCAGTTCGTGCGCCGAAGAAGAAGAGCAATCCGCTCAAGGCAGCAAAGATCGAATACGTCGACTACAAAGACACCGCGCTCCTGCGCAAGTTCATTTCCGACCGCGGCAAGATCCGGGCCCGCCGGGTCACCGGGGTGTCCACCCAGCAGCAGCGCGAGATCGCCAAGGCGGTCAAGAATGCGCGTGAGATGGCGCTGCTCCCCTACACCTCGACCGCTCGCTGAGGAGGAGACAACCTATGAAGCTCATCCTCACCCAAGAGGTGGCCAGCCTTGGCGCTCCCGGCGACATCGTCGAGGTCAAGGACGGCTACGGCCGGAACTACCTCGTGCCCCGCGGCGACGCGATCCGCTGGACCAAGGGTGCCGAGAAGGAAATCGACTCGATCAAGCGGGCGCGCGACGTCCGTACGATCCACGACCTGGGCGACGCCCAAGCCGTCAAGACCCAGCTCGAAGGCCTGTCAGTCACCTTGGCTGCTCGAGCCGGCGAGGCGGGTCGACTGTTCGGGTCGGTCACCGTCGGCGACGTGGCTGACGCGATCAAGGCCGCGGGCGGCCCGGTCGTCGACAAGCGTCGCATCGAGATCGGCGCCCCGATCAAGACTGTTGGCGCACACCTGGTCAGCATCGCGCTGCACCCCGAGGTGGCAGCCACCGTCACCGTGGACATCGTCTCCGCCTGACATCCGGCCATGGGGTAGTTGCTGACGGTGCTTGCCGTCAGTAACTACCCCCATTGCGTTGGAGTACCCCATTGCGCTGACGGTCAGCGGGTGGCGCCGGTGATCAGCCAGGTGTCAGAACGAGCGCGGTACGTCAGCAGCGCCAGGCGCACGATCATGAACCACAGCAACGCGAACCACAGCGCCACCAAGCCGGCTGTACCGCTCCAGATCAGGGGGACAGCCAGTGCGACCGGGGCGTAGGCCGCGAGCATGACGAGTTGAGCGCCTGCCAGCCACCGGCCGTCGCCGGCTCCGATGAGCACCCCGTCGAGGACGAACGCCGGCCCCGCAATCGGTTGATGAATAGCCACCACCACCAGCGCCGCCGAGAGAGCGCTCGCCACGGCCGGGTCGAGGGCGAACACCGAGGCATACAACGGTCGGACGACCAGCACGGCGAGGCCCAGGACGACGCCGCCCCACAGGCCCCACTGATTCATCCGCCGAACCGTCGCCCGAGTGCCCACCACATCACCGGCGCCAAGGTTGCGGCCGACGATGGCTTGACCGGCGATCGCCAAGGAGTCCAGGGCGAGCGCCAGCAGGATCCAGGTGAGGTAGGCCAGCTGGTAGGCCGCCACCTCGACGGTCCCCAATCGGGCCGCCACAGCAACCGTGACGAGAAACACCGCGCGCAGCGCCGCGGTTCGGATGAGCAGGGGCACGCCGTCGCGTGCTGCCCGCAGGACCTCGCCCTTGCTGGGGCGCAGCCGCGCGGAGGCACGTACGGCGTCGCGACGAACCAGGGCGACGTACGCGACGGCCGCACCGATCTGGGTGATGACGGTCGCCCAGGCTGACCCAGCCACCCCGAAGTCAAAGACGAGCACGAGCACGATCGCTAGTCCGAGGTTGACCGCAGCGGCGATGACGGCGATGACGAGTGGGGTGCGGGTGTCCTGGAGCCCGCGTCGCACGCCGGTTCCGGCCAGCACCAGCAGCATGGCGGGCAGGCCGAAGGCCGAGACGCGCAGGAAGGTCGCTGCGTAGGCGCTGGTCTCCGGAGACGCTCCGAGCGCCTCGACCAGGGGGACGGCCGCCACGGCAAGCAGCACCAGCAGCACCGTTCCGACGCCCAGCGCGAGCCACAGCCCAGCCACGCCATCTCGAACGGCACCGACGGGGTCGCCTGCCCCCATCCGCCGAGCGACAGCAGCCGTCGTTCCATAGGCGAGGAAGACGCACAGCCCGACGACGGTGCTGAGAATGGTCGCTGCGATGGCGACTCCCGCGAGCTGCGCGGTGCCGAGCCGGGCCACGACCGCGGCATCCCCGAGCAGGAACAGCGGCTCGGCGACCAAGGCCCCGAACGCGGGGATCGCCAGCCGGAGAATCTCCTGGTCACGGGCCTGCAACCGCCGGAATCCCAGCCGTCGTCCCCACCCGTTGTCCACAGGGAGGCACGGTAGCGGCAGTGGGGCTGGTGGGGCGCATCGTCTCATCCGGCGGACACGCCGAGAAGTTCTTTTCGTCCCCACCCTGGTGATGCGCATCTGCCCAGGTCAGAGGCCTATTGATGCCAAAAGAAATCTCACTATCCACAGGATTGTCCACAGTTCACACCTACCTGTTCACAGGGTGGTCGGCGCGTCACGCACAGCCGTCCACGCAGTTGTCCACAGGCATCCACAGGCGCCCCTGGACGCCCGCCCGTGAGCCACGTACGGTCACGCAGGCATCCTCGACTAGCGCCCATCCTGGCCGAACTTGTCGGTGCGATGCGCTTCCCTGGAAACCAGTCCGATCCGCAAGAAACAAGCGACAGGAGACCGGGTGAGCGTCACTGAACTGCGTGGTGTCGACGGCTACGACGGTGAGCCGACGACCCCCGGGTTCGACCGCCAGCCCCCGCAGGACCTGGTCGCCGAGCAGTGTGTGCTCGGCGCGATGCTGCTGTCCAAGGACGCCATCGCCGACGTCGTCGAGGTGCTCCGCCCTGGCGACTTCTACAAGCCGGCCCACCAGACCGTCTACGACGTCGTGCTCGATCTCTATGGCCGGGGCGACCCAGCGGATGCGATCACCGTGTCGAACGCGTTGCAGACCCGGGGTGAGATCGCCCGGATCGGCGGAGCGCCCTACCTCCACACCCTGCTGGCCTCGGTGCCTACGGCAGCCAACGCTGGTTACTACGCCAAGATCGTCCGCGAGCGCGCCATCCTGCGACGGCTGGTCGAGGCCGGCACGCGCATCGTGCAGATGGGCTACGCCGCCGATGGCGGTGAGGCCGACGAGCTCGTCGACCGTGCCCAGGCCGAGGTCTACTCCGTCACCGAACGCCGTTCGTCAGAGGACTACCTCGCGCTCTCCGAAATCATGGAAGGCACCCTCGACGAGATCGAGGCGATCTCCAGCCGCGGCGGCGCCATGGTCGGAGTGCCGACCGGCTTCAGCGATCTCGACCAGCTGACCAACGGCCTGCATGGCGGTCAGATGATCGTCCTGGCGGCTAGGCCAGCAGTCGGCAAGGCCCTCGCCCTCGACACCGTGCTGCCGACGCCGTCTGGGTGGACGACGATGGGCGAGGTCGCCGTCGGCGACGAGCTCATCGGCGCCGACGGTCAGCCAACCCGGGTCGTGGCCGCCACCGACATGATGCTGGGCCGCCCGTGTTACGAGGTCACGTTCTCCGACGGCACCGCCATCGTGGCCGACGGGGAGCACCAGTGGGTCACCGAGACCCGCGCCTCCCGCCGGTCGGCGCAGCAGGCGAAGGCAGGCACCAACCGGTACCGCAACCAGCGCACCTTCCCCGAGGTCCGCACGACGCGCGAGATCGCCGAGACGCTTCGCTGCGAGGTCGCCGACCAGCGGCTCAACCACTCCGTGCTCACCGCCGGCGCTCTTCAGCTCCCGGAGCGCGCCCTGCCGTTGCCGCCCTACGTTCTCGGCGCCTGGCTCGGCGACGGCTCGAGCGCCGCCGCCCAGATCACC
Source organism: Actinomycetes bacterium (assembly GCA_031430645.1). Lineage (GTDB taxonomy): Bacteria > Actinomycetota > Actinomycetes > DATJPE01 > DATJPE01 > JANPBY01. The sequence continues at coordinate 84,592 of JANPBY010000080.1, forward strand.
TCAGCTGACCCCGAGCTGGTCACCTACCTAGAGGCTGAACTGGATGACTCGGGAGCGGTCCTCGATTTGGCCTTGGCGGCGCTCGGCGTACTCGGGGACAAGCACATTCCGCAGGCGTACTTGCGTGGTTCAGAGCGGCAGCGACGCGATCTGCTCGCTGGCTTGCTCGACACCGACGGCACTGTCTCCCGATCCGGCTCTGTGCAGATCGCGGTCACCTCGCTGCGACTGGCACAAGGCATTCGAGAGCTAGTGCTCAGCCTTGGCTACCGGTGCGGGTGGTCCTCCAAGCGCGTGAACGGGCGTACCGAGGCCTCGTCGATCGCCTACCTGGTCAGTTTCATGTCGGATCAAGATGTTTTTCGGCTCGAGCGCAAGAAGCTGGCCCACAAAGAGCGCGATCGCCGTCGGTTCACGCGCCGAGGGTCACGATTCATCAGCGACGTACGACCGATCGAGTCGGTGCCCGTCCGTTGCGTGCAGGTCGACAACGCTGACCACCTCTACCTCGCGGGTCCGACGATGATCCCGACGCACAACTCGACCCTCGCTTTGGATGTGTGCCGGTCGGCGTCCATCAAGCACGGTTTGACGTCGGTGATCTTCTCCCTGGAGATGGGGCGCAACGAGATCACCATGCGCCTGCTGTCGGCCGAGGCCAAGGTGGCCCTGCACAAGATGCGGTCCGGCCAGCTTGGGGAGACCGACTGGAACCACCTCGCCCGCACCATGTCGGCGGTGTCCGAGGCTCCGTTGTTCATCGATGACAGCCCCAACATGTCGATGATGGAGATCCGCGCGAAGTGCCGCCGGCTGAAGCAGCGCCACGATCTTCGTCTTGTGGTCATCGACTACCTGCAGCTGATGTCCAGCGGCAAGAAGGTCGAGTCGCGTCAGCAGGAGGTGTCGGAGTTCTCTCGGTCACTCAAGCTGCTCGCCAAGGAGCTCGACGTGCCAGTGATTGCGGTCAGCCAGCTGAACCGTGGCCCTGAACAGCGCACCGACAAGAAGCCGCTCATGTCCGACCTTCGAGAGTCCGGATGCCTAACCGCAGAAACCAAAATTCTGCGTGCCGACACGGGTGCAGAGACGACCTTGGGTGAGCTCCACGACAGCGGTGCTCGCGACGTCCCCGTCTGGGCGCTGGACGACAGCCTTCGGTATGTCCGTCGGCACTTGACTCATGTGTTCCCAACGGGTGTACGGCCGGTGTTCAGGCTCACCCTCGCTTCGGGCAAAGAGGTCCGAGCGACGGACAACCATCCGTTCCTTACCCTCGACGGTTGGCGACAGTTGGGTGACCTTCACGTTGGTTCTCGCATTGCCGCGCCGCGCCACGTGTGCGCGCCGGAACGGGTCTCGGTCTGGCATGACGACGAGGTCGTCATGCTGAGCCGAACCCTGATTGAGTTCGTTCCCGAAGAAGTCTTCTCCCTGCCCAAGCGCCAGATCGCCCTGTTCCTGCGGCATCTCTGGGCAACTGATGGGTCGGTCACAGTGACCGCCGGCGGTGGCGGTGGACGCGTCTACTACGCCTCCACGAGTCGGCGGCTCATCGATGAGGTCTCTCTGTTGCTCCTTCGGTTCGGGATCACCGCGCGGGTTCGAACCGTCCCGCAGGGCCGGTACCGGCCGGGCTACACCCTCGACGTCTCCGGCTGCGACGACCAGCGGCGCTTCCTTGCGGAGATTGGCGTGCACGGCTCGCGCGGAGTCGCTGCCGAACGGCTTCTGGCCATCGTGCGAGACACCAAGTCCAACCCGAACGTCGACACTGTGCCGAGTCGAGTCTGGGACCAAGTGCGCGGGATCCTCGTCAGGCAGTCAGCGACCTCCAGCCGCCAGCGGCTCGGTGCTGTTGCGGCTGTTCTCGACTCGGCCGATCTCGAGGTGCTCGCGACCAATGATGTGTTCTGGGACCAGATCGTGTCCCTCGAACCTGACGGGGTCGAACAGGTCTATGACGCAACGGTTCTAGGGACCCACAACTTCATCGCCAATGGCATCGCCGTCCACAACTCCATCGAACAAGATGCCGACATGGTCATCCTGCTGCACCGCGAGGACCAGTACGAAAAGGAGTCACCTCGTGCTGGGGAGGCTGACTTCATCGTGGCCAAGCACCGCAACGGTCCGACGGCCACGGTGACCGTCGCCTTCCAGGGCCACTATTCACGCTTCGTCGACATGGCCCAGATCTGAGCTCATCGGCTGAGAGGCTGACCTGCCATGGAATCCAATGACATCTGGGATCTCGAGGCAGCGTCGCGTTACGACACTCCAGGCAGCGGCATGTTCGACCCCGAAGTGCTCGAGCCGACGGTGGTTCGCCTAGCGGAGCTCGCGGGCGGCGGCCGAGCGCTCGAGTTCGCTATCGGCACCGGCCGGGTCGCCGTCCCGCTGTCCCAGCGCGGCATTCCCGTGGCTGGGATCGAGCTGTCCGTTCCGATGATCGATCAGTTGCGCACCAAGGCCGACGAGGCGACCATCCCAGTGGTCGTCGGAGACATGGCAACCACCCGATTTCCGGGAGAGTTCACGCTCGTCTATCTCGGGTTCAACACGATCTCCAACCTGCTGACCCAGTCCGAGCAGGTCGCTTGCTTCCGCAATGCCGCTCGGCACCTGACCCCTGATGGCCGGTTCGTCGTCGAGTTGTGGGTGCCACAACTGCGGACTCTGGCGCCAGGGCAACGGGCCACGGTCTGGCAGGTCGAGCCTGGCTACATCGGGCTGGACACCTACGACACGGTCAACCAACAGGTGGTTTCGCACCACGTCCACTTCGGCGAGGGGAAGAACGCAGAACTATCCCGAAGCCCGCATCGCTACATCTGGCCGGCAGAGCTTGACCTGATGGCCGAACTTGCCGGCTTCGAGTTGGAGAGCAGGACCGCGGACTGGTCGGGCGCCGACTTCACGGCAGAGTCCCCATCGCACGTGTCGGCCTACCGCCGCGTCAATAACCAGGTGGTTCCACGCTAGCTACCAGACATCGCCGTCGCGCCAGTCACAGGCCAGATCGCTGCCACCGGACAGGTCGGCGGTGACGGGGAGCACCCAGATCCCGCCGTCTTCCTCCGGCGTATGGATCCTTCCGTTCGGCGCCAGGACCGAACTCGTGCCCGGCCATTGCTGCCAACCACGCGAGGCATAGAACGGCGCAGCTCCCTCCCCGGCCGACAGTGCCCCGAGGACGTACGCCCTCCGGACGACGTCCTCTACCGCGGCCATCATCGTGGCGCCATGCCCCAGTCGACGCCGATCAGCTCGGACCCCGACGCCCTCGACGTAGCCGGTACGCAGCGCTCGGCCCTCGTGCAACAGGCGGCGCTGCACGACCGAGGCGTGCCCGATCAGCTCGCGACCCTCCCAGAGCATCGCGTGCACCCCGCCGAGCGCGTGCTCGAGGTCGTGGTCGGTGATGCCGTCCCGGAAGGCGCAGTCGAGCAGGACCCGGATCGCGGTGATCTCCTCGAGGTCGAGCCCAGACGTGTGCAGGATCCGCAGCTCGGCCATGCCCCCAGGGTGCCGCACCCAAAGGAGATGCAGCGTGGGGGCCTGGTGTGACAGCGTTCGGCCCATGGACGACAGCGACTACCTCACCGTGAACCGCGAGAGCTGGGACGAACGCGCCCCGGCTCATGCTGCGTCTCCCGGATACGACTGGGCGAAGTTCGTCAAAGACCCTGAGCACCTCAGCGAGGTCGTCCGCTTCGACCTTCCGCTGCTCGGCGACGTCACGGGACTTCGCGGTGTTCACCTGCAGTGCCACATCGGCACCGACACGCTCTCCCTGGCCCGGCTCGGCGCCCAGATGACCGGTCTCGACTTCTCCTCGGCCTCCCTCGAGCAGGCACGCCGACTGTCGGCGGAAGCCGGGCCGGCCGTTGACTATGTCGAGTCCGACCTCTATTCGGCGCTCGACGTCCTCGAGGCGGGGTCCTTCGACCTGGTCTTCACGGGGATCGGGGCGCTGTGCTGGCTGCCGGACGTACGTCGGTGGGCCGGAGTTGTCGCCGCACTGCTTCGACCTGGCGGGCGACTGTTCATCCGCGAGGGTCACCCGATGCTTTGGGCGATGGACGAAACGCGCGAGGACGGGCTGCTCGTGGCGAACCTGCCGTACTTCGAGCGGGAGGAGGCCGACATCTGGACCGAGGGCGGCACCTATGTCGAGACCGACGTAGTCTTTGAAAAGAACACCACCCACTCGTGGAATCACGGGCTCGGCGAGATCGTGACGGCCCTGCTCGATGAGGGTCTAGAGCTCACCATGCTCGTCGAGCACGACAGCGTCCCGTGGGATGCCCTGCCGGGGATGACGGAAAAGGTCGAGGTCAATGGAGTCGAAGAGTGGCGGCTGATTGACCGTCCTTGGCGGCTCGCGCACAGCTACACCCTGCAGGCCGTACGTCGTCCCTAGGACAACTAGTTGAGGAACTTCTGGAGCGCGTCGGCCAAGGCCACAGCCTCCTTCTGGCGGAACGAGACCGATCGGAGGAGCGCGGAGTCCGTGCTGCTGCGCATGTTGCCGGTCTCGATCATCACAGCGGGGGCGGCGCTGAGGTTCAAGGTGCCTAGGTCGGAGCGGTGGGTGAGCGCGTCCCCTCCAGCGGTGTAGTTGGCGTAGGGCATGCCGGTGCCTGATCGGAAGGCGTCGCGGACCGCGCGCGCCAGTTGGTGCGCGCGCGTAGTCACTGACGCAGCGCCGATCTGATGGGTGGAGGCGATCACGTGGAAGCCGCGTGCTCCCGAGGCGGTGGTGCCGTCGGCGTGGATGGAGAGCAAGAGGTCGGCGTCTTTGCGCGCCGCGAAGCCGGCCCGGTCCGGGGTGCATGGCCCGACACCGTTGTTGTCCGGCCGGGTCAGAAAGACGGTGGCGCCGCGCAGCCGCAGCACCGTGGCGGTCCGCTGGGCTACGTCGAAGGTGTAGGCAGCCTCGGTGTAGCCGCTGTTCGTTGACGTCCCGGTCGTGTTGCACGGCTTGTAGACGCCGTTGCCTGCGTAGATGGTCTTGTTGATGATCTCGGGATGCGCCCAGTTGCGTCCGTTGTGGCCCGGATCGATGACGATGACTTGACCCTGCATCGGGGCCCGCGGCGGAACCGGCGGCGGCGGTCCGACGAAGCCGACGGTGGTCGCCGCGACG
>JANPBY010000081.1:0-5837 GCA_031430645.1 Actinomycetes bacterium
GAAGAGAATGCCGCTTCCGCGCCCGCCGAGCCCCGCACCCAACCAAATCCCAAAGAACTAAGCCCGAACCTTCTCCCGCAACTCATAAGTCTCAATCACGTCATCCGGCTTCACATCATTGAACGACCCAAGCCCGATGCCGCACTCGAAGCCCTCACGAACCTCCGTGGCATCGTCCTTGAACCGCTTGAGCGAGTCGATCGAGAGATTCTCCGCAACGACGGCGCCATCTCGGATGAGCCGGGCCTTGGAATTTCGGACGATCGTGCCTGAGCGAACCAGAGACCCGGCGATGTTGCCGAACTTGGAGGACCGGAACACCTCGCGCACCTCAGCGGTGCCCAGCTGCGCCTCTTCGAACTCCGGCTTGAGCATGCCCTTGAGGGCAGCCTCGATGTCGTCGATGGCCTGGTAAATCACCGAGTAGTAGCGAACGTCCACACCTTCGCGATCGATGAGCTCGCCCACTCGCTCGGCGGGTCGCACGTTGAACCCAAGGATGACGGCGCTGGATGCGACGGCCAGGTTGACGTCGTTCTGAGTGATGGCGCCGACGCCGCGGTCGATGACCCGCAACGACACCTCTTCGCCCACAGCGATGTTGAGCAGTGCGTCCTCGAGTGCCTCGACCGAACCGGACACGTCGCCCTTGAGGATGAGGTTGAGCGTCTCGGTCTGGCCCTCCTCGAGGGACTTGAACAGATCCTCGAGAGAGACCCGGCCGCGACGCTGAGCAAGCTCGGCGTTGCGTTCGCGGGCGGACCGACGTTCGGCGATGTGCCGAGCCACCCGGTCCTCTGCCACAACCAGCAGACTCGCTCCAGCATCGGGCACGGACGTGAGCCCCAGCACCAGGACGGGTGCAGCGGGACCAGCCTCCTCCACCGTGTTGCCGTGCTCGTCGAGCATCGCGCGAACTCGACCGAAAGCCTCACCGACCACGATCGAGTCACCGGCGCGGAGGGTTCCGCGCTGGACGAGGACGGTGGCCACCGGACCACGGCCACGGTCAAGGTGGGCCTCGATGGCGACACCCTGCGCGTCCTGCGAGGGGTTAGCACGTAGATCGAGGGACGCATCGGCTGTCAGGAGGACGGCCTCGAGCAGCGCCTCGATGTTGGTGCCGGCCTTGGCCGAGACGTCGACGAACATCGTGTCGCCGCCGTACTCCTCCGCCACGAGGCCGTACTCGGTGAGCTGGCCACGGACCTTGGCCGGGTCGGCGCCCTCCTTGTCGACCTTGTTGACCGCCACGACAATCGGCACGTTCGCCGCTTGGGCGTGGTTGAGGGCTTCGATGGTTTGCGGCTTCACGCCGTCATCGGCCGCCACCACGAGGATGGCGATGTCGGTGACCTGTGCACCACGAGCACGCATGGCGGTGAACGCCTCGTGACCCGGGGTGTCGATGAACGTGATCTTGCGCGGCTCGCCTTCGTGAGTGGTGGCGACCTGGTAGGCACCGATGTGCTGGGTAATGCCCCCGGCCTCGCCCTTGACCACGTCGGCGTCCCTGATGGCGTCGAGCAGGCGGGTCTTGCCGTGGTCGACGTGGCCCATCACGGTGACGACCGGCGGGCGGATAACCAAGGCCGACTCGTCGCCCTCGTCCTCGCCGAACTCCAGGTCGAAGGACTCGAGCAGTTCGCGATCCTCGTCTTCAGGAGAGACGACCTGAACGTCGAAGTTGAGCTCAGCACCGAGCAACTGAAGCGTCTCGTCGTTGACCGACTCAGTCGCCGTCACCATCTCGCCGAGGTTGAACATGATCTGGACGAGCGACGCGGGGTTCGCGCCGATCTTCTCGGCGAAGTCGCTGAGTGAAGCACCTCGAGGCATTCTGACGACATCGCCGTTGCCCCGAGGGGCGATCACGCCACCGATCGAGGGCGCCTGCATGTTGTCGAACTCTTGACGCCGCTGCTTCTTGCTCTTGCGGCCGCGCGTGGGCCGACCACCGGGACGACCGAAGGCACCTGCCGTGCCGCCGCCACGACCTCGGTTGCCGCCACCACCAGGGCGACCAGCGAAACCACCACCACTGGGAGCGCCACCACCGCCACCGGGACGACCGGCATAACCGCCACCGCCAGGAGCACCGCCGGGGCCACCAGGGCCCCCGGGACGTCCGCCGGGAGCCGGTCGGCCGCTGGGCGTGCCAGGCACCGGACGCGTCGGCATCATGCCGGGGTTCGGACGAGGTCCACCGGGCCGTGGAGCCCCGGGGATGCCGCCCTGGGGGCGAGGAGCCCCCGGAACTTCGGTGCCATCGTCAGCAGTCGTCGGCCGTGGAGCTGGGGCGCGGCCCATGCCGGACGCCTGCGAACTGAACGGGTTGTTGCCGGGACGAGGAGCGCCGGCGGGGCGAGGGGCGGGGCGGGGTGCCTTGCTCGCAGGCACCTCGGAGGGTTCAGCTGGAGCCGACGAGGCCGGCGCCAGTGACGCAGCAGGGGCAGCGACGGGAGCCGCGGACGCGGGAGCAGCCAAAGGCGGCGTGCTGACCTCAACCGACGCCGCGGGAACCGCCTCGACCGGGGCGGCAGGAGCCTGCTTCGCAGCCTTCTTGGCCGGAGCAGGTGGTGCCTCGGGGGCAGGCGTGGCAGCCGGGTAGGCCTCACGCAACTTGCGCACGACAGGCGCCTCGACGGTGGAGGACGCCGAGCGGACGAACTCCCCCATGTCTTGAAGCTTGGTCACGAGGACCTTGCTCTCGATGCCGAGCTCTTTAGCTAGCTCGTAGACCCGGACCTTGGCCACAGTGCTCCTCTGGGTTTCGGTCCGAGCCGGGGGCGCGGACCGTTCTTACGGGGACGTACTCATCGCTGGGTGCTCATCGAGCGCTCATCGGTGGAACCCGCTTTCGTTGACGGTCAGTGCTAGTGGTCAGTTCGCTTCAGTGCTGTTCATCGCAGAGCCGTTCTACGTGCGCTCGCACCAGTGTGTCGTCGAGCGGTCCGGCCAGGCGCAAGGCCCGGGGGAACGCCCGCCGATGAACGGCGAGGTCGAGACAGGTGGCTGTGGGGTGGACGTACGCCCCTCGGCCGGGCCGCCGTGCCCTGGTGTCGGGGAGTAGGACTCCGTCGACGGCCACGAGGCGCAGCAGGTCGGTCTTGGCGGCGGAGACCCGGCATCCCACGCACGTGCGTGTGGGAAACGCGGAACTTACCGAAGGCCCGACGCCGTCGAGTCTACCGCGTCTGGTCAGCCGTCCTCGCCTCCGCGGGGCTCGGCCGTGTCGAGGTCAGTACCCGGCACGGAAATGGGAACTGCGTCGGACCGGATGTCGATGCGCCACCCGGTCAACCGGGCGGCCAACCGGGCGTTCTGGCCCTCCTTGCCGATGGCCAGGGAGAGCTGATAATCGGGAACAGTCACCCTGGCCGAGCGCAGCGCGAGATCGACGATCTCGACGTGCTGCACCTTGGCGGGCTGGAGTGCCTCCGCGACAAAGAGCGCGGGGTCCTCGGACCAATCGACGATGTCGATCTTCTCGCCATGCAGCTCGGTCATGACCGCACGGGCTCGCGCCCCCATCGGGCCGATGCACGCCCCTTTGGCATTGACCCCGGCGCGGTTGGACTTCACGGCGATCTTGGTTCGATGACCCGCCTCGCGAGCCATCGCCACGATCTCGATGGTGCCGTCAGCGATCTCCGGCACCTCCTGGGCGAAGAGTTTGCGGACCAGATTCGGGTGGGTTCGGGACAACCCAACCTGCGGACCTCGCACCCCCTTGCGCACGGCAACGACGTAGCACTTGATCCGCAAACCGTGCTCGTACTTCTCACCGGGCACCTGCTCCTGGGCCGGCAGCAGTCCCTCGACCTTGCCGAGGTCCACGAGGACGTCGCGAGGATTCGTTCCCTGCTGGATGACGCCCGCGACGATGTCGCCCTCCCGGCCGAGGTACTCCCCGAACGTGAGCTCGTCCTCGGCATCACGCAGCCGCTGCAGGATGACCTGCTTAGCCGTGGTGGCAGCGATCCGGCCGAACCCGTCCGGGGTGTCGTCGTACTCCCGGACCACGGATCCGTCTTCCGCGGTCTCAGCGGCGAGCACCACGACGTGGCCGCTGCTGCGATCGAGCTCAACACGAGCCTTGGGCTGGTCGCCCTCGGTGTGGTGGTAGGCGACGAGCAAGGCCGCCTCGATCGCCTCGACGAGCATGTCGAAGGAGACGTCCTTCTCACGCACGAGCCCGCGCAGGGCGCTCATGTCGATGTCCATGTCAGTCCTCCTCAGCATCAGCAGCACCGTCGGAGCGGTTGAACTCGACCTCGACCCGGGCCATCCGCACCGCGGCAAAGGCGAGCCGCCGGTCGTGGCCGTCGACGTCGAGCTCTGCGCCGTCGGAGTCAGCGGCCTCCACGCGGCCGGTCACCGATGACCCATTCATCAGGTCGACCTTCACCAGTCGCCCTACGGATCGCCGCCAGTGCCGGGCCTCAGTCAGCGGCCGCTCGACTCCTGGCGAGCCCACCTCGAGGACGTACGGCTGTTCGCCCATCGCGTCACTGGTGTCGAGGGCATCAGCAATCCCGCGCGACACCAGGGCGACATCGTCAAGGCTCACGCCACCGTCCTTGTCGACGGCGACCCGGACGAGCCGACGCCGACCTGCCGGGGTGATCTCGATGCTGTCCAGGTCGAGCCCACACGCGGCGACGATGGGGGCCAGGAGGGCGCGTAGCCGGTCTGCGGTCGCGGGACTCATCTGACCCCTCTTCTGTTGTGGTGACCTACTAGCTCGGCCTCGGGCGCCTCCCCCGAGGGAACGCGCGAGCACGTCGGCAGTCTAGCCGGTGGCTGGGGAGCCGGGTCTGCCGTGAAACCATCCCCCAATGCCTGTGCAGCCGTCTCGCCGCGACGTGCTGCGCGCTGCCGCCCTGGGGGCGGCTGCCACGGCCCTGGCCGGGTGCACGAGTGCGAGTGTTCCCGAGGGACCGCCTCCGGCACCGACCCCGGACGAGAAGGCCCGAGCAGTCGCTGCCCAAGGCGAGCAGGCCTTGGCCGAGCGGGCCACCGCAACTGCCAAGCGCCACCCCACCTTGACGGTGGCCAGGCAGGCTGCTCTCGCCCATTCGGCCCACGCCGACGCACTCTCCGAGACTCTGGCCCCCGGCCCAGTGCGTCCTTCCGCCGCACCTTCAGCTGGCGGCTCAGGAGCAGCGGGCCCTGCCGTACCAACCAACCGCAACGATGCGGCCAAGGCCTTGGCGACTGCGGAGTCCACGGTCGCCGACGCCCATCGAGCATCCCTGACCACGCCGGGCGTCACGGGTGACCTGGCCCGGCTGCTCGCATCAGTCGCTGCTTCTGACGGTGCCTTCGCCGATGCCGTACGAGTCCAGGGCGAAGCATGACCCGCACCGAGGCACTGCAGGCGGTCTTGGCCGGTGAGCACGCGGCCGTCTATGCCTATGGCGTGGTTGGTGCCCAGCTGCGAGGAACCGCCGATGACGCAGCCGCTCGTGCCGCCTTCGCCACGCACGCCAAGCGGCGCGACGACGTCGCTGAGCAGATCCGTGCGGCAGGCGCCACCCCGGTTGGTTCGGCTGCGGCGTACGACTTAGGGGGCCCGATCGAGACCCCGAAGTCGGCTCGCGCCCTCGCGTCAACAGTCGAACTCGGCCTGTGCGGGCCTTACGCCGATCTGGTGGGGGCGAGTGAGCCAGCCGAACGCGCACAGCCGACCGACTGGTGCAGCGATTCAGCGGCAGCTGCCGTCGGCTGGGGTGGCATGCCTATCGCGTTCCCAGGCCTCGCCGAGCGTTGACCCTCGTCGACCCCCGCTGAGTGTGACGTTGTGTACGCGACACGCGGGGGGGCGCGTTCAC
>JANPBY010000082.1:0-19187 GCA_031430645.1 Actinomycetes bacterium
CGAACCCTCACACCCGAAGGCGACGGCTCCTAAGGCCGTTGCGTCTGCCTGTTCCGCCACTTCCGCTGCGTGCTGCTCAGCCTAGACGGCGGCCGTACGTCCACAGGGCGGCCGAGGCGAACGCGGCGACGGTCCCGCTGATCAGCAGGGGAACGACGCCTCCTCCGGGGCCGACATTCCACAGCAGGCCCGCCCAGATGCCGGCGATCAGGATTCCGGCTCCGTTGAACCCCTGGAAGGCTCCCTGCGCCCGCCCCCGGCTGGTCGGCGGTGCCAACGACGACACCCAGGCCTTGCCGACGCCGTCCGTGCACCCGTTGAACCCGCCGTACAGCACGAGCACCACGAGCACGAGCGGGCCACTGTCGAGCAGACCGAGCCCGAGATAGCCGATTGCGAAGAACGCGAGGCCGATCGCGTAGACGCGAGCGCGCGGCATCCGGTCCGAGAGGCTGCCGGCTGGGAAGGAGATCGCTGTGTAGGCGAGGTTGTAGAGCGCGTAGCCACCGACCACCTCTGCCGTGGACCAGCCGAGCTCGGAGAGCCGCAGCAGCACGAGCACATCGGGGAAGTTCACCAGTGCGAAACCTGCGAGGACGCCGATGACTCGTCGGACCTCGGGGCCGAGCGGTACGGCTGGCGCTGCCGGCACTCGCTTTGGTGCCTCGGCAGGAGTGGCCGTCTTAGGGGTTCGTGCGGGGGTTGCACTCCCTGGATCCTCGTCCCGTTTGGGCTCGCGGATCAGTAGGACGAGCAACGCTGAGGCGACGGCAGGGATGACGGCGAGCCAGAGCACCTGACGCAGGTCGTCATCGAGCAAGGTGAGAGCCGCCAGGGCGATGAGAGGTCCGATGACCGCGCCGGCGGTGTCCATCGCTCGGTGGAAGCCAAACGCCTTCCCCAGCGCCTCTGGTGGCACGGAGTCAGCGATTAGGGCATCGCGCGGGGATCCGCGGATCCCCTTGCCGGTGCGATCCACCAGGCGACCGACCAAGACCACCGGCCAGACCCACGCTGCAGCAACGATCACCTTGCCGAGGGCGGCGAGGGAGTAGCCCGCAAGGACCAGTGGACGTCGTCCGATCCGGTCGGAGCTGCGCCCGGAGACGTACCCCACCAGGGCTGCGACCCCGGTGGCTGCCCCCTCGACGAAACCGAGGACCACTGGCGGCGCAGCGAGCGTGCCGGTCAGGAGGAGGGGGAGGAGGGGATAGACCAGCTCGCTCGCGGCGTCCTGCATGAACGACACGAGGGAGACGACGACCAGCGTCCGGGTCATCCATCCGGGCCGCCGCACGCCGACACCTTCTCAGGTGGGGCGGTAGATCCTCCGGCGCACGTCCGTGTCGACCTGCCACCCCTTGGTACCGGACGTGCGCGGTAACGGTTTCGGAACGGTGCCTCTGGCAACATCGAGCAGGTGGAAGACCGACAGGGGATACCCGTGTCCTCACGGCGAGCGGGTGGGTCCGCTGGCCGGCTGAACCACGTCCTCCTGCTGGTGGCCGTCCTGACCCTCGTCGTCGACCTGGTGCTGGTGCTCGTCCGCGGATTGTCGGCCGGGGACCTGGTCGCCCTCGCGTTGCCGATCAGCTTCCTGGCCGTTGGTTGGCTGATCCTTCACCGCTACCCCGACCACGTCGAGGGGCGGCTTCTCCTCGTCATCGGCCTAGCGTGGTCAGCCGACATCAGCCTGCCCTTCGACGGCGGCTGGGTCGTTCCGGTGGGTCTGATGGGGACCCACCTGCTGCTCCGCTACCCCGACGGTCGGCTGCCGTCGAGCCGCTGGCGCTGGTTCGCCCGCTGGTGCACGTTGATGATCATCGTCTTGACCGTGACGGTCACCACAGGGTCACGGGTCACGTCACAGGGAGCCCCGAACCCCGCCTTCGTCCCGTGGACGCAGGGCCTTACGTTCTTGTTAATCGCGTTCCCGCTCAGTCTGCTGGTGAGCGTCGGGTCGGTCATCGTCCGGTACCGCCGGTCCTCGATGCTGGCCCGCACCCAGATTCGCTGGCTGGCTGCAGCCGCGAGTGTCATCGTCGTCGTGTTCTGCACAGCGCAGGTCGTCACGTTCACCTACGACGCCTGGAACAACATCGACAGCGCCAATTCGAGATTCTTCGAGGATCGATACCCAGTGTGGTTGCTGACCCTCCAGATGGCTGTGCTGCTCTCGTTCCTGCTGATCCCGGCCGCCTTCGGGATCGCGATCCTGCGTTATCGCCTGTACGACATCGACCGGATCATCAGCCGTACGACCTCCTACGCCATCGTCACCGGTCTGCTGCTGGCCACCTACGCGACAGTGGTCGCGACAGCCACCCGGGTGCTGGCCACCGAGCAGCCCTTGGCCGTGGCGGGGGCGACCCTAATCGTGGCGGCCCTGGCCCGGCCGGTGCTGCGACGGGTGCAGTCCGTGGTCGACCGGCGATTCAACCGTTCGCGCTACGACGCCGTGCAGACCGTGGACGCCTTCGGGGCACGAATCCGGAACCAGGTCGATCCCGACCACGTGAGGAAAGACCTCGTCGCTGTCGTGAACACCACCCTTCAGCCAGACAGGGTGGCGCTCTGGATCCGGACGCCGATCTGAGCTGGATGCGTGAGATGAGTCCCCGAAACCCCGCCAAGAAGGGGGGGAAGGGGTCCTTGCACCCCTACAGGGCGAGGTCGCGGCGGAGCTTGGCGACGTGGCCTGTTGCTTTCACGTTGTATTGCGCGAGCTCGAGGCGGCCGTCAGCGCCGACGACGAACGTTGAGCGGATCACTCCGGTCACGGTCTTGCCATAGAGCTGTTTCTCGCCGTAGGCGCCGTACGCCAATAACACCTCGCGGGAGGGGTCGGACAGCACCGGGAACGTAAGCCCCTCGGCAGCACGGAACTTCGCGAGCTTCTCCGGCTGGTCCGGTGAGATGCCCACGACGTTCAGCCCGGCGGCGGCCAGGGCCGCGAGCGAGTCGCGGAAGTCGCAGGCCTGGGTTGTGCAGCCGGGGGTCATCGCCGTCGGATAGAAGTAGACGATCACGCGCCGGCCCGCATAGTCGGCCAGCGAGACGACCACGCCGTCAGCATCGGTCAGCGAAAAGGCAGGTGCCACATCGCCGACCGCCAACCTGGTGCTCAATTCAGCTCCTGAGCATTGCGGGTGATGCCGGCGCCGGCGCCAGGACTTCTTCGTGGGCGTCCATTCCGGCGGTCCGACGCAGGCCGCGTCCACCGGTGAAGGTCAGCGTCAGACAGAACAACGCTGCGCCGGTGAGCACGATCATCGTGCCCGAGGGAACGGCTGCGTAGTAGCTGGCGTACATGCCGATCAAACCGCAGGCGGCGCCGATCCCGGTTGAGAGGAACAGCATCCGGCCGAAGGACTCGGTGAGCATCCGGGCCACCACGGCCGGGATCACGAGCATCGCAGCGACCAGCGTCACCCCGATGACGGTCAGCGTCGAGAGGATGGCAAGGGAAAGGATCACCATCAAGTAGGAGTCCGTACGCGCCACGTTGACCCCGGAGACGTTGGCGACCTCCGGGTCGAACGTCGCGAAGAGCAGCTGGCGGTAGCGGAAGAAGACGAACCCCGCCGTGAGAGCGCTGACGGCGAGCAGCGCGCCGATCTGGGTCATGTTGATTCCGAGAATGCTGCCGAACAATGCGTTGTCGAAGCTCACTCCACGCGAGCCGAAGCGGGAGATCAAGGCGATGCCAAGGGCGAAGGATGCTGTCGTGATCACGCCGATCGCTGCGTCAGCGCCGATGCTCCGGCGTCGCGTGACCGCGTTGATGGCCAAGGCCGAAGCGATGCCCCATACGCCGGCGCCGATCAGATAAAACGAGCTAGCCAACAACTGGCTGGCGGCAAAGCCGCCGAAGATCGCGTGGGAGAGCCCGTGGCCGATATAGCTCATGCCGCGCAACGTGATGTAGACGCCGATGAAGCCGAGCAGCGCCCCCGACACGGTCGCGACGACCAGGCCCTTTTGGAAGAAGGCGTAGCTGAGCGGTCCGAGAAGGGTGTTCAGCAGGTCAGTCATGAGGCCGCGCTCCGCAGCCGGATCGGACCACCGTCGTCGACGACCACAGGCATCCCGAGATGTTGGAGGACCTCCATGCGTGCCCCGAACGTCGCTTCGAGGACGCTGGGAGTGATCACCTCATGTGGCGAGCCCTCGGCAACGATCGAGCCGTTGATGCACACCAGGTGCGGCAGGTGGGCTGCGATCCCGTTGAGGTCGTGCGTTGTGAGTACGACGGCGATGCCGTCCTGGTTGAGGTCACCGAGCAGATGGAGCATGTCGTGCCGGGTGGTCACATCGACACCAGAGGTCGGCTCGTCGAGCAGCAGGACGTCGGGTTCCCGCAGCAGAGCACGCGCGAGGAACATCCGTTGCTGCTGCCCGCCGGACAGTTGCCGGATGTGTCGGTGAGCCAGCTCGTGAATGCCCAACCGTTCGAGAACAGCGTGCACTTCGGCCCGCTCGCTGACACTCGCCCAGGGGACTCGGCGATGGCTGGTCCGCGACATGAGGACACACTCGAAGACGGTCAGCGGGAACGACCAGTTCACTGTCTCGAGCTGCGGGACGTAGGCGAGGTCCACGCCGGGAGCCCGGAGCAGCCGCCCCCCGGACAACGGGACTGCGCCCATCAACGCTCGCAGAAGGGTGGTCTTGCCAGATCCGCTGGGTCCGACCACTCCGACAAACGTGCCGCGGTCGACCGCGAAGGAGACGTTGCGGAGCACTGCCGCCTCGCCGTAGCGGACCGTCGCCCCCTGGAGGGCGAGGGAAGGCCCCATCGGCCTCGGCGCGGTCATTGCGGGTAGGTCGCTCGGTCGGGAACTGTCGGTGTCGTGACGAGGGCGTCCAGCGTCGGAGCCGTACCACCGAGGCCAGTGATCATGGTCTGGTAGTCGTAGCGCATCAGCCCGAGCCAGGAGTGCTCAGGGTCCCCCGGTGCACCGGGGAGATCGTCGTCGCGCAACGTGTCCTCATACCGCGCACCAGTAGCTCGACCGATCTCCTCTAGGACGGGGGAGGGGAAGACCTCCGAGCCAAAGATGGTGGGCACCTGCTGAGCCTTGACCTGATCGATGAGATCGGCAACCTCGCGCGGGGTGGGGTCCTCAAAATTGTCCGGCTGTACGGCGCCGATCACGGTCCAGCCGTAGTTCTTCGCGAAGTAGGCATAGGCGTCGTGATAGGTCAGCAGTGCTCGCGCTCCCGGAATGGACCCCTGGTCCTTTCGCAAGGCGTCACTGAGTTCGGTCGCCTGCTTCTCGAAAGCCCTGTAGTTGGCCGCATAAGTCGTGGCACCAGCTGGGTCTCGCCGGGTCAGGGTGTCTCGGGTGACCTCGGCGTACTTGATTGCGTAGAGCGGATCGGTCCAGAGGTGGGGGTTGGGCTTGCCTTCCTCCTTGGGGAAGGAGAAGTCATAGATCCAGTCCTCCTCAGGGAGAACGGTCGTGCCCAGCTCGACGACCTCGGCGCCGTCCTTGAGGTTCTGCTCGGCGAGCTCACGGGTGGGGTCTTCGAGCTTCAGCCCGTTGATGAACACAACATCGGCGGTGCTCAGCAGCTCAGCCACTTGGGGCGCCGGTTCGAAGGTGTGGCTGTTGACGCCTTCGGGGACGATTCCCTCGACCGAGATGCGATCGCCGCCGACCGCTGAAACGATGCTCGTGAGCGGAGCCACAGTCGTCGCCACCAAAAGTTTCGACCCGTCAGCGGGGTCCGTGGAGCTCGAAGACGCACACGCAGTCAGCCCCAGAAAGGCTACGGCGGCGAGGGCGCCCAGCCTGAACAGGACTGGCGGGGAAGCGGCGGGCAACAGGGTGGTCTCCTGACCTAGGGACTTGTTGCCCATAATATGCAATAGCGCAAGAAGTGCACCTTGGGAGTGCTGTCGCCCCGCATTCGTCGCCTTCGCTACGGTGGATGGGTGACCGAGTCGGAAATCGAAACCCCAGCGAAGCCCGCACCCCGCCGCACGCCCAAAGAGGTGAGCGCCGAGCTCGAGACCGCGCGACTGAGCCTGGTGGCCAACGTCGATGCCCTCCAGGAGTACGTCAAGCCCGCCAACGTCTTGGATCGCGGGGTCGGGCGGTTCCAGCGGATCTACTTCTCCGACGACGGCGCCCCCAACGTCCGCAACCTCGCGATCACCTTTGGAGTGATTGCGATTTACGTGCTCTATCGCGTCCGCCGGTAGCCGCTGGTGCCACCGCGTGGAGTCATCCCTGAGGTTCCCGCTGTCGGTCAAGAGTCCGCGTGGGACTACCCGCGGCCACCAGCCGTGCAGCCGTCCGCCCGCCGAGTGATTGTCGAGCTCGGCGGCGTCGTCGTGCTTGAGACGACCCGCGCCGTCCGGGTCCTGGAGACCAGCCACCCGCCTTCGTGGTATCTCCCGATGGCTGATTTTGCGCCGGGCGCGCTACAGCCGGGGGAAGGTACGTCGTACTGCGAATACAAGGGCAATGCCGTCTATTGGGACCTTGTCGGTGGTGAGCGATCCGTGCGGGCGGTGGCGTGGTCCTACCCGCGTCCGACAGCTGCCTTCGAAACCCTCACCGGCTACGTGGCGCTCTACCCCGGCCGCGTGGATCGGGTGACCGTCGACGGCGAGGTCGTACGGCCGCAGGACGGTGGTTTCTACGGAGGATGGGTCACCGACGACGTGGTCGGCCCCTTCAAAGGGGGCCCAGGCACCGTCGGCTGGTAGCCGCATCACCTACGCTCGGCACGTGCCCGACGCGTCCGCGCTGCCGATCAAGCTGCTTCACGACCGGGTCCTCGTTGCCCTCGATGGGGACGCTGGGGAACGACGGTCGAGCGGCGGCATCGTGATCCCCGCGACGGCCGCTGTTGGTCGGCGGCTCTCGTGGGCGAAGGTCGTCGGCACCGGCCAGAACGTGCGCACCATCGAGCTCGGTGACCGGGTGCTCTTCGACCCCGAGGACCACGCCGAGGTCGAGCTGCACGGAGCGACGTACCTCATGCTGCGCGAACGCGATGTCCACGCGGTGGCGTCCAGCCGCGTCACTGACGCCGACACCGGCCTCTACCTCTGACCCTCCCTTTCTTCCTTTGCGTCCGACCGACGGTGGCGTATAGCCACCAGTTGGTCGGACGCAAAGGAAGGGTGATGCTGCTCACCCTCAGGACGGTCGGGAGCGCTACCGAACCCCGGTAGAATTGCCCCATCGGCAGGCCGGGTTTCCGGCTAGCCGCCCATCGGTGCGCAGATCCACAGTGCGCACCGGGCTCGTTCTCACACGTGTGCGCTGGGTGTTTTGCACTCCGGCCTCTCAGGGACCGCGCCATCGTCTTGAGAGGTACGTCTTCGCATGAGCACGCCCACGTCCAGCCGCCCTATAACGCCCAGCGGCCATCCCACGTTCGGCGAGCTCGGCCTCCCACAGCCGCTTGTCGCAGCCCTGGTGCGCGCCGGCATCACCGAGCCGTTCTCGATTCAGGCCGCCACGATCCCCGACGCACTCACCGGGCGCGACGTCCTTGGCAGGGGACGTACGGGCTCGGGCAAGACTCTCGCCTTCGGGCTCCCGGTGCTCACCCGCCTGGCCGGACGTACGGCTGCGCCACGGCGCCCGCATGCCGTCGTGCTGGTCCCGACGCGTGAACTCGCCGTCCAGGTCACGGATGCGCTGGAGCCACTGGCTCGGACGATGGGTCTGCGGATGAAGACCGTGGTTGGTGGCATGTCCTACCCCAAGCAGGCCGAGGCGCTGCGTCGTGGAGTCGACATCGTGGTCGCCACTCCCGGCCGGCTCACCGACCTCATCGAGCAGCGCGACGCCGACCTGTCGGCAGTCGAGATCGTCGTCCTCGACGAGGCCGACCACATGGCTGACATGGGCTTCATGCCCGCCGTCACCGCACTGCTCGACATGGTGAAGCCGGGTGGACAGCGACTGCTCTTCTCGGCGACGCTCGACGGTGACGTCGACAAGCTGGTCCGCCGCTACCTCGTGCACCCGGTCACGCACTCCAGCGTTCCCTCCACCGAGGAGACCGCGACGATGGAGCACCACGTGCTGCTCGTCGCTCCCGGCGACAAGGCCTCGGTGACCTCGCACATCGGTGCCCGTGAAGGCCGCACCATCATGTTCGTGCGCACCCAGCACGGCGCCGACCGTGTCGCCACCCAGCTTCGCGAGCAGGGTGTTGCGGCGACCTCGATCCATGGCGGAAAGCCGCAGGGCGCTCGTACCCGGGCGCTGGCCGAGTTCCGCGAAGGGCGTACCCCCGTCCTCGTTGCCACCGATGTCGCCGCGCGCGGGATCCACGTCGACGACGTTGGTCTGGTCGTCCACGTGGACCCGCCGGCTGACCCCAAGGACTACTTGCACCGGGCCGGCCGTACGGCTCGCGCTGGAGAGTCCGGCACCGTAGTCACCCTCGTCCTTCCCCATCAGGAGCGCGAGGTCGCCAAGATGGCCGAGCGCGCCGGGGTGAAGCCGAACAAGTCACGCGTGCGGCCCGGCGACGCCGGGCTGGTAGCCATCACCGGTTCGCGGCAGCCCAGCGGCGTCCCCGTTCCAGAGCGGGCAGCCCGTGCGGAACGGCGGCCGGGTCCCGCGCGTCCATACCGTGGGCAGGGTGGAGCGCGCTCCGGCCAGTCCCGCTACGCGAAGGCCGGCGGTGCGCACCCGACGCGCGCACGCTGACCAAACCTGCGACGACGTCCCCGGTCTGAGAACATAGGAGAGGCCGTCCGTCACGGGACCGACGGCCGCAGCCACTGAGAGGGACATGATGGGCAAGGCGTCAAGGGGCAAGGGAGACGTCGACGGCGAGAGCCGCCGCGACCGCGTCGACGCGATGCGCGAGGCTGACGCCAGCGCGCAGCGCAAGCGCAACGTGCTGTGGTCTGTAGTCGGCATCGTCCTCGTCGGGTCGTTGGTCGGACTGACGTATTGGGGCATCAATCAGTCGACGTCTGCTCGCGACAGCGTCGCCACGGACGTGACCACCTTCCCCGTCCCCGCGACCAAGCACGTGGTGGGCACCGTCAACTATCCGCAGACTCCGCCCGTCGGCGGCGACCACGATGGTCAGTGGCTCAACTGCGGCATCTATGACGCGCCGGTCGCGAGCGAGCTGGCCGTCCATGCCCTCGAGCATGGAGCCGTGTGGGTGACGTACGACCCAGCCCTCAGCGCGGCCGATGTGCAGAGTCTGCGCGACCAGATGCCGTCTTCCTACATCGTGTTGTCTCCCTATGACGGCCTTGACGCACCGGTCGTCGCGTCCGCCTGGGGCGTCCAGCTCAAACTCGACAGCGTCGATGACCCGCGACTGAAGACCTTTCTCGACGTCTACCGTCAAGGCAACCAGACCCCCGAGCCCGGTGCGGCTTGCGACGGCGGCGTCGGCACGCCGATCAGCTAACGGGTGCTCGTGGCCGCGTAGCGACGGCGGAGCCACAGGGAGACGTAGACCAGGCCGACCAGGGCGGGGACCTCGATCAGCGGGCCGATGACACCCGTCAAGGCTTCGCCTGAGGTGACACCCCACACGCCGATGCTGACAGCGATGGCTAGCTCGAAGTTGTTGCCCGCAGCCGTAAAAGCGAGCGTGGTGGTCTTCGGGTAGCCCAGCCGTGCCCGGGCACCGAGGAAGAACGAGAGGCCCCACATGATCGCGAAGTAGGCGAGCAACGGGATCGCGATGCTGACGACGGCAAGCGGGTCAGACGTGATGGCCTCCCCCTGCAGGGCGAACATCAAGACGATGGTGAACAACAGGCCGTACAGCGCAAACGGGCTAATCCGCGGGATGAACGTCTGCTCGTACCAGTCGCGGCCCTTCGTCCGCAGGCCGATCCGCCTCGTCAGGTAGCCCGCAGCCAGGGGGATCCCGAGGAAGATGAGGACCGCTTTGGTGATCTCCCAGGTCGAGAACGTGACGTCTTCGGTGCCCAAGCCCAGCCAGCCTGGCAAGATCTCGAGGTAGAAGGTGCCCAGCAACGCGTAGGCCGCGATCTGGAACACCGAGTTGACAGCGACGAGAAGCGCGGCGGCCTCGCTGTCTCCGCACGCGAGGTCGTTCCAGATGAGCACCATCGCGATGCAGCGGGCCAGGCCGATGACGATGAGGCCCGTGCGGAACGCAGGTTGATCTGCGAGGAAGATCCAAGCGAGGGCGAACATCAGCGCCGGGCCGATTACCCAGTTCAGCAGCAGGGACAACCACAACAGCCGCCGGTCGCCGGTGACGCGGCCCATGTCCTCGTAACGGACCTTGGCCAGGACCGGGTACATCATCATGAACAGACCCAAGGCGATGAGCAGCGAAGTCTGGCCGATCTTCACCGTGTCGAGGGCCGACTGGATTCCTGGGACAAGCCGGCCAAGGAACAGTCCGCCGACCATCGCCAGCAGGATCCATACGGGCAGGAACCGGTCGAGCAGGGAGAGTCGAGCGAGGACGGCGTCCTCATCGGGTGAGGCGGCAGGTGTGACCGGTGGTGTGCTCACGCGGTGGGGCCGTCGGGCAGGAGCTCGGTGAGAAGCGCCTCGATGCGGCGGCGAATCTCGTCGCGGACCAGGCGGACAGCATCCACGTCCTTGCCTGCGGGATCCTCGAGGACCCAGTCCTCATAACGCTTCCCGGGATAGACCGGGCAGACATCCCCGCAGCCCATGGTGATGACGATGTCGGACTCCATCACCGCCTGGTTGGTGAGCACCTTGGGTGTCTCGTGCGCGATGTCGATGTCCTCCTCGAGCATTGCCGCCACGACGGCCGGGTTGATCGAGTCGGCCGGGGCCGAACCAGCAGACCGCACTTCCACCCGACCGCCCCCCATGTGCATCAGGTAGCCCGCGGCCATTTGGGAGCGGCCGGCATTGTGGACACAGACGAAGAGCACCGAAGGGCGCCGGCTCATGGGGCGGAAGGCGTCCGCGCCTCGGCGAACCCGGCGGCCGGCGTGCAGCACGCGCCGTCGTTGGACTGGCTCTCGAGCACGCTGAGGCTCGCGATGGCCGGACGCGCGTCGGCCGGGTTGTCGTCCTTGATCGTGTAGATCTCCCACGGCGTGCCGGCTGGGTCGTGCACCCAGACCTTGTCCTGCAAGGCGTAGCAACAGGTCGTGTCGTTTTCCTCGAACGCGGCGAGCCCCTCGTCGCGGAGGCGTGTAGCGCTGGCCTCGACCTCCTCGACCGACTCCACCTCTACGCCGAGGTGGTTGAGGGCGCCGGCTGTGCCGTGGCCACGGGCCTCGGCACCCACCTCGATGAGGACCAGCTTGAGCGGCGGCTCGGTCAAGGCGAAGTTGGCGTATCCCGGGCGCCGTTTGTGTGGCTCGGTCCGGAAGAGGCTTGAGTAGAAGGCGACCGAAGCCTCGAGATCTGCGACGTTCAAGGCCAGCTGTACGCGAGACATGTCGTGCTCCTTGGATCGATGGCGATCAATGTGGCAAACGTACGAGTAGTATCGACATCTGTCAATATCAGAGTTGGTCGATGTGGTTGGCCGAAGCGAAGGAGTCGCGATGCCCAGGTTGTTGCCGGTAGTCGACTCGATATCAGCCTGTTGCGCTGGGGCGCTGGCGTCCCCGCTGAGCCGGAATGACGCGGATGAACTGGCCGTACTCCTTAAGGCCGTTGCCGATCCGGTTCGCCTGCAGCTGCTCAGCATCATCAGGGGAGCCGAGGGGAACGAGGCGTGCGTCTGTGACCTCACTGATGTCGTTGCCCTTTCGCAGCCGACCGTGAGTCACCACCTCAAGGTGCTCACCGATGCCGGCCTTCTGACCCGTGAACGACGGGGAAGCTGGGCCTGGTTCACCCTGGTCCCCGCCCGGCTGGCAGATGTGGCCAGCATCTTCGACTAATCACCCGGAGTTCCGGGCCTGGCGGGCCAACCTGGCATTGATGCGAGAGCTCGCCGACGGGCGGGCCGGGGCGGCTGCTCGGATCGCGGAGGAGTCCCTGCCCCACCTCCTCGCCGCTGGCGGTATCGACGATGACTTCATGCACCTGTGGCCACCGTTGGTTCAGGCCGCTCTGGCCACCTCCGACGTCGCCGTCGCCGAGCGGCTCCTGGAGCCGGTCACCAGCGCGGAACCAGGAATCGTGGCGGCGGCTCTAGCTGCTCAGCTGCACGGCTGAGGGGTCTCATCGGGGCGGCTCGCGGCGACGACCCCGCGCAGGTCGAGGTTGAACTGCGGCTGGGCATCGCTGCCCTCGAAACTTACGGCGCGGTCGCCGCGCGAAAGCGCAAGCGGAGGAAGAGCTGGCCCGCTGGCTTACCCTGCAGGACCGCGGAGGTGAGGCCGACGAGCTAATGACCAGCGCTCGCGCCGCCTACCAGGATCTCGACGCGACCGGCTGGCTGGGCCGACTCGCTTTGCTTGCCGCTCGGTAACCATGCGGGCCGACCCGTCGGCCCGCGGCCGCCTCGGTCAGGTGCGGATGTTCTGGTTGAGGTGGAAGAGGTTGTCCGGGTCGTATTGGCGCTTGACCTCCTGCAGCCGGGGATAGTTAGCGCCGTAGTTCGCCGCCACCTTCGACTGGTCGTCGGCCGACGCGAAGTTGACGTAGCCGCCTCCCAGCGAGTGCGGCGCGATCGCCGCGTCGTACTCCTGCACCCACTGCGTGTGGGCCGCGTTGTCGGCTGGGTCCGGCCACATGCCCGCGATCACCACGGCATACGTCGCTTCGCGGTGCCCGAACGCAGTCGCGTCGGCTGCCACGTCGTGGCAGGCACCGTTGATCGGGTAGAGGTGAACCGTGGAGTTCACCACCGGTACCCGTGAGCCGTGCTCCATGTGTGTCTGGATCGCCTCCGGCGAGAGGTCTCCCACGAATGCAGCCTTCCAATAGTGCTGCAGGCCTCTGGGGACCAGTGCGTCGAAGGCGCTGTTGAGCCCGGGATAGGGCATCGGCCCGGTGTGCTCCGCCACGGGGTTCGCGACATCCTTGAATCCCTGCAGGACTTTCTCGCCGTCGTCGGCCGAGCCGGTCCAGCAGGACACGACAGCGATGAACGGTTCGCCAACTCGGTCCTCGGGCACGAACGGCAGAGGCGGCGCGATCTGGAACGCCGGGAACCCGCCGTACTCGCGCGGCGCGGTCTTGATGAAGTCGTTGAAGTAGGCAAGCACGTCCGCACCGTCGGCGAGCTCGAAGAACATCGGGCCGCCGTAGATCTCGGCCACCGGGTGTAGCTGGAAGGTGAACTCCGTCACGACCCCGAAGTTCCCACCACCGCCGCGCAGCGCCCAGAACAGGTCCGGGTGCTCGGTCTCGCTCGCGGTCACCGTCTGACCATCTGCGGTGACGACCTGGGCGGAGAGCAGGTTGTCGCAGGACAGCCCGTAGGCGCGGGCTAGGTAGCCGATCCCGCCGCCGAGCGTAAGACCGCCGACCCCGGTCGTCGAGATGATCCCCCCGGTGGTCGCGAGCCCGTACGCCCCGGTCGCATCGTTGAAGCCCCCCCAAGTGACGCCGCCGCCGGCGCGGGCTGTTCGGGCGTCCGGGTCCACGGTCACCGAGGAGAGTCCTGACAGATCGGCCACCAGGGCATCATCGGCGGTTCCGAACCCGGGGACGCTGTGTCCTCCGCCCCTGATGGCGAGTTCGGTACCCGTATCTGCGGCGTACCGCACGGCGGCCACCACGTCAGCCTCGCCTGCGCACTGGACGACGCCAGCAGGGCGTCGGTTGATCATGAAGTTATAGACCGCGCGGGCCTCGTCATAGCCGGGATCTGCCGGGGCGATCACCGGACCGGTCACCTGGGCGCGCAAGGAATCGATCGACTGAGCTGTCATGGGGGAGCTCCCTTCAGCGGTCGAGGACCTGGGGCTCTGCCGCCCTAGGCGACCGTTCAGCACGCTACTCGCGTACCCACGCATCCGACAGCCCCTAGCGGGGCGCCGTCGGGGGAGTGGCGCCCGTATGCAGACGTTCACGGAGTCGAAGCTCCTCGTGTTCGACCTCGGCGACAGCGAAGACCGCTACGACCGCCGGGCGGAAGGCGGTTGGTGACTGCTGTCCTGGTTTGTCCATTGCCGTGCGCCGTAGCCAGGTCTAGCGTCAAGTACGGCCCAGGCGCGGGGGCCTTGATGGGCTACCTGGCGAGCCAACAGGAGGTCCTAGATGGCCGCGTTGAACAAGGCGAACATCGACAAGCCCGACGAGACGCGAAACTTCCGCGCCCACGGGCACGTGGACGTCGTCACGCTGGGCGACTTCACCATCGGACGTGGCACCTTCGAGCCCGGCTGGCGCTGGTCGGAGGACGTCAAGCCGATCGCTGGGACCGACTTTTGCATGACTCGGCATAGCGGGGTGGTCATCTCGGGCACGATGACCGTCCGCACCACGGACGGTTCCGAGATGACGTACGGCCCCGGGGACGTCTTCCTCATGGAGCCTGGGCACGACGCCTGGACCGTGGGAGACGTACCGTGCGTGTCGTATGACACCGGAGTTGCGGCTTACGCCAAACCTGCCTGATCGGCCTCCGGTAAGTCCCGAGGAGGGCGGCGTTCCCGGCTCAGCAGTCGCCCCACGATGAACGTGTCGACGACGTACTCTCCTGCGACGATGCAGCGCAACGAGTCGAGCACAGTCGCTCGGTTCTCGGTTGCCGTGCTCCCGGGCCTGCATGTAGGTGCTGTGTCTGCGAACCTGGGCAGGACACGGAAGTCGACGGGGGGACAGGGCGTGACGGTGAGCCGCGCTATCGGCGCCGCCTGCCTCATGCTCGGGGCGCTCGTCGGCGTGCTGGCGGGTGGCACGGCCGGCGCGACCGTCGGTGTGGTCCTCGCCATGGCCGGCTTCCAGGCGCTCACGCGCGGAGGCGTCGCAGGGGTGCCGTACGTCCTGGTCGCCCTTGCGACGACGGCCGGGCTCGGGCTGAACGCCTGGTCCCACGACCTCACGGCGACCGACCTAGGGCTCGGTCGCTCGACCTGGCTCACCGGCATCCTGTGGTCGCTTGGCATCATCCTCGTCGTCGGGGCCGTGGTCGGGCTCGCCGGACGCGTCCCGCGGCTGCACCACCTCTTCGCCGACGACCGCGTCATGGACGTGCCGGGCGTGGTCTCTGCGCGACGGGTCCTGCTCGACATCCCGTTCGGAACCGTGCTGGTCGAGGAGTTCGCGTTCCGGGGCGTGCTGCTCGCGCTCGTCACAGTGGAGGTCGGCGCCGCATGGGCCGTCGTGGTGACGTCGGCGCTCTTCGGGTTGTGGCACGTGGTCCCAGCCCTGGAGCTGCACGAGTCACATTCGGCCGCCACCGGCGCCTCGTGGACGACGGTGCTCTCGGCGGTCCTGTTCACCGGTTTCAGCGGTGTGGTCTTCGGGCTACTGAGGGTAGGGACCGGCAGCTTGTTCCCACCGGCCGCGCTGCACTGGGCGGCGAACGGCTCGGGCGTTGTTGTCGGCTGGATCCTCCACAACCGGTCATAGCCGCCCGGCCGAGGCTCCGGCGAGGGTTTTCCCCCTCCGCTCCAAGTGACAGGGCGCTCCCCCTTATGAGGGAAGCGCCCAGGTCAGCTGGGTTGGTGCGCCGCCAGGGACTCGAACCCCGAACCCGCGGATTAAGAGTCCGCTGCTCTGCCAGTTGAGCTAGCGGCGCTTGACTGCAGAGGTTAGCAAACGTCCTGGTCAGCCACGAAATCCGTTTGCACGAAATCCTTTGGGAGGGCACGGATCGCCGCGGCGTCCCTGCGGACGTCGTCGGTCACCAGTTCGGCCAGCAGGATGTCCCGGGACGGAGGGCCGTCCGGGGGGAGAAGGTCCATGAGGAGCGTGAGGGGCACGCGGTCGCGGAGGAGGGCCATGACCTCCGCGGTCGCGTCTGTCCGAGGGAACTGCCGGAGGCGAGTCACATCGGTGTAATTCGGCAGGCTCGGACCCCGACCCGCTCGTCCGAACGGGTGACATGATCTCGTAGGCTGCGCAGCGTGCCGACCACGTCCGAGGATCGAGGGGTGATCCCGAGCCGTCTCGACTCACTCGTTGGGGCGGACGAGGCGTTGTTGGTCGAGATGCGTCGCGCGCTCCACGCCCACCCCGAGCTCAGTGGTGAGGAGACCGCGACGACGGCATGGGTCGAGCAGCACCTGCGTGACCTTGGGCTCTCGCCCGTACGGCTCACGATCGGCACCGGGCTCGTCTGTGACATCGCCCTCGGTGGTGGCGCCGCCGGATCCGGCCCGGTCGTCGTGCTGCGCGCTGACCTTGATGCGCTGGCCATGTCGGATGACAAAGACGTGGCCTATCGCTCGCAGGTGGACGGCGTTGCGCATGCCTGCGGTCACGACGTACACACGACGGTGCTGCTTGGCGCGGCGCGCGCCCTCGTCGCGCTGGGATCCGAGACGGCCTCCGCCGGCACCGTCAGGCTGGTCTTCGAACCTGCGGAGGAGTCGGTTCCAGGCGGAGCGGTCGATGTGATTGCTGACGGCTGGTTCGATGGAGTTTCGGCGGTGTTCGGGTTGCACTGCGACCCCAAGATCGACGTTGGCCAGATCGGCTGCCGGGCGGGTGCGCTGACGTCGGCAGCCGACATGATCGAGGTACGTCTGGGCGGGCCGGGCGGGCACACGGCCCGACCGGAGCTCACCGTTGACATCGTCGACCTGCTCGGCCGGCTGGTCCTCGGCCTGCAACCCGCAATCGACCGCCTGACTGGCGACCCGGGTGGACTCCAAATGGTGTTTGGTTCGGTGCATGCAGGGGATGCGGCGAACGTCATCCCGGCCAGCGGCTCCCTCCGCGGGACCCTGCGCACCCGCGACCACCACACCTGGGTGCTAGCGCCTGGTGTCTTCGAGCAGGCGGTCGCCGAAGTGCTCGACAGTAAGGGAGCTGTCTCGGAGATCCGGCATCGCCGAGGTGTGCCGCCGGTGGTCAACGACGCCGCGGCGACCGAGTTGCTCGAAGCTGCCGTCAGGGATGTGCTTGGCGATGACTCGGTGGTCCCGACCGTGCAGTCCATGGGCGGTGACTCCTTCGCGTGGTACCTCGAGCGGGTTCCAGGGTCGTACGCCCGCCTGGGTGTTCACGACCCGGCCTCGCTGCGTCCACGGCTGGACCTGCACGCGAGCACCTTTGATGTGGACGAACGCGCGATCGGCTACGGCGTCAAGGTCCTGGTCGCGACTGCCTTGTCTGCGCTCGCGACGTTTTCCGCGCCGTAGATCGGCTAGACCGGATCCCAGGCGTGGACGGGGTCGTTGGTGTGCATCCGCAGGACGTACTCCTGGGTCATCCGGCGCAGGGCCTCCCAGCGGTCCAGGCCGGAGGCTTCGAAGCTGTTGACGGAATCGACTTGCCACGAAGCTCCGTTGCGGCCGGACGTGCAGCGGCCCTCGATGATGCCGAGCAGTCGCTCGCGGATGGCGTCATCAACTCCCCAGGCCCGCAGTCCCTCGTGGGCGAGGGGCAGCAGCCGTCGCAGGACGAGCTCGGTCACCGGAACCTCGCCGCTCCCTGGCCAGAAGACACTCGCGTCGAGCCCTCGGATCGAGGCTGCGGTGAAGTTCTCTTCGGCTGTGGCGAAGGACATCTGCGACCACACGGGCCGCTCCTGCTCAGAGAGCATCCGCAGGGCGCCGAAGTAGAGGGCGCCGTTGGCCATGATGTCGACGACGGTGGGTCCCGCTGGGAGCACCCGGTTCTCGACGCGCAGGTGGGGACGACCGTGGACGACGTCGTAGACCGGACGGTTCCAGCGCCAGACCGTCCCGTTGTGCAGGCGCAGCTCGTTGAGCAGCGGAGTCCCCCCTGAGCCGAGAACGGCGACTGGATCCTCGTCATCGATGACCGGGAGGAGCGAGGGAAAGTACGTCGTGTTCTCCTCGAACAAATCGAAGACACTGGTGATCCAGCGCTCCCCGAACCAGACCCGGGGCCGGACGCCTTGAGCCTTCAACTCAGCTGGCCGGGTGTCGGTGGCCTGCGTGAACACCGCGATGCGGGTCTCGCGCCACAGCTCCCTACCCAGGAAGTACGGCGAGTTCGCGCCTAGCGCCACCTGGACGGCGGCCAGGGCTTGGGCGGCATTCCAGTTCTGGGCGAAGTCGTCCGGGCTCACCTGGAGGTGGAACTGCACGCTCGTGCAAGCAGCCTCCGGGGCGATGGAGTCGGCGTAGGTCTCGAGGGTCTCCGGCCCGCCGCGGATGTCGATGTGGAGGTCCTCGCCGCGGGCGAGCAGCATCTGCTCATCAAGGAGCGCGTACCGCGGGTTGCTGCTGATGGCCTCGTGGGTGAGTAGGTCGGGGTGCAAGGTCGGCAGGATCCCGATCATGACCATCCCGGCACCGACTTCGAGGGCGCGATCGTTCGCCGTGTTCAGCTGGTCACGCATCTCGGCTTCGTACAGGAGTGCGCCATCGCCGATCAGGCTGCGCGGTGGCACGTTGATCTCGAGGTTGAACTTGCCAAGCTCCTGCACGAACGCCGGATCGTCGATCTGAGCAAGCACCTCGGAATTGAGCAGCGCGGGTTGCCCCTGGGCGTCGATCAGGTTGAGCTCGACCTCGAGCCCGGTCATCGGCGCGTCGAAGTCGAAGCGCTCCTCGGCAAGCATCCGAGCGAACACGTCCAGGCAGCGATGCACCTTGTCGCGGTACCGCTGCCGGTCCTCGCGGGTGAACGTACGGCTCGCGACCTCATCGCCCATGGGGGTCAGCCTGCCCCATCCGACGATCCGGGGTCGGTCGATCGGCTGGTATCCGGGCTGGAACGGCCCAGGTAGGTTTGTTGGGACTCGCTGCGTGGTGCCGCGAGCGCGTCTCGGGGAGTACCCACCATGCAGGTCCGCGTGTTGTCTGTGACAGGTGTTGCGGTGCTTGCCGCGGTCGGGCTGGTTGCTGTGCCCGGCGGTACGGCACTCGCGGTCGGCTGCACGAGCACCGCTGGCTTCGACGTCAACCACGACGGGGTCGACGACACGGCCATCGGCATGCCCGGTGAGGACGTCGGGAGCGATAAGGATGCGGGCTCGGTCACCATCGCGTTCGGTGCCAGTGCCACCCACACGTTCGGAAGCAACTCCTCCCTGGTGTTCACCCAGGAGTCCATCTACGGAGCCAGTGAGAAGGGCGACCGATTCGGCGCTGCTCTGGCGATCGGTGACGTCAACAACGACGGCTGCAAGGACCTCGTGATCGGGGTCCCTGGGGAGAACACAGGCGCTGGGCG
>JANPBY010000083.1:0-39671 GCA_031430645.1 Actinomycetes bacterium
GTCGGCGATCAGGGCGTCGCACCGTTCTTGTACTTCCGGTTCTGAAGGTCTGTTGAGGTGTCTGTGTCGATCGACGTGACTCTCCGTGAGGACACGGGCGAGCGCTTCATCGACTCCGTCGAGCACCCTGCCGCCCGGGCCGGTCAAGAGGGCACGCTGACGGCAGGACGGGCCTTCCTGCTGATTCTCGTCGCGCTCGCCACGGCCAGTCTGCTGAACTCCGAAGGCCTGGTGAGAGCCGGCGAGGGTATGCAGACCGGCGTGAGCCGTACGCTCACGTTGGCCCTGGCTCGTCCCGTGGACGCCTTCGCGCAGTCGATCGGCCTCGGCCAGCCGCGCGACGCCCTGGCATCGGCGCTGGGCCAGGAGGACCTTTCCGGTGGAGCGATCGTCGATGACGAGCTTCCCGTGATCGTGGTCCCGCTCGAGCCCGGCCTCGGTCTGCCGGCTCAGCCCAAGCCCTCAGCTGCTCCCCAAGCCTTACCCACGCTGCGAACGCCTACCCTCGACGACCCGCTGCGGGTGCTGGTGACCGGCGACTCGCTCTCGACCTATGTCGGTCAGCAGTTGACCAGCCTCACCGACGACGCTGGCTTGGTCACCGTGAGCCTGGTCGACCGGAACGGCACGGGCTTGACCAACCCGTCGTTCTTCAACTGGCAGAAGGCCGCACGCACCGACATGGCGAAGCGCGATCCCGATGTGGTGATCATGATCATCGGGGGCAACGACGGTTGGCCGATGGACACCCCCGCGGGCCGCCGGGTCCAGGTCGGGACCGACCAGTGGGTCGAGGAGTACGCACGCCGTACGGCGGCGGTCATGCGCACCTTCCAAGACGGTGGCCGTGAGGTCTATTGGTCCGGTCCCCCAACGGCGCGGGCGGCCAAGTGGGACACGCTCTACCGCAAGATCAACCGCGCTGATGCGGCGGCTGCGGCTGCGCTCCCGGGCGCGACCTACGTCGACCTCTACGAAGGCACCGCCGTCGAGGGCGACTACGCCGAGTACGTCCCTGACGGCGGCAAGCAGGTCAAGGCCCGTCAGCCCGACGGCATCCACTGGACCTTCACCGGCGCCAAGCTCCCGGCCCGCTTGTTGATCGAGCAGCTCGAAGCCGACGCCGCCGCTGACTTGCGCTGAGGGTCGTAGACTCTGGACGCTATGGCCTACCTCGACCACGCGGCGACTACGCCGATGCTCCCCGAGGCCATCGAGGCCATGGCGGCCGAGATGGCGCACACGGGCAACCCGTCTTCACTGCACGCGGCGGGTCGACGTGCCCGCCGGATCGTCGAGGAGTCCCGCGAGCGGCTGGCTGAGGCCTTCTCGGCGCGGCCGAGTGAGATCGTGTTCACCAGCGGTGGCACCGAGTCCAACAACCTTGCGGTCAAGGGACTGTTCTGGGCTGCCCGCGACAGCGAGCCCCAACGCACCAGGGTCCTGGTGGGTGCGGCGGAGCATCACGCGGTGCTCGACCCTGCCGACTGGCTACAGGATCACGAAGGCGCGACGGTCGAGCTCTTGGCCGTCGACGAGCTCGGGCGGGTCGATCCTCGGACCGTCGCTGAGGCCGTGGCCAAGGATCCATCGTCAGTTGCTCTGATCTCCTTGATGTGGGCCAACAATGAGGTAGGCACCGTTCAACCGCTGGGTGAGATCGTTGCTCTGGCCCATAAGCACGGCATCCCGGTTCACTCCGACGCTGTCCAGGCCGCCGGTCAGCTGCCCGTCGACTTCGCGGCCTCGGGTCTGGACGCGATGACTGTGACCGGGCACAAGCTGGGCGGACCGTTCGGTGTGGGGGCGTTGGTCCTCGGGAGGGGGCTGAATCCCCTCCCAATCCTGCATGGCGGTGGGCAGGAGCGAGACGTACGATCCGGGACGCTCGACGCCCCCGCCGTGCTGGCCTTCTCCGTCGCGGCACAGGTCGCAGCCAGCGACCGTGTGCAGCGCGCCGAACGCATCTCCCGGCTCAGGGACCGCCTTGTGCGCGAAGTGCAGGACGCCGTGCCGGACGCGTGGCTCAACGGCGACCCCGATCCTGGCGGACGGCTGCCCGGCAATGCCCACTTCTCCTTCCCCGGTTGCCAAGGCGATGCCCTGCTCATGCTCCTCGACGCAGCCGGCGTCGAGTGCTCGACCGGGTCGGCGTGCACGGCCGGAGTCGCCCAGCCCAGCCATGTGCTGCTGGCCATGGGCGCCGACGTCGAGCGAGCTCGGGGCTCGTTGCGGTTTTCCCTTGGCCATACCTCGACGGACGCCGAGGTCGATGCGCTGGTCCGAGCGCTGCAGCCCGCCGTCGGGAGAGCTCGCCGCGCCGGCCTCGTCGTACGGTCGGGCTGACCGGTGCGCGTCGTCGCCGCCGTGTCCGGCGGGGTGGACTCGGCTGTGGCTGCCGCGCGTTTGGTGGATGCGGGGCATGACGTCACCGCCGTTCACCTCGCGCTCTCGGCACACCCGCAGTCGCATCGCACAGGGGCCCGCGGGTGTTGCACGCTCGAGGATGCCCGGGACGCCCGCCGGGCAGCGGATGTCCTCGGCATCCCGTTCTATGTGTGGGACCTCGCCGAGCGCTTTCGTGAGGATGTCGTCGAGGACTTCGTTGCGGAGTACGCAGCAGGGCGGACCCCGAACCCGTGCTTGCGGTGCAACGAGAAGATCAAGTTCTCGGCCGTGCTGGATCGGGCGCTCGCCCTCGGCTTCGACGCCATCGGTACCGGTCACTATGCGCGGATCGTGCAGGGTGCTGATGGTCCTGAGCTGCACCGCGCGGTCGACCCAGCCAAGGATCAGTCCTACGTCCTCGGAGTCCTGACCGCTCAGCAGCTCGCCGGCGCACTGTTCCCCCTGGGTGACACGCCGAAGGATGAGGTGCGGCGGGAGGCTGAGCGCAGGGGCCTTGCCGTTGCACAGAAGCCGGACAGTCACGACATTTGTTTCATCCCCGACGGTGACACAGCCGGATTTCTTCGTCGCCGTCTTGGCGACGATCCCGGAGTGGTCGTCGACCAAGCTGGTGCAGTTCTTGGGGCCCACGAAGGAACCTTTGCCTACACGGTGGGACAGCGCCGCGGACTCCATCTCGGGGTGCCAGCCGCTGATGGGCGTCCCCGTTACGTACTGGAGATCTCCCCGGTGGACCGCACGGTGACAGTCGGTCCTCGCGAGGCGCTGGCCGTCGGGCGGGCTGAAGGCGTACGCCCCCGGTGGTGCTCGAGCCCTCCGCGCGGAACCGTGCGCTGCGTCGCTCAGGTACGCGCGCACGGCACGGCGGTGCCTGCGACGGCACGGCTGGACGGCGAGCGCCTGCACGTCGTCTTCGAGACGCCGGTCGAGGGGCTCGCGGCGGGACAAGCGATGGTGCTCTACGACGGTGATCGTGTGATGGGTTCGGCGACCGTGGAGCACACCAGTGCGGTCGGTGCGTGAGCGAGCGGCTCTGGATGCCTGGAAGCGCTACTGGCATCGGCTCGATGCCCGGCACGGACATCCGTGAGGCCGTACGCGTGGTGCTTGGTGAACTGCCGGACTTGCCCCACTTGCCCGAGCTACCCGCCCGCGGGGTGGGCGCAGACCTGACCGGCCGGACCCTCGGCCTCCTCGTCGACCTGCACGCAGAAGTTCAGCCGAGCGGTTGGCGGGTTGCCGCTGCGGCCGGTCGCGATGAACGGCGGGCCGTGGCCCTGCTCGGCGAAGATCTGGATGCCTTGGAGGAGCTTGCCGAGGGGTGGACTGGTCCTCTGAAGCTGCAGGTCACGGGTCCCTGGACGATGGCCGCGACCCTCGAGCTGCGCTACGGGAACAAGGCGTTGGCTGATGCGGGTGCGTGCCGCGATCTGACCGACTCGCTGGCCGAAGGTGTGGCGGAGCACGTACGTCAAGTCGCTCGCAGGCTTCCGAAGGCCCGCCTTCTGGTGCAGCTCGACGAACCAGCTCTTCCCGGGGTCCTCGCCGGGTCGGTGCCGACGGCCAGCGGATTCTCGCGGCTGACGGCCGTCGATCCGGAACGCGCCGCCTCAGGACTGCGTGCGGTCCTTGGCGTGTTACCGGAAGACGTCCTTGGGATTGTCCACTCCTGTGCTCCGGAGTTTCCGTTCGACGTGGTCCGTCGCGCGGGCGCGGGGGCTCTGTCCTTCGATGTCAGCCTGTTCAAAGAGGTTCAGGAAGAAGCACTCGGAACGGCTGTCGAAGCCGGAACTCGAATGCTCCTGGGAGTCATCGACGCGACCAGCCACCACGCCGAGAGTCCGGGTGACCTGCGGCCGCCGGTAGCGTCGGACCTCGACGCTAGCCTCGCCCCTGTGCGCGAACTCTGGCATCGACTCGGCCTGCCGGCTGAGACCCTGCGCGACGTCGTCCTCACGCCGACCTGCGGTTTGGCCGGGGCATCGCCGGCCCGTGCCCGCTGGGTCTTAGCTGCGGCCACAGGGGCTGGGCGGCGGCTGGCGGAGGACCCGGAGGGCGACCTCAACAAGGGCTCACGATGACTCACTCGTTGGTGCCGGGAGCCCCGGAAGCTGTGCCGGACGGTGCCCTGAGGCGACACACGGAGTTGTCCCGTGAGGTCGACGATCACCAATACCGCTACTACCTGCTCGATGCTCCGACGGTGGCCGACGGTGTCTATGACGCTCTGCTGCGCGAGCTGGAGGAGCTTGAGGCGTCCTATCCGCTGCTCAGAACTCCGACGTCACCGACTCAACGCGTGGGTGGGACGTACTCCACGTTGTTCACCCCGGTCGAGCACCTCGAACGAATGCTCAGCCTCGACAATGTCTTCAGCGCGGAGGATCTCGCAGACTGGGTGGCCAAGGTCGATCGCGATGCGCACACCACGGTCCAATGGTTGTGTGAGCTCAAGATCGACGGGCTGGCCGTCAACCTCGTCTATGAGAACGGTCGCTTAATCAGGGCCGCGACCCGGGGCGACGGCCGGACAGGTGAGGACGTCACCCCCAACGTCCGCACCATCGCGGGCATCCCCGACCAGTTGAGGGCCACGGCTTGGATCGACGTCCCCCGAGTGGTCGAGGTGCGCGGTGAGGTGTTCTTCCCCTCCGAACGCTTCGCCGAGCTGAATGCCAGCTTGGTCGATTCGGGCCGCGCCCCGTTCGCAAACCCGCGCAACGCGGCAGCGGGATCATTGCGCCAGAAGGATCCTCGAGTCACTGCGAGCCGCCACTTGCAGATGATTGTTCACGGGATCGGCCACCGCGAAGGATTTGCCGTCACCCGGCAGTCGGAAGGTTATGCCGCCCTGGCCGCTTGGGGGCTGCCGGTCTCGGACCGCTATCGCGTGGTCGAGTCTTTGGCCGGCATCCAGGAGTTCGTCGACTACTACGGCGAGCACCGCCATGACGTCGAGCACGAGATTGACGGCGTGGTCGTGAAGGTCGACGACATCATCGTTCAGCGCCGGCTCGGATCCACCTCGCGGGCTCCGCGATGGGCGGTCGCCTTCAAGTACCCCCCCGAGGAGGTGACCACCAAGCTCCTGGACATCCGGGTCAACGTTGGACGCACGGGCCGCGTCACGCCCTTCGCCTTCATGGAGCCGGTGTTCGTCTCCGGGTCGACGGTCAGCTTGGCAACCCTCCACAATGCTCAAGAAGTTCAGCGCAAGGGTGTTCTCATCGGGGACACCGTGGTGCTGCGCAAGGCTGGTGACGTCATCCCAGAGGTCCTCGGACCGGTGGTCGACCTGCGCGACGGCAGCGAGCAAGCCTTCGTCATGCCGACGCACTGCCCCGAGTGCGACACCCTGCTCGCTCCGGCGCGCGAGGGTGACGTCGACATCCGCTGCCCCAATCAGCAGTCCTGCCCGGCCCAGTTGCGAGAGCGTCTCTTCCACGTTGCCGGACGTGGCGCTTTCGATATCGAGGTCCTCGGCTACGAAGCGGCCGTGGCGCTGCTGCAGTGCGGACTCGTTCGTGATGAGGGAGACCTGTTCTCTCTCACCGCCGACGATCTGTTGTCGTGCTCGTTCTTCACCCGCAAGGACGGCGACCTGTCGGCCAATGCGCTCAAGTTGCTGGACAACCTTGAGCGGGCCAAGGGGCAACCGCTGTGGCGGGTGCTGGTTGCCTTATCGATCCGGCACGTCGGGCCTACTGCAGCTCAGGCCCTAGCTCGGGTGTTCCGGGACATCGACCGGATCATCGAAGCGACGCCGGAAGAACTCGGAGCCGCCGAAGGTGTCGGGCCGGTTATCGCTCTGGCCGTCGGTGAATGGTTCGCCGAGCCGTGGCACCGCGAGGTCGTGGAGAAATGGCGAGCGGCAGGGGTGCAGCTCGCCGAGTCCGCGACCGACGCGGGACCGCGGCCCCTCGAGGGGGTGACGGTGGTCGTGACCGGGACCCTCGAGACCTTCAGCCGAGACGAGGTCACAGCCGCGCTCCAGCGCTTAGGAGCCAAGGTGACCGGCTCGGTGTCGAAGAAGACCGGCTTCGTGATCGTCGGGGACAACCCCGGGACCAAGCACGACAAGGCGCTTGCGGTCGGGGCGCCGGTGCTCGACGAGGCTGGTCTTCGCATTCTCTTGGTCGAGGGACCCGATGCCGCGCGCGCTCACCATCAGCCCTCCGATGGGCCGAACGGGTGACTGGGGCTCGTCCTCGAGTGTGATTCTCTGTCATCGTTTGCTGACGTACCGTGATCACACTTCCCTCACTCCAGGTGAAGGCTCAGTCGCGGGGCGTTAGCGGCAGGGGGGATGGCGATGGACGGACCCACCGTTCGCGCGGGCGACAGCGGCAGCAGCAGCCCCGCTGACGCACGTCCAGGTCCCCTCTCGCGTACCCCCTTCGGAGTCGCGCTTTGGTCCACGCTGCTTCTTGGTCTACCGATTCTGGGCTGGTGCCTGCTGCACCTGGACCTCGCTGCAGCCAAGCCCGAGGAGCTGTGGTCGCTCGCGATTCTTGGAGCGCTGGTCGTCGTCGGCGAGACTCGACCGCTCATCGCCAGCAAGACCTACGGGCAGAGCGGCGTCACGCCGTCGACCGCGTTCACCTTCGCCATCCTCTTCACCTGGGGTCTGGTGCCAGCGGTGGTCTTCCACTGTGCCGCCTCCCTGCTCTCGGACCTGATCGAGCACAAGGTCTGGTGGAAGACTCTGTTCAACCTCGGTCAGTACGCGATCTCGCTCTCCGCAGCGTGGCTGGTCCTGCTGGCCTTCGGGTGGCAGGCGTCCTTGTCGGGAATGCACGAGATCTCGCGTGGTGACCTGGCCCCCATGGCGGTCGCCTGGATCGTCTACTTCCTGGTGAACAACGGGCTGGTCTCCTTGGTCGTCGGCCTCGCCAATGCCGAGTCGTTCTCGGAGGTCTTCTTCGAGGACTTCGGCTACCAGGTGTTCACCAACGTCGCCGTCCTCAGCTTCTCGGGGATCGTCACTTTGGTCATCGATGCCGGCGCCGCCTGGATCCCGCTGTTGCTGCCGCCGATGATCGCGATCTACGCAACCGCTGGTCTGGCTCTGGATCGCGAGCACCAGGCCAACCATGACTCGCTGACCGAGTTGCCGAACCGCAAACTCCTCGTCGACCAGCTTGCTCAGACCCTCGTCGAGCGCGTGGAGGGGGACCTCGTCGGCTTGTTCGTCCTCGACCTCGATCGGTTCAAGGAGGTCAACGACACCCTCGGACACCAAACGGGGGATCGGCTGCTTCAGATCGTTGCTCAGCGTCTTCGTGAGGCAGTTCGGCCAGAGGACACCGTGGCCCGGCTCGGGGGTGATGAGTTTGCCGTTCTCCTGTCTGCAATTCGAGACGAGGAGGCCGCACTCGAGGTGGCGCGCCGGATCGGCGTGGCCCTTGCTGAGCCCTTCAATCTTGACGGGATGCTCCTTGAGCTGGAGGCCAGTGTTGGAGTCGCGCTGGCTCCCATCCACGGAACTGACGTCGAAGAGTTGTTGCGCTGTGCAGATATCGCGATGTACATCGCCAAGGACGAACGGACGGGCGTGGAGACCTATGCCGCTTCGCGGGATCGTCACTCGACCAACCGGCTCGGCCTGCTCGGGGCGCTGCGCAAGGGCATCGATGACGGCGAGCTCGAACTGCACTACCAACCAAAGGTCTCACTCTCGACCGGGGCGGTGACCGGCGTCGAAGCGCTCGTGCGCTGGAGGCATCCACAACGAGGACTCGTCTTCCCTGACGACTTCATCCCCCTTGCTGAGCACTCGGGGCTCATGCACCGGCTGACCGGCTACGTCATCGATACCGCGCTGGCGCAGGCCGCGAGCTGGTGGTCGGTCGGTCTGCAGGTGCCTGTGGCGGTCAATGTCTCGGCCCGTGACCTGCACGGAACTGCGCTCGCGCAGACCGTCGCCGTCGGGCTGGCTCGCTACGACCTCCCTGCGACCGCGTTGCGGCTGGAACTCACTGAGCGCGTCCTCATGTCCGAGTCGGCCCGCGTGGGAGACACCCTCGCCGCCCTCGAACGGTTGGGCGTCCAGCTGTCTCTCGACGACTTCGGGACCGGGTACTCCTCCCTCGTGCTGCTGCAGCAGATGCCAGTGTGTGAGATCAAGGTCGATCGGTCGTTTGTCAGCCGGCTCTCTGCTGGCGGTGACGGCGCGATCGTCCGGTCGATCATCGACCTCGCTCACGCGCTCGGCATCGAAGCAGTGGCCGAGGGCGTGGAGACCGAGGAGACGTGGTCGCGACTCGAAGAACTCGGGTGCGACAGTGCCCAGGGCTGGTACGTCTCTCGCCCGATGCCGTCCATAGCTGCCACGGAGTGGTTGTTGCGCCACCCGAGCCGCCGAGCGGCACTACGTGTGCTCCGATCCAGCGCGAGCCCGGCAGGCGCGTGAACGACAGGTCCCGCTCGTCGGCTCGGCTCAAGATGAGCCCTGACCTGGCCGAAGTCACACGGGAGAAGGCAGATACCGCCCGCGCGCTGAGCAACACGGCCGCAGGCATTCACCGACCTGGGGAGGGGAGCCGGATGGGGGGCCGTGCACTGCGCCCGTCGCTGACCCGATGGTCGCTGTTCAGCCTGACCTGGCATTTCTCGGTCTGGGTCGGCTGGTCGTTGGTCCTCGTAGCGGCTCTGGCTGTCCAGCCGCAGATGGGCGACATGCCCGTGGGCTTCTGGGCTATTGCCGCCCTGGTCCTGCTCGGTGAGCTGACGCCAGTGGTGACCGCCGGTCGCTTCGATCCGCAGGGCACGGTGACGTCCACTGCGTTCGTGCTCGCCATGCTCTATCTGTGGGGTTTCTGGCCCGCGGTGCTGCTCCAGGCCGGCGCGTGCGTCGTCTCCGAGGCCGTCAAGCACAAGGAGTCCTGGAAGCTGTTCTTCAACGTGGGCCAGTACTCGCTCTCCCTCTTTGCTGCGTGGGGGGTCATGTGGATCTTTGGCGTCCAGGACGGTGTCGGGGCCACCGCCGAGCGAGCGGCCGAACCGCTCGTGGCCTCGTCGCTCATCTGGATCGTCCTGAGTTGGGTCGTCTGGTTCGTCGTGAACAACACCCTGGTGGCCGGGGTCAGCGGCGACGAAGGCCTGTCCTTCGGGGAAGCTTGGACCGAGGATCTTGGCCACTACGTCGGCACGCACGCGGCCGTCATGGCCCTGTCGCCCCTTGTGGTGTTGGCCGCCCAAGCGAGCCCATGGTTCATCCCTTTGCTCTTGATCCCGCTGTATGCCGCTCGCAAGATGGGTCAGATCGCCCTCGACGAGCAGCACCAGGCGACCCACGATTCGCTCACCGGTCTGCCCAACAGGAAGTTCATGCTCGACACGATGGACGACGCACTCTCGTTCTGCGAACGAGGCTGCGAGCCGTTTGCGTTGTTCATTCTCGACCTCGACCGTTTCAAGGAGGTCAATGACACCCTTGGACATCAGACCGGTGATCAGCTCCTGCAGCTGGTTGCGAAGCGGATCAGCAGCACGCTGCGCGATATCGATGTCGTCGCTCGCCTTGGCGGAGATGAGTTTGCGATCTATCTGCCAGGAGTTCAAGATCAGGATGAGGCCTTCGAGGTGGCCCGTCGGGTGCGCGGCGCCCTCGTCGAAACATTCCATCTCGATGACGTACTCCTCGAGCTCGAGGCCAGCATCGGTATTGCCCTCCACCCTCGGCACGGGGCCGAGGTCGGCACTTTGATGCGGCGTGCGGACGTCGCCATGTATCTCGCCAAGGAGACTCACACCGACGTCGAGGTCTACGACCCCCAACGTGACCGTCACTCGACGAACCGACTGGGTCTGCTGGCAGCGCTTCGACACGCGATCGAGAACGGCGAGCTCGAGTTGCACTACCAGCCCAAGGTGACCCTCGTCGGCGAGAACTTGGTCGGGGTCGAGGCGCTGCTCCGCTGGGACCACCCGCAGCGCGGGCAGATCCCGCCCGATGAGTTCATCCCGTTGGCCGAGACGTCTGGTCTCATGCACCGGTTAACTGAGTACGTCATCGACCGGGCACTCGCTCAGGCATCGACGTGGCGGAAGATGGGTCTGGATGTGGCGGTCGCCGTCAATGTCTCAGCCCGCGACCTGCACGGCACCGAACTGGCCCTGACCGTGTCCGAAGGCTTGGCCAAGCACCGAGTTCCCGCCTCGCACTTGGTGCTTGAGCTCACCGAGCGCACGTTGATGGCTGAGCACAGCAGGGTGATGGATACCTTGGATGCGCTTGAGGCTCTGGATGTGTCGCTCAGCCTCGACGACTTCGGCACCGGGTACTCCTCGATGTTCATGCTCAAGCGGTTGCCGGTGACCGAGATCAAGGTCGATCGGTCCTTCGTGAGCAGGATGGCCGAGGGCGATGAGGACGAGTCGATCGTCCGCTCGATCATCGATCTTGCCCACTCCCTCGGGATGAACGCTGTGGCTGAGGGCGTGGAGACCGAAGAGGTGTGGGCGCGGCTTGAGGCGCTTGGGTGCGACAGCGCGCAGGGGTGGTTCGTCTCTCGGCCGATGGCGCCGGAGGCGGCGACTGTATGGCTGTTGGAGAATGCGACCCGGATGATCGACCGGCCGCTCAGGCTTCTTGCTGGCGGCACCGCGTAGTTCCTGGGCGTGCTGTGGTGTGGCGAGGCTGGCCGAAGTCGGTGGCCCGCCTCCATCCGGCCCCGCTGCGCTCCGGCCTCCCGCCAGACCCGCCACGGCGGGCCACCGACTTCGGCCACCCGCGCGGCGCTCGGGGGAGCAGCGGGGAGCCCCCGGTAGGGTGGGGGTATCCCTGGAAGTGGTTCTGGGCCGGTGACTTTTGGAGTGCGATTCAGCATGGCGGCGCTTACTCGGGCTGAGGTCGCGCACCTCGCCAAGCTCGCGCGGATCGCCGTCTCCGATGCCGAGCTCGACCATTTGGCCGGCCAGCTGGACGTCATCCTCGCCTCAGTGGCAAGGGTTGGTGAGGTGGTCGCGGATGATATTCCTCCGACCTCGCACGCCGTACCCCTGACCAATGTCGTCCGTCTTGATGTGGTCCGCCCCTCACTCACCGCCGAGCAGGCCCTGAGCGGTGCGCCTGCAGTCGAGGGCGACAGGTTCCGGGTCCCTCGGATCC
Organism: Actinomycetes bacterium; assembly: GCA_031430645.1. Classification (GTDB taxonomy): domain Bacteria; phylum Actinomycetota; class Actinomycetes; order DATJPE01; family DATJPE01; genus JANPBY01. The sequence continues at coordinate 11,522 of JANPBY010000083.1, forward strand.
TTGACGAGGAGGCGTGATGGGTGACCTGACGAGTCTGACGGCGGCTCAGGCTGCCGAGGCTGTGGCGACGGGGGAGACGAGCTCGGTGGAGCTGACTCGGGCCCACCTCGCGCGGATCACGGCCGTTGACGCCTCCGTCCATGCGTTCCTGCACGTCGACGAGGTCGGCGCTCTGGTTTCGGCGGCAGCGGTTGACGCCCGCCGGGCCGCGGGGCAGGAGCTTGGCCCGCTGGCCGGGGTGCCACTCGCCTTGAAGGACGTCTTGTGCATGGAGGGTGTCCCGACGACCTGCGGGTCCAAGCTGCTTGAGGGTTGGCGGCCGCCTTATGACGCGACGGTCACGCGTCGGCTCAAGGACGCTGGTCTGGTCATCCTGGGCAAGACCAACATGGATGAGTTCGCCATGGGATCGTCGACCGAACACTCGTCGTACGGCCCGTCTCACAACCCGTGGGACCTTGATCGCATCCCCGGCGGCAGTGGCGGCGGGTCAGCAGCTGCGGTGGCGTCTTTTCAGGCGCCCCTCGCGATTGGAACCGACACCGGGGGGTCGATCCGGCAGCCTGCCGCGGTCACGGGAACCGTCGGTGTGAAGCCGACCTACGGTGGGGTCTCGAGGTACGGCCTGGTCGCGCTGGCCTCGTCCCTAGACCAGGCCGGTCCCTGCGCCCGAACGGTTCTCGATGCGGCACTGCTCCACACGGTGATCGGTGGTCACGATCCCCTCGACTCGACCTCCATCGACGCCCCGCTGCCCGACCTGGTCGCTGCGGCACGGCAACAAGAGGTCCGCGGTCTCCGGATCGGTTTGGTCAAGCAGCTCGGCGGCGAGGGATATCAGTCCGGTGTCGAACAGCGCTTCGGCGAGGCGGTGGACCTGCTCGTTTCCCTGGGGGCGACGGTCCAGGAGGTCGACTGCCCGAGCTTTGACTACGCACTCGCCGCCTACTACTTGATCCTGCCAAGTGAGGCCTCGTCGAACCTCGCAAAGTTCGATGCCATGCGGTACGGCCTTCGGGTCGGGGACGACGGAACGCGCTCCGCCGAGCAGGTCATGGCCATGACCCGAGACGCAGGATTCGGCGATGAGGTGAAGCGACGCATCATCCTCGGCACCTATGCACTGTCGTCGGGCTACTACGACGCCTACTACGGCCAGGCGCAAAAGGTACGCACCCTCATCGCTCGCGACTTCGCAGCCGCGTTCGAGCGGGTTGACGTACTCGTGAGCCCCACGTGTCCCACGACGGCCTTCAAGCTTGGCGACAAGTTGGATGACCCGCTCGCGATGTACCTCAATGATGTGGCCACCATCCCGGTGAACCTCGCAGGGAACTGCGGGATGTCTTTGCCGGTGGGGCTCGCTCCGGAGGACGGTCTGCCGGTGGGGCTGCAAATCATGGCCCCGGCGCTGGCCGACGATCGGCTCTATCGCGTCGGCGGAGCCCTCGAGGCGGCGCTGCTCGAACAATGGGGCCACCCCCTCCTCGACGAGGCACCGGCGCTGGCGGTAGCCCGATGACCGCGCCCACCCAAGAGGCGGAGTTGTTCGACTACGACGACGCAGTGGCACGCTTCGACCCGGTTCTGGGGCTGGAGGTGCACGTCGAGCTGTCGACCGCGACCAAGATGTTCTGCGGTTGTCCCACCGAGTTCGGCGCCGCGCCAAACTCCCAGACCTGCCCGACCTGCCTGGGGCTGCCGGGCGCCCTCCCGGTGGTCAACGAGCGGGCCGTCGAGGCCGCAGTACGGATTGGTTTGGCCTTGAACTGCGAGATCGCCGAGTGGTGTCGCTTCGCTCGCAAGAACTACTTCTACCCGGACATGCCCAAGAACTTCCAGACCTCTCAGTACGACGAACCGATCTCCTTCAACGGTTGGCTCGACGTCGAGGTCGAGGGACAGACCGTGCGGGTCGAGATCGAGCGGGCTCATATGGAGGAGGACACGGGGAAGTCGCTCCACGTGGGAGGGGCCACCGGGCGCATCCACGGAGCCGACTACTCCCTCGTCGACTACAACCGCGCAGGAATTCCGCTCATCGAGATTGTCACGAAGCCGATCACCGGTACGGGCGCCCTGGCACCTGAGGTGGCGAAGGCGTATGTCTCCGCCCTTCGCGAGCTGTTGCGAGCCCTTGAGGTGTCTGACGTTCGGATGGAGCAGGGATCGCTGCGTTGTGACGTGAACCTGTCCCTACGCCCCACTCCAGATTCGCCGCTGGGCACCCGCTCAGAGACCAAGAACGTCAACTCGCTGCGTTCGGTCGAGCGGGCCGTGCGCTATGAGGTGCGGCGGCACGCGGCTGTCCTGTCCTCCGGTGCGAAGGTTGTGCAGGAGACGCGGCACTTCCATGAGGACACTGGGGCGACCACTTCAGGCCGGGAGAAGTCTGACGCCGAGGACTATCGCTACTTCCCCGAGCCAGACCTGGTGCCCATAGCGCCGAGCCGGGAGTGGGTCGAGGAGCTCCGGCTGACCCTGCCGGAGCCGCCGCCCGTTCTCCGCGCCCGTCGGCAGGCCGCTTGGGGGTTCACTGACCTGGAGATGCGCGACGCGGTCAACGTCGGAGCCGTACCCCTCATCGAGGACACCGTCGCTGCCGGCGCCGCTCCGTCCGCCGCCCGAAAGTGGTGGCTGGGCGAGCTCGCCCGAGCAGCCAACGAGCGGGGCCTTTCCTTGGACGACCTTGATATCTCGCCGACTGATGTCGCACGCGTGGTCGCCCTGGTCGAGGTCGGCACCCTCAACGACAAGCTCGCGCGGTCCTGTCTCGAAGGGGTGCTCGCCGGAGAAGGAACCCCAGATGAGGTGGTCGCGTCTCGGGGTCTGCAGGTCGTCTCGGACGAGGGCGCGCTGACCGCTGCCGTGGCGGAGGCGATCGCCGCCGACCCCGATGCCGCCCAGAAGGTACGTGACGGCAAGGCCGCGGCCGTGGGGGCACTGGTCGGTGCTGTCATGAAGGCGACCCGCGGGCAGGCCGACGCGGCCAGGGTCCGGGAGCTGTTGCTCGAATCGCTCGGCGAGGTCTGAGAACTCGCCTAGTCGGCCACAAAGCAGAAGAGGTTGCCCTCGGGGTCGGCGAGCGTACGCCAGTGTGGCCCGTCGTCGAAGACCTGAACGATGTGTGCGCCGAGCTCGACGGCTCGTGCCACGGCGACCACGAGCGCATCCTGGTCGGGGACGTGAAAATCCAGGTGCACCGTGTTCTTGGCCGGCCGAGGATCGGCGGTGCGCTGGAGCACCAGTCGTGGCTGACCGGGTGTGGTCGGGTGCAGTCCGACGTACTGCTCCCAGCGCCCGCGCACCTCAACCTCGAGCAGGGCACACCAGAAGGCGGCCAGCGCCTCAGGGTCTTGGCAGTCGATGACCACGGCATCCCAGCGAAGGTCCATGGCGTCAGTGTGCCCCGCCGCCTCGGGCAGCGGGGCACATCTCGTTCTAGTGATCAGGCGGCGGGAACGCCCACGTCGTGCTTGGCGAGGGAGTCTTTGGTCGCCGTGACCGTCACGGCCACCAGAACTGCGGCGAAGGCGAGCAACCCGGCCCCGAACCAGAAAGCTGTGGTGTAGCCCTGCACGAGCCCGTCCTGGACCGACTCAGGTCCGGGATTGGCGAGCAGGTAGGTCGCCGTTGCGGTCGCCGCGATCGTGTTTAACAGGGCAGTGCCGAGGGAGCCACCGATCTGCTGCGCACTGTTGAGAACGGCTGAGGCGACGCCTGCGTCGTGGTCTGCGACTCCGAAGAGCGCGGTGGCCGACAGCGGGACGAACACGAAGCCCATGCCCAGGCTCATGAGAATCATGGCCGGAAGCACACTGGTCGCATAGGACGACGTGGGCGTGATCTGGGTCAGCAACGCCATGCCAGTCGCTGCAGAGACCAAGCCACCGGTGGCCAGCCAACGCGGGCCGTACCGCGGGAGCATCTGGCTGGCGATTCCGGCGCTGACGATGATCCCACCGGAGAAGGGCAGGAACGCGAAGCCGGACTTCAGTGGGCTGTAGCCCAAGGTGCCCTGGAAGTAGTACGTGAGGAACAAGAACATGCCGAATAAGCCGGCGGCGGTGATGAACATGCTTGCGTACGACCCGCCTCTATTGCGTTCGGTGATGACCCGCATCGGGAGTAGTGGGTTGGCCGTGCGCAGTTCGATGAGAACGAAGGCGAGGAGCAGGACTGCGGCGAGGACCAGGCTGACGAGGGTGATCGGAGCCGTCCAGCCCACCCCGGGTTCGCCGGCCTTGCTGATGCCGAAGACCAGGGACACCAAGCCGATCGTGGACGTGACCGCACCAGGGATGTCGTAAGTAGTGTTGCCGTGGGCCCGGCTCTCGCGAACGTAGGGCACGGCTAGTGCAGCGGCAATGATCGCGATCGGCACGTTGACGAGCAGACACCAGCGCCACGACGCGTACTCCGTGAGCACACCTCCGAGGACCAGGCCGATCGCTGCTCCCCCGCCAGAGATGGCGCCATAGACGCCAAACGCGCGGGCGCGCTCCTTGGACTCGGTGAACGTCACGGTGATCAGTGAGAGGGCTGCGGGTGCCAGCAGGGCAGCGAAGGCGCCTTGCAGGGCGCGAGCTGCGAACAACGTCGCCTCGGACTGGGCGATGCCGCCCAGGGCGGAAGCGCCCGCGAAGCCGAGCAGGCCGATGATGAAGACCTTCTTGCGGCCGACGTAGTCAGCGATGCGGCCACCAAGCAGGAGCAGCCCGCCGAAGGCGAGGGTGTAGGCGGTGACGACCCACTGTCGGTTGGCGTCGCTGATCCCGAGTTCCTGCTGAGCTGACGGCAAGGCGATGTTCACGATCGAGGCGTCCAAGATGATCATGAGTTGGGCGATGGCGATGACCATCAACGCGCGCCACCGTCGGGGATCGGGGGCTTCGCTTCCATCCGCCGGCCCCGTGGGGTGTTCGGCGGCGGTGGAGGGCTCGGTTGAGGGGGTCGACATGTTGGCTCCGGGTTCCATCTGCACGTGCTGGCGGGAAGAGTGCCGTTCAGAGAAGTCCTAGGACAGCGATCTACGGCCCTCGTGCTGACTGCTCTCGGGAGTAACTCTGTCCCACCCCTCCGACATTCCGCATCCGGAGAGTGTCCGGGGATTTCACCCCGGGTCTTCCCTCCGCCGGGGGAAGGCGAGAGCATCACAGCCATGACGACACTCCTGCTCATCGGGACCAAGAAGGGCTTGTGGCTGGCGACGTCCGAGGATCGGCGGTCCTGGGCCGTTCACGGACCGCACTTCCCCATGCAGGCGGTGTCCGCCTGCGCGATCGACACGCGCGGACCGAGTCCTCGACTGCTGGTCGGAGCCACCAGCGAGCATTGGGGGCCGACGGTCTCCTGGTCCGATGACGCCGGCACGTCGTGGCACGAGACCCCGGGTGGCGGCGTGCGATTCCCAGAAGGGGCGGGTGCCTCAGTGGAGGCGCTGTGGCAGCTGGCCCCCGACACAGTGGACCGACCGGGTGTCGTCTGGGCGGGCACTCAGCCCAGTGCGCTGTGGCGCAGCGACGACGGCGGCGAGACCTTCGCCCTCGTCGATGGCCTCTGGGACCACCCGCATCGACCGACGTGGGAGCCGGGGTACGGCGGTCAGGCGGTGCACACGGTCCTCCCCGACCCGCACGACGACGCTCGGGTGCTGGTGGCGATGTCGACCGGTGGGGTCTACGTCACCGCCGATCGAGGTGCTAGCTGGGCGCCTTCCAACACCGGGATCCACGCCTGGTTCTTTCCGGACAACCTCCCCGAGTACGGCCAATGCGTCCACAAGGTCGCCCGCGATGCCGGCGACGCCTCGGTGCTGTACGCGCAGAACCATGGCGGGGTGTACGTGTCCCGGGACGCCGGAGCGACCTGGACGGCATCCGCGGATGGCCTGCCAGCGGACTTCGGGTTCCCCGTCGTCGCGCACCCGCACCGTGCCGGTACGGCGTACGTCGTGCCGCTCGTCGCGGACCGGGACCGGGTGGCGCCCGGAGCCCAACTCCAGGTCTGGAGGACCTCGGACTCAGGGGCTTCGTGGCACCCGGCGGCCGCGGGACTGCCCGAGGACTTCTATGCGGTCGTGCTCCGGGATGCCTTCACCAGTGACCGCGACGACCCGGTCGGGCTCTACCTCGGAGGCCGCGACGGCAGCGTCTACGCGAGTTCCGACGAGGGTGACTCCTGGCGCGAGGTCGCCCGCCACCTCCCCGACGTGCTCTGCGTGCGAGCGGCCTCGATCTGAGCAACGACTGAGGGCTAGTGGCGTCAAGTCAGATCGATGCGCAGGATCCGGTCGTCGGTGGGCGAAGCGGAGCCGCGGCCATCCGTGTTGGACGTGGTCAGCCACAGATCCCCCTCTGACGTGGCGACAACTGTGCGCAGGCGCCCGTACTCATAGGTGAACAACGCAGAAGCTGCACCGCGCTGGTCGCCGACCAAGGGGATCTGCCACAGCCTCGCTCCACGAAGCGCCGCGACGTAGGCCACATCCCCGACGATGGCGAGGCCACTCGGGGAGGCTTCCTCGGGGCGCCACACGGCAAGCGGGTCGATGTAGGCCTTTCCCTTGGCCTTTCCTTCCACGATCGGCCAGCCGTAGTTGCCACCTTTTTGGATCTCGTTGAGCTCGTCCCAGGTGTTCTGACCGAACTCCGTGGCCCACAGCTGACCGGTGGAGTCGAACGCTAGGCCTTGCACGTTGCGGTGCCCCAGCGACCAGACCGGTGAGCCGGGGAACGGGTTGCCTGTCGGCACCCGGCCAGAGGGGGAGATCCGCAGGATCTTGCCGCCCAGCGACTCCTTGTTCTGGGCAGGATCACGCAGTCCTGCCTCGCCGGTGCCAATCCACAGATTGCCGTCGGGGCCGAAGACGATGCGGCCGCCATTGTGGATCTGCCCGCTCGGGATGCCCGTGAAGATCACGGTTGCTGCGCCGAGCTTCTTTGGGCCGTACGTCATCCGCACGATCCGGTTGTCCCCCTGGATCGAGGTCAGATAGGCGTAGACCAGGTCAGGTGCTGCGGGGTCGATCGCCAGGCCGAGCAGCCCGCCCTCGCCGCCGTGCTGAATGCCGGGGACAGTCCCGAGCACGCTGGTGGCCCCGGTCGGCGACACCAGCAGAATCCGTCCGGAGTCACGCTCGGAGACCAAGGCCTCTCCACGTGGCAGCAGAGCAAGACCCCAGGGAGCGCTGAGGTCCGAAACAAGCGCGCGGGGCGCCTCGACGTCCTGCCTGGTCCCGAGGCTGGGTGAGGGTTCTTGCGACGGAGAAGTCGACGGGAGGCCGTCAGTGACGAGAGGGCTAGGGGAGGCCGCAGCAGTCTCTGGGGCGCTCGAGCAAGCGGCCGTTGTGAGGACGATCGACGCGGCGGCCACCGCGAGACAAACCCTGCGCCTAATCCCCACGATGGGTGCCAATCGGGCCTGAGCAGAAGTTGGGAGGGTCACACGCCGACGCTACGACAGGCCGGCTCGAACGGCGAGATCGTGCACCTCGATGACGATGCGCTCGGGGTACTCCAGCGGGAGGAAGTGTGATCCCGGCAGGACGTGGACTTGCCCGTCCGGGAGCCGACCAGCAACTGCCACCACTTCGTCCCAGGCCGTCAGCAGATCCCACTTGCCGGCGAGCAATGTCGCGGGGGCGCTGACGGCGGTGAGGTCGATCGGTGCATGCTCGGCCGCGGCAACGACGACCCGGAAGTACCAGCGGAAGTCGTGGTCGAGAAACTCGCCCATGGTCTGGCGGACGTCGGTCGTCGCGGCACGCGGGAGCATGAAGCCGCTATGGGACAGCAGCCATGCGGTCGTTCCGTTGGCAGGCAGGACCCGGGCGACGACGGTCAGCGGAGCACCCAGGGCGAGCCCCAGCCGGGCAGCACCGGTCGACAGAGGTCGGCGAAAAGGGCGCGGCACCTGGAGGGGGGCGAGCATCGTCCCGAACGTGCCACCGGGGACACCGGCCACCGCCAGCACTCCGGCGACCCGGTCCGGGTGCCGCGCCGCCAGTTCGAACCCGACGTTGACCCCGATTGACCAGCATGCCAGCACCGCGCGGTCGATGCCGTAGTGGTCGAGCGCGGCCAACGCGTCGGCGACGTGGTCCTCGACCCGAATCTTGGTCGGGTCGAGCGGACGCTGCGAACGGCCCAGTCCGGGATAGTCCCAGCCGATGGCGCGGATCCCCACGCGGTGGTCAAGAAGCCCCGGCCACGCGTAGGGGGAGGTGCCAAGTCCGTTGCAGACCAACACTGGGATGCCGTCCGAGCCGTTGTGCCACAGCCCGACGCGCGTGCCATCGGCGCGTGAAGTCTCGGCCAGGTGAGGGGCAGGTGGGAGCTCATGGCTCGTCTCTCGCACGACGGAGTCCAGATCACCGGTCACGGACGCAGATGCTGGCACACCCGATAGCGTCCTGCGTCGTGCGCCTCGCTGTTGTGCCGTTTCCCCAGCTGGACTTCCTCGCGTCTGCACGAGGTGAGGTCGACGTTCGTACGTGGTCGGGAGTTGGGGACCCGCCGACGTGGCTGGATCAGACGACCTTCTATGTCCCTGAATACATGGGAGAGGCAGACTCGTTGCGGGCGATTGGTTCGATGCCCCACCTGGAGGTCGTACAAACCCTGACTGCGGGGGTCGACAACGTGTGGGAGTACCTGCCCACCGGAGTGGTGCTGTGCAATGCGCGCGGGGTGCACGATGCTTCGACCGCCGAGCTCGTGGTGGGGCTCGTGATCGCCGCGCTGCGCGGCATCCCCGACTTCGTCAGAGGTCAGGACCTGGGGGAGTGGCGCGCTCAACGACACGAGGCCCTGGCCGACAAGCGAGTTCTGCTCGTCGGGTACGGCTCGGTTGGTGCCGCCCTCGATCGGCGGCTCGACGGCTTCGAGGTTGAGGTCACCCGGGTCGCTCGTTCCGCGCGACTGGGTGGGTCGCCGCCCGTCCACGGGTTTGATGACCTACCCAGTTTGCTGCCGTACGCGGACGTGGTGGTCCTCACCGTCCCGCTGACTGACGAGACGCGCGGGTTCGTCGATGTGGCATTCCTCAGCGCTCTCCACGACGGCGCGCTCTTGGTGAACGCGGCCCGCGGGCCGGTCGTGGACACGGACGCCTTGGTCTCGGAGTGCGCGTCCGGTCGGCTGTTCGCTGCCCTCGACGTCACCGACCCGGAGCCCTTGCCGCCCCAGCACCCGTTGTGGCGGCTGCCGAACATGCTCATCAGCCCACACGTCGGTGGCAACACCTCAGCCTTCCTTCCGCGGGCGCGCCGACTGGTTGCCGACCAGCTTCGCCGGTACGCCGCCGGAGAACCGCTTGACCACGTGATGACGAGGGTGTCGTTTAGGGTCGAGGGGTGACCGACTCGCCGAGCATGAAGCCACGCAGCGTCGATGTGACCGAAGGCCTCGAAAGGGCCGCTGCTCGCGGCATGCTGCGCGCGGTCGGCATGGGCGACGAAGACTTCGCCAAGCCCCAGATCGGCGTCGCCTCCTCCTGGAACGAGATCACGCCCTGCAACCTGTCGCTGGACCGGCTGGCCGATGCCGCCAAGGCCGGGGTGCACGCCGCCGGTGGCTATCCCCTGGAGTTCGGAACCATCTCGGTCTCCGACGGGATCTCGATGGGACACGAGGGCATGCACTTCTCGCTCGTCTCGCGTGAGGTGATCGCCGACTCGGTAGAGACCGTGATGATGGCCGAGCGACTCGATGGCTCGGTTCTGCTCGCCGGCTGCGACAAGTCGCTGCCGGGCATGCTCATGGCGGCGGCGCGCCTCGACCTCGCAGCGGTCTTCCTCTACGCCGGTTCGATCATGCCTGGTCGCGTCACCCTGACCGACGGCTCGAGCCGCGAGGTCACCATCATCGACGCCTTCGAGGCTGTCGGGGCTTGCGCGCGTGGACTCATCAGCCGCGAAGACGTCGACCTCATCGAGCGCGCGATCTGCCCCGGTGAAGGTGCCTGCGGCGGGATGTACACCGCAAACACGATGGCGTCGGCAGCTGAGGCCATGGGGATGTCGCTGCCCGGGTCGGCCTCACCACCAGCCGTCGACCGCAGGCGTGATGGGTTCGCGCGAGCTTCGGGCGAAGCCGTGGTGGAGATGTTGCGCCAAGGCATCACCGCGCGAGATGTCCTCACCCGCCCGGCCTTCGAGAACGCCATCGCCGTTGTGATGGCACTGGGAGGTTCGACGAACGCTGTTCTTCATCTGCTTGCGATCGCCCATGAGGCTGACGTCGACCTGACGCTGGACGACTTCAACCGGATTGGCGACACGGTTCCGCACCTGGCCGACGTCAAGCCATTTGGGCGCTATGTGATGACCGACGTCGACCGCATCGGCGGAGTGCCGGTGGTTATGAAGGCGCTGCTCGATGCCGGCCTGCTCCATGGTGACGTCCTCACGGTCACCGGGCGCACGGTCGCTGAGAACCTCGCCGCCGTCGCTCCTCCTGACCCTGATGGTCAGATCATCCGGGCGATGTCCGACCCCATCCATGCCAGCGGCGGTCTCACCATTCTCAAAGGTTCGCTGGCCCCCGAGGGCGCCGTGGTCAAGTCCGCGGGTTTCGATGCGGACGTTTTCGAGGGCACTGCTCGAGTCTTCGAACGCGAGCGGGCCGCCATGGACGCCTTGGAGGACGGCTCCGTGCAGGCCGGAGACGTTGTGGTCATCCGCTACGAGGGACCCAAGGGCGGACCGGGCATGCGCGAGATGCTCGCGATCACTAGTGCCATCAAGGGCGCGGGTCTGGGGAAGGACGTGCTGCTCCTCACCGACGGTCGCTTCTCCGGCGGCACCACGGGACTGTGCATCGGGCACGTCGCCCCTGAGGCCGTCGACGCCGGCCCGATCGCCTTGGTCCGCGATGGAGACCGCATCCGGGTGGACATCAGCGGACGAAGCATCGATTTGCTCGTCGAGGAAGGCGAGTTGGCGCAGCGACGCATCGGTTGGGAGCCCCTTCCACCGCGCTACACACGGGGTGTTCTGGCCAAGTACGCCAAGCTCGTCGGATCAGCCGCCCAAGGTGCCGTCTGCGACTGACCCACATGTTTGGGCAATCCACGGGTCTTCGCTGACCCAACACCGCTCGGATCGGCACTGGATCAGGTCGACGTGTGGTTGTCTGCTCCTTCCGTTGGCCCGATCGCCGAAGTTGTCGACCATCGACGCACACTTGGCCGACTGGCTGGAGTGCCGACCGAGACTTCAGTCGATTCCCGGGATTGCGCGTGCGGAACCCGCTCACCGGGCGTCCGGATGGTGAGATCGGTGTCTCGCCTGGTTGACGTTCTGTGCTCGCTGGGCCACCCTGAAGGGGTGCGTACGCGAATTCTCGTAGTTATCGAGCGCGTCGGCTGACGGATCCCCGCCACCGACGCGCCGCCCCTCGTTCGCCCCTACGGGCCGAGGGGCTTTTTCGTGCCAGAAGACACCTGCCGTGCGAACCACCGCCGATCCGAGGAAGAGCCAGATGACCGAACAGATCAGCACCGAGCTGGTGAGCGGAGCTCAGAGCCTCGTGCGGTCCCTGGAGGCTGTTGGTGTCGAGGTGGCGTTCGGCATCCCAGGCGGGGCAGTGCTGCCGCTCTACGACCCGCTCTTCGACTCGAGCATCCGGCACATCCTGGTACGCCACGAGCAGGGCGCCGGACACGCGGCGCAGGGCTACGCCATGGCCACCGGCCGCGTCGGTGTGTGCATTGCCACCTCGGGTCCTGGAGCGACCAACCTGGTCACTCCGATCGCCGACGCGCACATGGATTCGGTGCCCTTGGTCGCCATCACTGGTCAGGTTCCCAGCGCATCGATCGGCTCCGATGCTTTTCAAGAGGCCGATATCCGCGGCATCACGATGCCGATCACGAAGCACAGTTATCTGGTCACCGACCCGTCGCTCATCGCGAGAACCGTGGCGGAGGCTTTCCATATTGCGAGCACGGGCCGCCCAGGCCCCGTGCTCGTTGATGTTTCGAAGGACGCGCTCCAGGCACTCACGACCTTCGACTGGCCGACCTCGATCGAGCTGCCCGGTTATCGTCCGGTCACCCGCCCCCACAGCAAGCAGGTTCGCGAGGCCGCCCGGATGATCGTGGAAGCCAAGCGGCCCGTTCTCTACGTCGGGGGAGGCGTGCTCAAGGCCCGCGCGACCGACGAGCTGCGCGTTCTGGCCGAGCTCACCGGCATTCCCGTCGTCACCACGCTGATGGCGCGAGGGGCGTTCCCCGACAGCCACCCCCAACACCTGGGAATGCCGGGGATGCACGGCAACGTCACTGCGGTCACTGCTCTGCAGAAGAGCGACCTGCTCATCACCCTCGGCGCCCGCTTCGACGATCGCGTCACCGGCCGGCTGGATAGCTTCGCTCCAGGAGCGGCTGTCATCCATGCGGACATCGACCCGGCCGAGATCTCCAAGAATCGCGCGGCAGACGTGCCGATTGTCGGCGACTGCCGCGAGGTCATCGCTGACTTGGTCGTCGCGCTGCAGGCCGAGCATGCCGAGGGGCGCGAGGGGGACTACGCAGGTTGGTGGAAGTTCGTCGACGACCTGCGCGAGACCTATCCGCTCGGCTATTCCGAACCGCCTCCGGGCGAACTAGCGCCGCAGTACGTCATCGAGCGGCTTGGGGCGATCGCCGGTTCCGACGCGATCTACACCGCGGGAGTCGGGCAGCACCAGATGTGGGCGGCGCAATACATCAAGTACGAGAAGCCGGGGACCTGGCTCAACTCGGGGGGCCTCGGCACCATGGGGTATGCCGTGCCAGCGGCCATGGGAGCCAAAGTGGGACGACCAGAGGCGACCGTCTGGGCCGTCGACGGAGATGGCTGCTTCCAGATGACCAACCAGGAGCTCGCGACCTGTGCGCTCAACGACATCCCGATCAAGGTGGCCGTGATCAACAACGGAAGCCTTGGCATGGTTCGCCAGTGGCAGACCTTGTTCTATGAAGGCCGCTACTCGAACACCGATCTGCACTCCAAGCGCATCCCGGACTTCGCCAAGCTCGCGGAGGCGTACGGCTGCGTGGGGTTGCGTTGCGACAAGGCGGAGGACGTCGACGCCACCATCGAGGCGGCGATGGCTGTCACCGACCAGCCCGTGGTCGTCGACTTCGCCGTCCACCAGGATGCGATGGTCTGGCCGATGGTCGCCGCAGGAACGAGCAATGACGACATCAAGATCGCGCGCGACCTCGCGCCGGCCTGGGACCGGGAGGACTGACGATGACCAAGCACACGTTGTCGGTGCTGGTCGAGGACCAGCCCGGCGTTCTTGCGCGCATTGCTGGGTTGTTCAGCCGGCGCAGCTACAACATCGAGTCGTTGGCCGTAGGTCCCACCGAGCACCCGGGTGTGTCCCGAATGACCATCGTCGTCTCGGTGGAGGGGTCCCCGCTTGAACAGGTGACCAAGCAGCTCAACAAGCTCATCAATGTGATCAAGATCGTCGAGCTGGAGCCCGTCTCGTCGGTGCAGCGCGAGCTCTTGCTCGTCAAGGTCAAGGCCGATCTGGAGACGCGCTCCCACGTCCTTGAGACGGTTCAGCTCTTCCGGGCCAAGGTCGTCGATGTCGCTCCGGACGCCGTGACGATCGAGGCGACCGGAAATGCCGAGAAGCTGGAAGCTCTGTTGCGCGTCCTTGAGCCCTTTGGCATCAAAGAACTCGTCCAGTCCGGACGGATCGCCATGGGTCGCGGTCCTCGATCCATCACCGACCGGAGCCTGCGTTCTGCTTCTGATCGTCCCGCCTGAGAGACTCACCCCGGTCAGTCTCGACCTTCCTGCCCCGTCCCGCCCCTGTACGAAGGAGACCACTGCTGTGGCCGAGCTTTTCTACGACGCTGATGCCGACCTGTCGATCATCGCGAACCGGGTCGTCGCCGTACTCGGGTATGGCAGTCAGGGGCACGCTCATGCCCTGTCGCTGCGTGACTCGGGTGTGGACGTCCGGGTTGGGCTCCCCGAGGGCTCCTTGAGTCGGGCCAAGGCCGAGGCGGAGGGACTGCGGGTCGTCGACCCGTCAACCGCGTCGGCAGAGGCTGACGTCATCATGATCCTCGCGCCGGACCCCAAGCAGCGGCACCTCTACGCCGAGTCGGTTGAACCAAACCTCCAGGCGGGTGACGCGCTCTTCTTCGGCCACGGCTTCAACATCCGCTTCGGATACATCACTCCGCCACCGGGCGTTGACGTGGCGATGGTCGCTCCCAAGGGGCCCGGTCACCTGGTGCGGCGTGAATACGTCGCCGGCCGCGGAGTCCCGGTCATCGTCGCCGTCGAACAGGACGCCACTGGCCAGGCCTGGCCGCTCACACTCTCCTACGCCAAGGGCATTGGCGGGCTGCGCGCCGGGGGCATCAAGACGACGTTCACCGAGGAGACCGAGACCGACTTGTTCGGAGAGCAGGCGGTCCTGTGCGGCGGCGCGTCGGCGCTCGTACAGACTGGGTTCGAGGTGCTGATCGAAGCCGGCTACCAGCCCGAGGTGGCCTACTTCGAGTGCCTCCACGAGCTCAAGCTGATCGTGGACCTGATGTATGAGGGTGGCATCGCCAAGCAGCGCTGGTCGGTGTCGGACACGGCCGAGTACGGCGACTATGTCTCCGGCCCGCGCGTGATCGATGCCCAGGTCAAGGCCAACATGCAGGCCGTCCTGGCCGACGTCCAGTCCGGGGCCTTCGCGCAGCGCTTCATCGACGACCAGGACGCGGGCGCTCCCGAGTTCAAAGCGCTGCGCGCGAAGGGTGAGGCACACCCGATCGAGGAAACCGGACGCGAGCTCCGCAAACTCATGTCGTGGGTCAAGACCAGCGACGGTGACTACGTCGAAGGCACCGCAGCACGCTGAGCGGGAGCCCTAGCGGGTGACTCGCAAGGCATCGAGGTTGTAGGTCGCAGTCTTCGGGTCGTTGTCCCCGAGCTGCACCCGGGTGATCGAGGCCGAGCCGGTGCTCGCGGCCCAGGATCCTGCGGCTGCGCCGTTCACTGTGAGTTCGAGACCCCCGCCGGCTCCTGTGGTGGCGCACAACCCGATCGTCGTCCATGTGTTCAGGGCAAGGGTTGTGGTCGAGTTGAACGTGGTGCCGCTCACGTCGGCTCGCACGGTGAGAAGTCGAGCTGTCGTGATCGACACTCGACCCACCGAGGCGCTGCCAGCTCGGAGCTTGAGCAGCGCCACTGTCGAACTGGTGCTCTCAAGGCGCACAGCTACCTCCGCGCACACCCTCGGCTCAGCGGCCAAAAGGTCTTTGTAGGCCACGGCCACGGCAGCATTCGCCTGGGCCCGGACACTCGGGGCGGAGTCGCCCGGCGCGAATCTCGTGGAATCCGCGACCAAACCAGAGACCGAGCTAAATCCGCCGGGGAACGAGCCGAAGTCGTCGGTGAGGATGACGCTGCCGCCGCCCCCGCCACCAGCGACCGTGACCGGTGCCGAGGCTGCCGACTTGGCGCTGGTGTTGGTGCCGTCGGAGGCGTCGACGGTGTAGGTGTGGGTGGCGCCGGGGGTGCGTCCGGTGTCGCTCCAGGTGACCTGGCCGGTGGAGGCGCTGGTCAGGGTGGTGGTGGGGCTGGTGGCCCCGTCGCGGTAGACGCGGTAGGTGATCGTGGTGGCGGTGTCGTCGGGGGATGCGGCCCAGGCGACGTCGACCCGGCCACTGATGGTGCTGGTCGCGGCCGGTGTCCCCGGGACATCGGGCGGGGTCGTGTCGTTGGTGCCGGCCACGGTGACGGGCGCCGAGGCTGCCGATTTTGCGCTGGTGTTGGTGCCGTCGGAGGCGTCGACGGTGTAGGTGTGGGTGGCGCCGGGTGTGCGACCGGTGTCGTTCCATGTCACCTGGCCCGTTGAGGCACTGTTCAGGGTCGCGGTCGCCGTCGTCGCCCCGTCGCGGAACACGCGGTACGTGATCGTCGTCGCTTGGTCGTCATCCGAGGCGGTCCAAGTCAGGTCCACGCGCCCGCTGATAGTGCTCGTGGCGGTCGGTTGTCCAGGGACATCGGGAGGTGTGGTGTCCGGAGTTCCACCGCCGGAGCGCAGGATGACGGAGTAGCCACGTCCGCCTCCAGCGTCAACCGCGTCGTTGATACCGGGCACCTGGTAGGGCAGGAGTCGGTTGGTGGTGCCGCCATCGCCCACCTGACCGAAGTCGTCAAAGCCCCAAGTGAACAGTCGCCCATCCGCAGCGATCGCCAGCGTGTGGTCGCGCCCGGCATCGATGGCGACGATGTTCGGGAGGCCGTTGACAGTCCCGGGAGTGAGACGGTCGCTTGTGGAACCGGACCCCAGTTCGCCTCTGAAGCCTTCGCCCCAGGTCCGGACCGTCCCGTCGGCGAGCACGGCCATGCTGTGATCCGCGCCGGCCCCAATGGCGACTGCGTCGGTGATTCCGGAGACCGTGATGGGTGTCGTGCGGTTGGTCCGGGTGCCGTCACCGAGTTGACCCGACGCATTCAACCCCCACGCCTTGATGGTCCCGTTCTCGAGCAGCGCCAACCCGTGGTTGCGGCCACCAGCGAGGGCGACTGCCGTGCTGATGCCGCTGACCGCAACTGGTGCGGCCCGTTGGGTCGTGGTGCCGTCCCCGAGCTCGCCGTAGGGGTTGTTGCCCCACGCTCGCACAGCCCCTGAGGTGAGCAGGGCATAGCTCATGTCCCGGCCGCCACTGACCGCCGCGGCGCCGCTCAGACCGGGCACAGTCCCTGGGGCGGTGCGGTTTGTCCCGGTACTCCCCGTGCCGAGTTGGCCAAAGTTGTTGTAGCCCCAGCTGCGCACGGTGCCGTCGTTGACCACCGCGAGGGAGTGGTAGTGACCCGTGGCGATCTGCGTGGAGTTGCTCAGGACCAAGACAGGTGAGCTGCGGTCGGTGGCGCTGCCACCGTCGCCGACGGCGCCCTTGGAGTCGTCGCCCCAGGCGTAGACCTGACCGGAGGTCGTACGGGCCAGCACATGCTCCCGGCCACCGGCGACCTCCACGACCTGGGTGAGCCCGGAGACCAGGCCGAAGGCCGCGCGGTTCGCGGTGGACCCCGACCCGAGCTGCCCGTCCGAACCGAGCCCGACCGTCCAGGCCTCACCGGGGGTAGCAGCGGCAGCCGGGGGAGCGGCGACTAGGAGGAGGCCGCCCGCCGTAAGTACAACTGCCCAGGCGGCGACGAGTCGTTGGAACCTCGCGGCCCCCCTGTGCGGCTGCGCTGCAATCCAAGAGCCGGGCCTGACGGGATTCACGGGTCCCCTCCTCACGTGAGACTGCCATCGTGCCTGCCCGCTCGCCGTTGGGCCAGCGAAGCCCGCATTTTTGACCCATCGTGACCGTGGGGTCGCATGGGGTGGCCCTTCTGCTCCCTCCGTGCTGCTCGCAGCAGGTCTCACGAGCCGGACTCTTTGTGAAGTGGTTCACGAAGTGCTCGTAGACTTCCTCCCGAGGGCCAGCGGACGCGGCCTGGGAGCATCGCCGCCGGCCGAGACCGAAGGACCACCACCGTGACCAAGCCCGTTGTCCTCATTGCCGAAGAACTCTCGCCCGCCACGGTTGACGCCCTCGGCCCCGACTTCGAGATTCGGCACTGTGATGGTTCGGACCGCGCCCAGCTGCTCCCGGCCCTCGCCGATGTCGACGCAGTGCTCATCCGCTCCGCGACCCAGATCGACGCTGAGGCGCTCGCCGCTGCTCCCCGACTCAAGGTCGTCGCCCGCGCGGGGGTCGGCTTGGACAATGTCGATGTTCCCGCGGCGACTTTGGCAGGAGTGATGGTCGTCAACGCGCCTACCTCCAACATCGTGAGCGCGGCCGAGCTTGCAGTCGCCCTCCTCCTCGCTTCCGCGCGACACATCGCCCCCGCGAGCGCCGCCCTCAAAGGCGGGTCCTGGAAGCGTTCCAAGTACACCGGGGTCGAGCTCGCTGACAAGGTGGTCGGCGTGGTGGGGCTAGGTCGGATCGGCCAGCTGGTCGCTCAACGACTCAGCGCCTTCGGTGTCACCCTCGTCGCCTACGATCCTTATGTGCAGCCCGCTCGGGCGGCGCAGATGAACATCGCGATGGTGACTCTGGACGAGCTCCTTGCCCAGTCCGACTTCATCACCGTGCATCTCCCAAAGACCCCGGAGACCTTCGGATTGATCGGTGTCGAAGCACTCACCAAGGTGAAGCCGACCGTACGGATCATCAATGCGGCCCGCGGCGGGATCGTCGACGAGCAGGCCCTGGCTGACGCCATCGCCGAGGGACGAGTCGCGGGGGCGGGCATCGATGTTTATGCCAAGGAACCGTGCACGGACTCTCCGTTGTTTGCCTTGGAGCAGGTTGTCGCCACGCCTCACCTGGGTGCTTCGACGGATGAGGCGCAGGAGAAGGCGGGGATCGCAGTTGCTCGTTCGGTTCGCCTGGCACTGGCAGGTGAGCTGGTTCCTGACGCTGTCAACGTGCAGGGCGGTGCGATTGCCGAAGACGTACGCCCGGCTCTCCTTCTGACCGAGAAGCTGGGCCGGGTCTTCACAGCGCTCGCCGGCGGGTGTCCCGTCGGCGTGACCGTAGAGGTACGCGGCGAGATCGCCGAGCACGATGTCTCAGTGCTGGAGCTGTCGGCGCTGAAGGGCGTGTTCACCGATGTCGTCGAGGAGCAGGTCTCCTATGTCAACGCACCGTTGCTCGCGAAGGAACGCGGGGTGGAGGTTGCTTTGGTGACCAACCCCGAGAGCCCGGATCACCGCAACCTCGTCACGGTGCGCGGGGTGCTGGCCACGGGCGAACAGATTTCGGTGAGCGGCACGTTGGTCGGCCGCAAGCAGGTCGAGAAGGTCGTCGAAGTGGACGGCTACGACGTCGATCTGTCACCCACAGATCACATGGCCTTCCTGCGCTACGAGGACCGCCCCGGGGTCGTGGGCACCGTGGGGCGAATCTTGGGCGACGCGGGTGTCAACATCGCCCGCATGCAGGTGGCGCGCGACGCCAAGGGGGGCCACGCTCTCGTGGCGCTCACCGTAGACACCGCAGTTCCGCACGACGTATTGGCTGAGATCGTCGACGAGATCGGCGCGGTCTACGGCCGGGCGGTTGACCTGTCGTCCTAGGGCTTGTCCGACACTCGGACACTGCGTGTCGAGGAATGAGACGCAGTCGTACGCTCACGGCATGAGCAGCATTCGGCTAGCGGTGATTCCTGGTGACGGCATCGGCAACGAGGTGGTTGCGGAGGGACTGAAGGTCCTCGGCGCAGTTCTTGGCGCGGACGGTCCCACCGTCCACCCGACCGACTATGACCTAGGGGCTCGTCGCTACCACGCCACCGGCGAGGTGCTGCCGGATGCGGTCCTGGAGGAGCTCCGCGGTCACGACGCGATCCTGCTCGGAGCCGTCGGTGATCCGAGCGTGCCTCCGGGGGTCCTCGAGCGGGGGCTGCTGTTGCGGTTGCGCTTTGCGCTCGACCATCACGTGAACCTCCGCCCCGTCCGGTTGTACCCCGGCGTGACCAGCCCCATCACGGCCGGCACGCCTGAGAGCATCGACATGGTGGTGGTGCGTGAAGGGACCGAAGGTCCGTACGCCGGCTCGGGAGGAGTCCTGCGGCGAGGGACCCCGCACGAGGTCGCAACCGAGGAGAGTCTCAACACCGCGTTCGGTGTGGAGCGGGTCGTCCGCGATGCCTTCCGCAGGGCAGGGGAACGTTCGCGGCAGCACCTCACGCTCGTCCACAAGACCAATGTTCTCGTCAATTCCGGTGGACTCTGGCAGCGGACTGTCGACCGAGTTGCACCGGAGTTCCCCTCCGTCACCGTGGCCTACTGTCATGTGGATGCTGCGTCGATGTTCTTCGTCACCGACCCGGGTCGCTTCGACGTCGTCGTCACCGACAACTTGTTCGGCGACATCCTCACCGACATCGGTGCGGCCATCGCCGGCGGCATCGGTCTGGCAGCCAGCGGCAATCTCGACGTGAGCCGAACCAACCCGAGCATGTTCGAGCCTGTTCACGGGTCGGCCCCCGACATCGCGGGGCAGGGCAAGGCGGACCCGACCGCGACCGTCTTGTCCGTGGCGATGCTCTTGGCTCACCTCGGGCACAGCGTGGCTGCGGCACGGGTCGAGTCTGCCGTGGCGGCAGACCTCCTCATGCGCAGCGCCCTGCCCGCACGATCGACGCCCGAGATCGGCGACGCACTTGCCGCTGCTGCCGCAGGCTGACGGTACGGTCGGATCATGACCTCGATCGCCCTCAAGCCCACGAGCGCGCCGCGCGCGGCGATGGAGCGCGCGGCCATCCTCGAAGACCCGGGTTTCGGACGGCACTTCACTGACCACATGGTCACGATCCGGTGGGAGTCCGGCCGCGGGTGGCATGACGCGCAACTGGTGCCGTACGCCTCGCTCGAGCTGGACCCAGCGGTGATGGTGCTGCACTACGGCCAGGCGATCTTCGAGGGGTTGAAGGCCTACCGCCAAGGTGACGGCTCGGTCGCGACCTTTCGGCCGGAGGCCAACGCCCGGCGATTCCAGCGCTCTGCGGCCCGGCTGGCCATGCCCGAGTTGCCCGAGGAACTCTTCCTCGCATCGATCGATGCGCTGGTGACTCAGGACGCGGCCTGGGTGCCATCCGGGGCCGAGCGGAGCCTTTATCTGCGGCCCTTCATGTTTTCCACTGAGGTCGGCCTCGGCGTTCGACCGGCTTCGTCGTATCTCTACGTCTTGATCGCCTCTCCCGCGGGGGCCTACTTCCCGCGTGGAGTTCAACCCGTCTCAGTCTGGCTCTCGGAGGACTACGTGCGGGCCGCTCCGGGCGGCACGGGCGAAGCCAAGTGCGCCGGGAACTACGCGGCGTCACTCATCGCCCAGGCCCAAGCAGCGGCCATGGGCTGCGACCAGGTTGTGTGGCTGGATGCCAATGAGCACCGCTGGGTGGAGGAGATGGGGGGGATGAACCTCTACTTCGTCTACGGCACCGGCGCGGATGCCCGCATCCTCACCCCGGCGCTCACCGGTGCCCTGCTCCCGGGGATCACCCGCGACTCGTTGATCAGCGTGGCTGCGGACCTCGGGTACGCCGCTGATGAAGGGCGCATCTCCACCGACATGTGGCAGGAGGGCAATGCCTCTGGCGAGATCACTGAGGTCTTTGCTTGCGGGACGGCTGCGGTAATCACCCCGGTTGGCGAGGTCAAGGCCGCTGACCGTTCCTGGACAGTAGGAGATGGGGGGACCGGTCCGGTGACTGCGCGGTTGCGCGAGACGCTCTTGGCCATCCAGACCGGCCAGGTCCCGGATCCACACGGTTGGATGCACCGCATCGTTCCTGCCGTCATCTGACCTGACGTGCAGCGCTCGTCGGACTGGCTCAGGCCGGGGTGAGCGCCCTGCCGATGAAGGCGAAGGCGTCGGGCGTGATCCGGTTCCAGTAGCCGCGGGTGTGGGCCCCGGGGGCGTACGCAGCGATTGCGGGACCGCCACGGATGGTGGCGGCAAGCTCGAGAACCGAGGGATACAGCGCATCGGCAGTCCCGCACCACAGCCCGGTTCGAGCGCCGTCGATCGCGCCGGCACCGGCGAAGACGGCATCCCCAGGGAAGACCGCAGGACTCAGGGCCGCGACGCCCATCAACCAGCCAGGGCTTTGCTCACTGGCGAGCAAGACTCCATGGCCGCCCATTGACCATCCGTAGCCAGCCATCCGCGAGGTGTCGAACCCTTGTTGGTCGCACCAGGCTGGGATCTCCTCGCGAAGCATGCGCTGCGGGTCGTCGGTGGTGCCGTTCCCTGCCCAGAAGGTCCGACCACCATCGGCACCGGCGAGGACGAACGGAGGAGTGCCAGCCTGTACGGCTGCGGTGAGGAACTGGCCTAACCCGAACCGTTGGTAGTCGGCCGTGGTAGCCGAAGCGCCGTGGAGCACGAGGCAAACGGGCAGGCCCGCGCCATCGCCATAGCCCGCTGGCACCGCGGTGAAGAATCCGACCGGCTGGTTCCGCGCGGGCGACGTCCGCTGCACGAGAGTGGTGGCTCCCGGCGCTGCGTCTGGGATCGTGCCGTCGACCCCCCGGTCTCGAAACTTGCGACTCAACCGCTCGGGCACCGGGATTACCTCGCTGGTCACGCCGAGCCCACCGATGGCAAGCGCGCCGAGGGTCAGTCCACCGACGAGTAGCGCGCGCCGCCCGACCCCTCGGTCAGCCGCCGATTCAGGACTGCCTGGCCGCTCATCGTTGTCTGCAAACCCGTTGCTGGGTCCGGAGCTCACGCTGGCGCGCCCTCGCTCGGGGGGGCCTGAACCGTGGGACTCGGTGTCGGGGGCTGAGTGGGTTCGGCAGTCGGTTCCGGTGTCGGTGCTGGTGACCCGGAACTGGAGGCTGGGGGTGGTGAGCCCGACCCCGGCGGGCTCGTTGGTGACTCGGAGCCAACGCCAGAGGGCGTCGAACGAGGAGTGGGAGTCGCTGACGGACCTACTCCGGGAACTGACCGGCCGCCAGGACTCAGGAACGCCGAGGGAGGCAGGTACTCCTGGGTTTCTACTGGCGCACTCGGGTCGAAGGGCGAGCAGCTGAACACTGCGTCGGCGAACGCCTGCGCCCTGGCCTGATTTCCGGTCTGGTTCGGATGGATGCCATCGCTGGACAGCCACTCGGGGTGCAGAGCGATCGTCGCTGCCCAGGGGATCGGGATGACGTTTTGGTGATCGGCGATGGCTTTCGCCAGCGCGTGGTTCGCGGCCTCCGTCCCGTCCCCGAAGGAGTCTGGCCGGACGATGTCCGCCCACACCACGCACCGCTTCGGGCCGGCGATCGCCAGAATTCGCTCCGCTTCGGTGCGCAGCGACTGTGCGGACAAGTCGTTGGTCCCGCTGCTCACCACGATCACCGGCGGCAGCTCCTTGCTCGCGGCCAGAGCTTCCAAGGCCAGCCGAGCGCCGCGTGTGCTCCGCCCGACGACGGCATCCCAGGAGACGTACCGGTCGGACATCAGATCGGCGAGCCAGGCGTACGTGCTGAGCGCCAGCGAGTCACCCAGGACCAGCACGTCGGAGGAGGGCGGCAGGAACGCGATCGGCGAGGTTGCTTGCTCAGCCTCCACGAGACCAGTTGCCGCGTCCGCCGACAAGGCTGCGGGGGGCGGGAGGGCGGTGCCCGCCTCTGCGCGGGGTTCGCCGGCTGCGCGGATGGCCAGCCCGACGACCAGGAGGGCGGCAACGGTCGCCGTCGCTACCGTCGCTGTGCGAACGTTCATCGCGCGCCGGTGCGCGCCAGGAAGGGCGGCACCGCGTTGCGAGGCGTCCCCCGGGGTGTCCACGCGCGTGATCGTATGCCAGACTCTTCAAGCGATGTCCGCCCCGATGATTACCAGCAGGCGCACCGGCTGACCGTTCCAGCCCCGTGCGCAGACCTCCCACGTTCGTGGGGGGTCTTTTTTCATCCTTGACTGCTGCCGACCCAACTGTTCGAGGAGCACTGACCACGATGGTGGAGAACAACGACGAGGGCACGTGGGTGGACGGCGCCGACGTCGATGCCTTTCACGTCGACGCCTTCCATGTCTATGACACGACACTCCGAGACGGGGCCCAGCAGGAGGGGCTGACGCTGTCCGTCGAGGACAAGCTGACGATCGCCCGGCACCTGGACACCCTCGGGGTGGGCTTCATCGAGGGCGGTTGGCCCGGATCGAACCCCAAGGACACCGAGTTCTTCAGACGCGCACAAACCGAGCTCGACCTCAGCCACGCCACGCTCGCGGCGTTCGGGTCCACCCGGCGTCCGGGAATCCGCGTCGAGGACGACCTGCTGGTCGCGGCCCTGATCGAGTCCAACGCGTCGGTTGTCACTGTCGTGGCCAAGAGCTACGACCGCCACGTCGAGCTCGCCTTGCGCACCGACCTGGCCGAAAACCTCGCCATGGTCCGCGACACGGTCGCCTTCCTTGTGGGTGCGGGGCGTCGCGTGTTCCTGGATGCGGAGCACTTCTTCGACGGCTATCGCAGCGACCGAACCTACGCTCTTGCGGTTCTCGACGCCGCGGCGGCGGCCGGCGCGGATCTCGCGGCTCTGTGCGACACCAATGGCGGCATGCTGCCCGACGAGATCGCCCAGGCCGTCGACGACGTGGTCCGCAGCACCGGAATTCGGGTGGGCATCCACTGTCACAACGACACCGGTTGCGCAGTCGCCAACTCGCTGTCAGCGGTCGATGCGGGCGCGACCCACGTGCAGGGCACGCTCAACGGCTACGGCGAGCGAACAGGGAACGCGGACCTGGTCGCTGTCGTGGCCAACCTTCAGCTCAAGCGCGGCCGGCAGGTGCTCCCATCCGGCGCCCTGCGTGAGGCAACCCGGATCGCCCATGCCGTCTCCGAGGTGACGAACGTCGCGCCGTACTCACGTCAGCCGTACGTCGGGACGAGCGCTTTCGCCCACAAAGCCGGCCTGCACGCCAGCGCGATCAAGGTGGATCCGATGCTCTATCAACACACCGACCCCGAAGGCGTTGGCAACGACATGCGAATGCTCGTCTCGGAGATGGCTGGGCGCGCCAGCATCGAGGTCAAGGGCGCCGAGATGGGCTTCGACCTGTCTGCTGACCGCGAGCTGGTGGGCCGAGTCATTGAGCGGGTCAAGGCACTGGAGGCACGTGGCTACACCTTCGAGGCTGCCGACGCATCCTTCGAGCTGTTGTTGCGTGAGGAGGTCGACGGCGCTCGGCCATCATTCTGGGAGGTCGAGTCGTGGCGGGCGATCGTGGAATCGAGGGCAGATTCGGGCAGCCTGGGTGATTCCCCTGACGGCGCGGCCGCGGCGGCCGCCGGTGTCGGGGGAGGCGAGCAGGCGACCGCCGAGGCTACGGTCAAGGTGCGCGCAGGCGGTCAGCGAGTGGTTGCCGTCGGGGAGGGCAACGGCCCGGTCAACGCTCTCGACCATGCCCTGCGGCAGGCCGTCGGGCAGCTGTACCCAGGGATTCAGCGGCTCGAGCTCATCGACTACAAGGTCCGGATCACTGATGCTGCCCATGGAACCGATGCCATGACTCGGGTGCTCGTCGAGACCAGCGATGGCGTCGGGTCCTGGGTGACGGTCGGGGTCGGCAACAACGTGGTCGAGGCTTCGTGGGAGGCGCTCACCGACGGGCTCACCTACGGGTTGCTGCGGGCGGGGGAGTCCCCGCGCTGAGCCCCCGCAAGGTTGGGTCAAGGGCCAAGGCGCAGCAACGGGGGTCAGGGGCCGACTTCGCGCCGGACTGCGTCTTTCGCCGGTGGATCGGCCGCTGGCTCGAGAAGTGTCCGAAACGGAGCCCTCAAACGGCGATCGAGCTCTCCCTTTTGGACACTTCTGCAGAGCGGGTCCCGAAACCAGGTCGCACCGCCCGAGAACCTCACGGGCGCAAGGGAGCCGGCCCCGTTGCCTCCTTGTGGCGCCTTCGCCTTTGACCTTCCGCGTCCAACGGAGAGCCGAGCGCTGGTCCAGAGGCGGGTGCGGCGCCGGTAGCGTGGACCCCCGTGCGTATCTGCAGGTTCGGCGTGGGTGAGGGCGAAGTCGCGTTCGGAGTCCTTGAGGGTGCTGGCTCCGAGGAGCATGTGACGGCGATCAAGGGGCATCCGTTCGGTGCTTTCGAGTTGTCAACGGCCAGGTTCCCCATCGCTGAGGTGCGGCTGCTCGCGCCTGTGCTGCCGAGCAAGGTCGTCGCCATCGGCAAGAACTACGCCGAGCACGCCCGTGAGATGGGCGGCGAGCCCCCGGACGAGCCGGTGATCTTTCTCAAGCCCTCCACGTCAGTGATCGGTCCTGGCGACCCCATCCCCTACCCGGCGCTGTCCCACGAGGTTCATCATGAGGTCGAGCTGGCGATCGTGATCGGCCGGCTGTGCCGTGAAGTGCCGCTGCAGCGGGCGATGGAGGTCGTCCTCGGGTGCACGGTCGCGAACGACGTCACCGCGCGCGACCTCCAACGCAGTGACGGGCAGTGGACTCGGGCCAAGAGTTTTGATGGCTTCTGCCCGCTAGGCCCCTGGATCGAGACCGACCTCGATCCCAGCGACCTCGAGGTCTCGTGCACGGTCAATGGCGAGCTGCGCCAGCAGGCCAGCACCTCGACCTTGCTGCGCAGCGTCCCCGAGCTGATCTCCTACGTCTCGGCCGTGATGACCTTGCTGCCCGGCGACGTCCTCCTCACCGGCACCCCGGCCGGCGTTGGACCCATCGAGGTCGGCGACGAGGTCTCGGTGAGCGTCGAAGGCGTCGGCACCTTGACCAACCCGGTGGTGCGTCGTGGTTGAGTCTCCGCTCGGGCCTGTGCGCCTTCGTGTGGCGCCGTCGCCCACAGGGGACCCGCACGTCGGCACGGCCTACATGTCGTTGTTCAACTTGGCCTTCGTTCGTCAGCAAGGCGGACAGTTCCTGTTGCGCATCGAGGACACTGACCGCGCGCGCTACGTCGCCGACAGTGAGCAGCAGGTCTATGACACCTTGCACTGGCTGGGCCTGGAGTGGGATGAGGGGCCGGACAAGGGCGGACCGTTCGCGCCCTATCGACAGTCCGAGCGGCTCGACACCTATCCGCCGTACGTCGAGCGGCTGCTGGCGGACGGTCATGCCTACCACTGCTGGTGCAGCACTGAGCGGCTCGCCGAGATGCGCGAGGCGCAGCAAAAGGCCAAGCAGGCCACGGGTTATGACCGGTTGTGCGTGGGCAAGACCCGAGAGGAACGCGCCGCGTTGCCCGGGTTCAGCGAGCAGCCGGTCGTGCGGATGCTCGTGCCGGAGGACGTAGCCCTCTCCTTTGTGGACCTGATCCGCGGTGAGGTGCGCGCACCGCACCCCGACGACCAGGTCATCGTGAAGGCTGACGGGTTCCCGACCTATCACCTGGCCAGCGTCGTGGACGATCACGAGATGGGCATCACCCATGTCGTGCGCGGCGAGGAGTGGATCAGCTCCACCCCCAAGCACCTGCTGCTGTACCGGTGGCTCGAGTTCGAGCCACCGGCGTTCGCGCACATGCCCCTGTTGCGCAACACGGACAAGTCGAAGATCAGCAAGCGGAAGAACCCGGCGGCGCGGCTGACCTGGTTCCGCGAGGCGGGTTATCTGCCGGAGGCCCTGCGCAACTTCCTCGCCCTCATGGGCTACTCCCAGCCCGACGGCGCGGAGATCTTCTCCTTCGATGACTTGGTGAGCGGGTTCGACTGGAGCCGGGTCAACACCGTTGGACCGGTCTTCGACCTCGACAAGCTGAACTGGTTGAACGGGCACTACATCCGCGAGCTGGCCGTCGAGGACTTGGCGGAGCGAATCATCGATCACCTGGTGCTCGTGGGCGCGCTGCCGACCGATCCAACGCCGGACCAAAGAGCTGCGGTTGCGGCCGTGACACCGCACGTCCAGGAGCGGATGAACCTGCTCGCCGAGGCGCCCGACATGATCGGCTTCCTTCTGGTCGACGAGGAGTCCTTCGCCATCGCCGAGGACGCGCGGGCGGGTCTTGCCGAGGATTCCGCGAGGACCCTCGCGGAGGCGTACGACGCTTTGGCTGCCCTCGAAGTGTGGACAGCACCTGAGATCGAGGCCACCCTCCGGACCGGCCTGGTCGAGGGTCTAGGTCTTAAGCCCAAGCTGGCCTTCACTCCTGTGCGGGTTGCGGTTACCGGCCGACGGATCTCGCCGCCGCTGTTCGTGTCCATGGAGATTCTCGGCCGCACAAAGTCTCTTGCCCGGATCGCGTCCCTGCGCGACGGCTGAGTCATCCGGCCGGTAGCCCCCCTCGTCCTGAACCGGTGGTTTTGTCGCGGCTCTGGGGCCTCCGGTAGAGTGAGCAGGCTGCGGTCGGCGAGGCCGCACACCCTTGGGGTATGGGGTAATTGGCAGCCCAACTGATTCTGGTTCAGTTAGTCTAGGTTCGAGTCCTGGTACCCCAGCGGAACGTCTGACCGACCGGCTCACCCCGGTAGACTCAGACCTCTGGTCGGCGTCGCCGGCCTCCCACGGCCCCGTTGTGTAGCGGCCTAGCACGCTGCCCTCTCAAGGCGGTAGCGCGGGTCCCAAGCCGGTCGGGGCTACGGGGTCGCCAGCCCCTCCCCGGCTCCGGTGAGGCCCTTCCGCATCACTCACGAGGTAGGCCGACTGGTCACCCGATCCTCGGGCGATGTTCCTCGCAGCGTCGGGGG
>JANPBY010000084.1:0-15815 GCA_031430645.1 Actinomycetes bacterium
CCTCCACCGGACTCAAGGAGCGGCAGCCACAAGTACTTGCCGCGGCGCGAGGCACCCTGGATGCGCCGACCCGTGAGCTGGCCGACCAGATCGTCAGCACCCCCAAGATGTCGGCGTACGGCCCGCGGGTGCAAGACCTCCACGTCGGCAACGGTTCGGCCGGTGAGGTGGCGGTCCAGCCCGCGCCGGACCACCTCGACCTCCGGGAGCTCAGGCACGGCAGGTCAGGTCGAGGCCGGGCCAGCCGGGCCAGCCGGACCCAGGTCGGCGGCTGAGTCGTCAGGACTGCTGGCGGCCAGTGCCTCGGCAGAGCGTTCGCGCAGCGCCCCCCAGGCGGTCGCGGCGGCCTCCTGCTCGGCCTCCTTCTTGCTTCGCCCGGAGCCGGCGCCTAGGACCTCCTGGGCCACTCGGACCTCCGCACTGAAGGATTTTTCGTGGTCGGGGCCGGTTTCGGTGACGACGTACTCAGGGACACCCAGCCCGAGTGCGGCTGTCGCCTCCTGCAGCGAGGTCTTCCAGTCCAAGCCCGCGCCGAGCTCGGCCGCCGCAGCGATCAGCGAGTCGACCAGCCGATGCACCAGTTCTGAGGCAACGTCGAGACCACGATCGACATAGGCGGCGCCGATCACGGCTTCGACGGTGTCGGCGAGGATCGAGGACTTGTCGCGCCCCCCCGTAGCCTCCTCACCTCGCCCCAGACGCACGAAGGCACCGAGGTCCAGGGAGCGGCCCACGTCGGCAAGGGCGCGCATGTTGACGACGGCGGCCCGGAGCTTGGCCAACTGGCCCTCGGGGAGGTCAGGGTGGGTGCGATAGAGCGCGTCGGTGACCACCAGACCGAGCACCGAGTCGCCGAGGAACTCCAGCCGCTCGTTGGTCGGGAGGCCGCCGTTTTCATAGGCGTACGACCGATGGGTCAGGGCTCGCTCGAGAAGGTCTGGGCTGATCTGGGTGCCGAGGCGCGCCTCAAGGACCGTGGTCGACGGGGCCACATCGGTCACTCGATCGCTCGGCTCAGTCACCGGATCAGACGTCGACGACCTGACGGCCGTTGTATTCGCCGTTCTCGTCGGCACGATGCGGCACGGAGTACTCGACCTCGCCGTTGACGACCCGCTTGTTGATCTGGGGCAGCTTGGCCTTCCAGTTCGCGCGACGGTGGCGAGTGTTGCTGCGTGAGGTCTTCCGCTTCGGAACGGCCACGATCAGCCTTCTTCCTGTGAGGTGCTCGGCTCGGAGCTGGTGTGGAGGGCAGTCTCTGCCGTGATTCCGGCGAGTGCTGCCCAGCGTGGGTCGGTGCTGTCGTGGTCGTGCTCCGGGTCGTCGGCGAGCTTGGCTCCGCACTCGGAACACAAACCCGGACAGTCGTCCCGGCACAGTGGTTGCAGGGGCAGCGCGAGCACTGCCGAGTCCCGCAGCACCGGTTCGAGATCGATCAGATCGTCCTCGA
This sequence comes from Actinomycetes bacterium, assembly GCA_031430645.1. GTDB lineage: Bacteria > Actinomycetota > Actinomycetes > DATJPE01 > DATJPE01 > JANPBY01. The sequence continues at coordinate 1,451 of JANPBY010000084.1, forward strand.
TCAGGTGCAGGTCGTGCTCATCGTCCTCCGCAGCTGGGTGATCCGCGGCTGGAGCGGGCCGACCTCCTGGCTTGGTGGCCGGGTAGTCGTACAACTCCTGGAGATCGACCTCGACGGGCAGGTCGACCGGGTCGAGGCAGCGTACGCACTCACCGATCGCGCGAGCCCGTGCGGTGCCAGAGACCAGAACACCTTCGACGACCGACTCGAGCCTCAGTTCGAGGTCGAGCGGGGAACCCTCGATGATGCCGATGACGACGATGCCGAGATCTGCCGGTGCCGCAACCGTGCGCGAGACCGTCCGCATGCTCCCGGGCCGGCGGCCGAGCTCGCGGGTGTCGACCACGAGCGGGGCCCGCGGGTCTAGGCGACGCACGGCAGTTCCCTCACTGGTTGAGGCTGTCTTAGGGCTGTGCGGGGGCCGTCCGATCGGACGGAACTCCTGAACACCTGGCGGACATGACGGACCACGGCCTCAGACGAGACCAAGGCACAGGGTAGCCCGGCTGCGTGCCGCCGCCCAAACCGAGCCGGCATCTTGGCTCTGGCAGGCGACCCCCGCGTCAAGCTCCAGGCAGCGGCCGGTCATCAACCTCGGGGACGTCACGGTCGTCCTCCTCGCGCCGAAGCTGGATGCGGTCGCGACCATGGAGTACGGCTTCGAGGGTGTTGTTCAGGGCGGTCTCGATGCTCGCGAGCTTGCCGTCGATGTAGGCATCGGTGTCGTCTTGCATACGGCCGGCCTCCTCGCGAGCCTCACCGCGCATCCGCCCGGCCTCGCGCTGAGCCTGGGCATAGACCTCGGTCTGCGACACCAGGCGCATGCGCTCCTCGTGTGCCTCAGCCACGATTTCTTCGGCTTCGACGCGGGCTTGCTCGAGCACGGCCTCCCGCTCGCGCAGGATGCGCTCGGCCTCGTCGAACTCCTGCGGGAGCTCCGCGCGCATCTCATCCAGGAGCGCAAGGACTTCGCCTCGGTTGAGGATGCACGAGGCAGACATCGGCATCGACCGGGCGCTCTCGACGAGAGCGGTGAGGTCATCCAGCTTGTCGTGCACGTCCACGGGCTCAGTCTCCGGAATGGGTCGGTGGTTCGGTGCTTCGGTGGCCGTTCGGGGCTCTGCGCGGTCAGCCCTGATCGTTGCGGACAGGAGCTAGCCGCTCGATCAGTTGGCGATTGACGCCCTCGGGGACCAGCCCCGACACGTCACCGCCGTACGTCGCAACCTCCTTGACGAGGCTGGACGAGAGGTAACTGTAAGCCGGGTTAGTACTCACGAAGACCGTCTCGATCCCCGCGAGGCGCTGATTCATCTGGGCCATCTGCTGTTCGTAGCCGAAATCGCCTTCCGCCCGAAGGCCCTTGAAGATGACCGGGATGTCGCGTTCGCCGCAGAAGTCGACGATCAACCCGTGCCACGCGTCCACAACCACGTTGCCGTAGACCGCGGTCGCGTCGCCAAGCTGGGCCAGCCGTTCCTCAACGGTGAACAGCGAGGCCTTGGTCTTGTTGATAAGCACCGCGACGGTGACCTCGTCGTAGAGCGCGGACGCTCGCCCGATGACATCCAAGTGACCATTGGTCACGGGATCGAAGGACCCTGGGCAGACGACCCGTCGCACGTCGCGCTCCTTCACTGCTCAGCTAGATCTGTGACCCTGTCATCCTGCGGCGCGACCGTACCAAAGGGTGGCCTCGCCGTAGCGACGCTCGCGCTCGGTGATGAACTCGGGCGGCCAGGTCCACGGGACTCGGGTCGGGCGCTCGACCACGACGAGTGCATCGCTCGCAAACCACCCGGCGGCAGCCAGAGTCGAGAGTGTGGCGCCGAGTTCGTCGTTCGACAGGTCGTACGGCGGGTCGGCGAAGACGACGTCGAATGGCTCAACCGGGGCCGGCCCGTCGGCTATCCGTTCGACAGCCAGGCAGTGAACAACTGCGCCGGGCAGACCGACGGTTGCGATGTTCGCCTCGATCACGGCAGCGGCGGCCCGGTCCCGCTCGACAAGCGCGACCGACACGGCTCCGCGGGACAGCGCCTCGAGACCGACGGCACCGGAGCCCGCATAGAGATCAAGGAACCGTAAACCGGCCAGCTCGTAACCGCCGGGGCCGACCCCGGTGCTGCCCACACGAGCGCCGAGTGCGGAGAACAACCCCTCACGCGTCCGGTCAGCCGTGGGCCGCGTCCCCCGGGAGGGAATGGCCAGCCGCCGCCCGCGAGCCTCCCCAGCCACGATCCGTGTCACTCCTGAGACCATCCGTCGAGGACCTGGGCAACCTCGCGCACACCGAGTCGACCTTCGGCCACGCCGATCACCAGGTCGTAGGCCACGTCGTCATCGGCCTCCAAGGTCACTTCGTTGAGGCCGAGAAACACATAGACCGCCAGCCACCCAAGACGCTTGTTGCCGTCGATGAGGGCGTGGTTGCGTACCAGCGACTCGAGCAAGGCGGCGGCCTTGGCGCTCAGGCTCGGGTAGGCGTCCTCGCCGAAGGCGCTGGCACGGGGGCGGGCGGCGGCCGCGTCGAGAAGCCCGAGATCGCGCACGAGCGCCTGCCCGCCGACGGCGCGATGGGCGATCCGCAGGAGGTCATCCAGCTCGAGGTAGTGGGTCGCGCGCGGCGATGTCGCGCTCACTGCGACAGTCGGTCGAGCAACTCCGCGTAGCGCGTCGTGGCGCTGTCCAAGAGCTCATCGACCCGACCAGCCCTGGTGCTCCGGGCTGCCCGCTCGAGGACAGCGAGACGTACGACCTCATGCATCGAACGCTCCTCTCGCTCGGCGAGCGCTCGAAGGAGCTCGGTCTCCTCATCCGTGAGTCTTAGGGTCATCGCCATGCTGGCATGGTATCACTTTGATACCGCCCCAGCGTTGCGCCGACCTGAACTCCCTGGGTCAGGACTTATCGAGGAACTCAGCTTGCTCTTCTGCGACCAGTTCGTCCAAGGCCGCTCGCAGGACCGGGTAGTCGACGAGCTCAGGATCGTCCGCCACGAGCCGGCTCGCGTCGGTGCGGGCGAGCTCGATGACTGCCTCGTCGCGGAGCACCGACAACAGACGCAGCGAGGACCGGCGCCCCGCTTGGCTGGCCCCCAGCACGTCCCCCTCGCGGCGGGTCTCCAGGTCGAGCCTGGAGAGCGCGAAACCGTCTTGGGTTGCCGCGACCTTGTCCAGCCGGATGCGCGCCGGGCTTTCCTCTTCGGCCTCGGTGAAGAACAGGCACAGCGCTGGTTGCTCACCCCGACCGACCCGGCCGCGCAGCTGGTGGAGCTGGGAGACCCCGAACCGATCGGCATCGAGCACCACCATGACCGTGGCGTTCGGGACATCAACTCCTACCTCGACCACCGTGGTGGCCACGAGGACGTCGATCTGCCCGTGGTTGAACCGGAGCATGACGTCATCCTTCACATCACTGGGCAGCTTTCCGTGCAGCATCTCCAGGCGGAGCCCCTCGAGAGGTCCCGCCGACAGCTCTGGCAGCACCTCGAGGACGGCTCGCAGGGGAGCCCGCCGAGCCGCGTTGTCCTCAGCTGGCTCGGGCTCGGTGCTCTGCTCGACCTCATCGACCCCGATCCGAGGGCAAACGACGTACACCTGGTTGCCTTGCGCCACTGCCTCGCGGACCCGCTGCCAGGCCCGGTCGACGAAGTTCGCCCGCTCGATCGGAACGACGTGGGTCGTGATCGGTTGGCGCCCCTTGGGCAGCTCGATGAGCGTGGACACCTCCAGGTCACCGAAAACGGTCATGGCGACCGTGCGCGGGATCGGCGTCGCAGTCATCACCAGGACGTGCGGGGGGCTATCCGCCTTCGCCGACAAAGCCGCACGCTGCTCGACCCCGAACCGGTGCTGCTCATCAACGACGACGAGCCCAAGATCCAGGAACTCCACGCGATCCTCGAGCAACGCGTGGGTGCCGACGACGATGCCTGCGTCACCGGAAATCGTCTCGAGCAGAGCCTCACGGCGTACGGCCGTCGGCTGCGACCCGGTAAGCAACGCCACCCGGGTGCCGACGTCGGAGCCACCGAGCAGGCCTCGCTCAGCGAGCGGACCGAGCATGGCTGTCAGAGACCGGTAGTGCTGCTGGGCGAGCACTTCGGTCGGGGCAAGCAGAGCGGCCTGCCCCCCTGCGTCGACCACGGTGAGCATCGCGCGCAGTGCGACGACCGTCTTGCCAGATCCCACCTCCCCCTGGAGCAGTCGGTGCATCGGGTAGGACCGGGCAATCTCGGATTCCAAGACCTCGCCGACTACTTGCTGCCCACCCGTGAGTTCCCACGGGAGCCGGGCGTCGAAGGCGTCACGCAGTCCACCAGGGCGAGCAACCCGAGGCTTGGAATGCAGCGCGGTGGCAGCGTGCCGTCGCTGGGCGAGCGCCACCTGGAGGACGTACGCCTCCTCGAACACCAGCCGTGCTCTGGCTCGCCGCCAGTCCAGGTCGGACTCAGGTCGGTGGATCAGCCGAAACGCCTCGGCTAGGCCCACCAGTTCGTGGGTACGGCGCACGACCTCCGGGAGAGGGTCATCGAGCTCCTCGAGGGGGTCCAGAACCACCGACACACTCCGGGCGATCGCCCAGGTCGCGAGGTCCTTGGTCGCCGGATAGATCGGGATCAGACGATCGGCGTAGTCCTCGGCCCGTCGCTCCGTTGCCTCGTCGTCGGCGTCCCGACCGAACATCTCATACGTCGGGTGCGTGAGCTGGCGATGGTTGCGGAAGATCCCCACCTCACCGGCGAACAGCCCACGGCGCCCCTTGACGATCTCCTTCGAGTGGTAGCCGACCTGGTGGAAGAAGGTCAACGTCAAGGTAGCGCCAGAACCGTCAGCAACCACCGCGGTGAACATGCCTTTGGGCCGAGAAGCGGGGCGGCGCACCTGGGCTTCGACGACCTCAGCCAACACGGTGACCTGATCGCCCACGCGCAGGGAGGCAAGGTCAGTCAGCTCGCCCCTGCGCTCATAGCGCCTGGGGTAGTGCCTGAGCAGATCCCCGGTACTCAGCACGCCCAGCTTGGCCAACCGTTCGGCTGTCTTGGGACCGACCACTTTGCTGACCGACTGGTTGAGGTCCTGCGCTGCGCTCACTCGACACCGACGAGCACGGGGTAGTGGGTCTGACCGCCCTCGTAGACATTCGACTCGACTTCGGGGTGCGTGCGCCGGAGATGGTCGAGCAGCAACGCGGCGAGGTGATCGCCCGCTTCCGCGCCGGTGACGACGGTGACGAGCTCGCCCCCAGCGGCCAGCAAGCGGTCGAGCAGAGCACGGGCGACTTCGGCAACATCGGCGCCAATCACGACCACGTCTCCCTCGGCGAGCCCGAGGACGTCTCCGGGCTGGCAGACACCCGCAGTCGTCAGCGCCTCGCGCGTCGCGAGGGTGACCTCTCCGTGTCGGGTCGCTCGAGCAGCCGCCGTCATAGCCACGACGTCGTCGTCGAAGCGCCGCGCAGGGTCGTGGACGGCGAGCGCCGCGAGCACCTGGACCGTCGCCCTGGTCGGGATGACAGCCACCCGGACGCCGGTGATCCGAGCCTGGTCAGCGGCAGCCTCAGCGACTGCACGTACGTCCTTGTCATCGGGAAGCACCACGACCTCGGAGGACCTCGACCCTTCGATGGCCCGCAGGACGTCGCGGGTGGATGGCTTGGCGCCCACACCGCTGCGCACCACCAGAGCGCCGGCCGTCGCATACAGCGCCGCGAGACCCTCTCCTGGCGCCACGGCGACCACCGCTCGGGGCACGTGGCTCGCAGCGTCGCGCTGGCCGAGCACCTGGTCCCGAAAATGCGTGACGGCAATGCGATACGGCCGGCCGGCGGCGATACCGACCTCGATCGCCGCCCCCACGTCATCGACATGGACGTGGACGTTCCACAACCCGTCGCCGCCGACAACGAGCAAGGAGTCTCCGAGCGCTGCCAGGGCGTCCTTGAGGATCGGGATCGCGGCCTCTGCGGCCTCGAGGAGGTACATGACTTCGTAGGACGGCCCCGCCGGATCGACGCCCTCGCCTTGCGTGAGCAACGGAACCGGCAGGTGCGCCGGCCGTGCCGAGCGTCGTGGCGCGACCCCAGTCACCACTTCAACCAGAGTGTCAAGGAGCACGACTGCCCCCCGACCGCCGGCGTCGACGACTCCGGCCCGCCGAAGAGCCTCCAGCTGATCCGGGGTCCGGAGGAGCGCGTCACGCGCGGCGGCCGCGGCCACCTCGGCCACCGCGGGGAGGTCATCGCTCGGACTCTGAGCGGCAGCCTCAGCGGCAGCGCGTACGACCGACAAGACGGTGCCCTCGACAGGCTGCGCGACCGCGGCGTAGCCGGCGGAAGCTGCTTCCCGCAGCGCCACGCGCAACATCTCCGCGCCCGATCGGGGCGTCGGGTCGGCCAGCACCTCGGACACGGCCCGGAAGTATTGGCTGAGGATGACCCCGGAGTTGCCTCGCGCCCCGAGCAAGGCGCCGTGCGCCACAGCCCGCGCGGTGGACGCGAGCTCGGCCTCGGCATCGCCAGACTCGGGACCAAGGCCCTCTACCGCCGATTCCATGGTCAGGTAGAGATTTGTCCCCGTGTCGCCGTCGGGCACCGGGTAAACGTTGAGGGCGTCGATCTCGGCTCGGGAATCACCAAGGGCGACCAGACCAGCACGGCACCACGTGCGCAGGTGAGCCGCCCGCATCGAAGGGGCGGACGTGGACCCCGGTGCTGGGGAATCAGGAGACCCGGTCATGGTGGGGCGAGGCTACCCTCGGCCAGGATTGCCGAGTTGGACCGTCCCCAACCTGCTCGGGTAGTCTGGTCAGACATTCGGTGGTCTGCCTGGCCGACGTCGGGCGCCGCACACCCTTTCCTTTGGAGTTCACCCGTGGCTGCCACCTGCGACATCTGCGGCAAGAAGCCCAGCTTCGGCAACAGCATCTCGCACTCCCACAGGCGTACGCCGCGGCGCTGGAATCCCAACATCCAGAGCATGCGCGTCAAGGTCGGCGGGACCCCCAAGAAGCTCGACGTCTGCGCGGCCTGCATCAAGGCCGGCAAAGTCGTCCGCTAGTCCGTTTCGAACGGCGCCGCAGCGCGAGCGAAAACTGACCACTTACTGACGAGTAGCCGAGCGGCACTCCGGACCGGGCGGCGAACGAGCCCTCCCCGACCAACTTCCCGGTCAACCTAGGCGAAGTGGTCGTGGCCCGCCGGGCCCGGCCAGGGCTCCCCATCGACCAGGACTCCCTCGCCCTCGACGACCTCCCCGATGCTGACCCAGCCTCGTGGGCGCCGTACGCCCGCGGGGAAGGTCGCTACTAGCGCATGATCCTCTCCCCCAGTCAGCACCCAGCTCAGCGGGTCGACGCCCAAGGCAGCGCCGGCCGCCATGAGCGGATCGGTGATCTCGAACCGGGTCGAGTCCAACTCGATCCGAACCTTGCTCGCCCTCGCTAGGTGACCGAGGTCGGCGAGCAGGCCATCGCTGACATCGCACATCGCGTGGGCCCCAGCTACGGCAGCCTTGACCCCCTGGGCGTAGGGCGGTTCGGGGCGCCGGTGCGCGTCTGCGAGGACGCGCGGGGATCGGAAACCCCGCTGCAGCACCGCCATCCCGGCAGCAGACCAGCCCAACCGCCCCACGACGGCGACGACGTCTCCTGCCTCGGCGCCCGCCCGAGTCACTGGCTTCCTGCCCTGAAGGTCGCCCAGCGCGGTCACCGAAATGACGACGGACTCACCACGGACCACATCACCGCCGACCACGCTGACCCCGAGGGGCGAACACTCGGATTGCAGCCCGACGGCCAACTCGACGGCCCACGTGACGGGCAGGTCCGGCGGAGTCGCGATCCCGACCACCAAAGCTGTGGGCTTGGCGCCCATCGCAGCGATGTCGGCCAGGCTTTGGGCCGCTGCCTTACGGCCGACATCGTTGGCGCCCGACCAATCTCGCCGGAAGTGCCGTCCCTCGACCAGGACGTCAGTGGTCACGACGACTCGTCCATCGGGGGCCGAGACGACCGCCGCGTCGTCTCCTGGACCGAGGAGCACCCCCCGACCTTGGGACAGTTTGGCCGTCACCGCCTCCACCAGTCCGAACTCTCCGAGGGCAGCAACCGAACCAGATGGGGGGGTTGTCATGGCCGGCTCCTCGTGGTCGCGATAGGTTCGATGCCCGACATCGTCTCCTGGGAGGCCCCACCATGGTGGTGCAGGCGTACATCCTTATTCAGACCGAGGTCGGCAAGGCCGCCCACGTTGCTCGCGAGATCGCACTGCTTCCCGGCGTCACCACGGCTGAGGACGTCACGGGGCCTTACGACGTGATCGTCCGGGCTGAGGCCGCGAGTGTCGACGACCTCGGAAAGCTCGTGGTGGCCAAGGTCCAGGGCGTGGATGGGATCACGCGCACGTTGACCTGTCCCGTCGTCCATCTCTGAGCCACGCCACATCCAGAGTTTTCCCCTGCCCAGCCGTCGCTCCGCCGGGGGCTGGGTCTGCTGCGCCATCGGCGTCGCTGTGGTGCTGACCGCCTGTTCCGAGGACGTACCCGTTGCAGCACCTGAGCCGTCTGCGCCCGCGTCGCAAGCCTGCCTGACGCTGGCGCGCTCATTGCCCGAGACCGTCAGCCGACAGGAACGGCGACCCACGGACCCGAGCTCACCGCTCACGGCCGCCTGGGGCGATCCGGCGATCACCCTTCGCTGTGGGGTTCCCCGGCCCGCCCAGCTCACACCGACCAGTGAGACGGCAGAGGTCAACGGCGTGGCGTGGCTCCCCGTCGAACTGACCCAGGGCTACCGATTTGTAACGGTGGGGCGGGTCGCTTACGTCGAGGTGGACGTACCCGAGGACTACGCGCCCGAGGTCAACTCGCTCGTCGACCTTGCTGCAGCGGTCTCGGCGTCCGTGCCACTCACCGAAGGCCCGTCCCCCGAGCCATCGCCTTCGTAAGCAGTCGATCGACGAGGGCTGGGTAGTCCAGGCCGGTCTCGGCCCACATCCTGGGATACATCGACACCGGGGTGAAGCCAGGGATCGTGTTGACCTCATTGACGACCAGCTCGCCGGCCTCGGTGAGGAAGAAGTCGACGCGAGCCAGGCCCTCGCAGCCGAGGGCCTCGAAAGCCTCGACCGCCCGAGCCTGCACGCGATCACTCACGACGGCAGGAAGCTCGGCCGGGACTGTGAACTCGGTGGCGTCGTCGAGGTACTTCGCCTCGAAGTCATAGAACGGGTGATCACCGACAACCCGGATCTCCGCGCAAACACTGGCCTCGGCCGGCCCGCCGTCGAGACCCTCAAGGACACCGCACTCGATCTCACGACCGACGACTGCCTGCTCGACGATCACCCGCGGGTCGTGCCGACGCGCATGTTCTACAGCTGCAGCAAGATCCGCCCAGTCGTCGACCTTGCTGATGCCCACCGAAGAGCCAGCCCGCGCCGGCTTCACGAACACCGGCAGTGCCAGCGACTCCTGAACCCGGATAAGCGACCCACGCCGGTCCGCAGTCCAATCGCCGTCGGTGACTAGTTCGGAGGCCCCGACAGGCAGTCCCTTCGCAGCCAGCACCACCTTGGCCATCGCCTTGTCCATGCACAGCGCCGACGCCAGGACACCCGACCCGACATACGGCACACCGGCCAGCTCGAGCAGGCCTTGCACGGTGCCGTCTTCGCCGTAAGGCCCGTGCAGGAGCGGGAAGACCACGTCGACGGCACTGAGCACGCGGGGCACGGCGCCGGCCTCCGCGACGACCAAGCCGCCAGCCGTCGGATCGGCGGCGAGCACCACGGCCGTACCGGAGTCGTCAACCTCGGGGAGCCGGCCGCCGACGATCTCCAGGGCTGCGGCGTCGTCGGCGGCAAGCACCCAACGGCCGGACCGAGTGATTCCTACGGGGACCACGTCGTAACGATCTCGGTCGATCGCCTTCAGGACGCTGCCAGCGCTCACGCAGGAGATGGCGTGCTCGGTGCTGCGCCCGCCGAACACCACGGCAACCCGCAACCGCGGCCCGCCGCCAACAGCACTCACCACGGCGCCACCGTCAACCTCCGCCACCTGCTCATCTGGGCGACCCTATCCTCGCGGGATGGACCTCTCGTTGACGACGCTCGCCGTGACCGCCGGCCGACCGGCCCGGGAGCCCGACGCCCCGCTGAACGTGCCGGTGGTGCTGGCCTCGACCTATCACGCTGGTGGCGACGTCGGGTACGGCCGGTATGGCAACCCGACCTGGTCGGCCTTCGAGGATGCGGTAGGCGCCCTTGAGGGCGGACGCGCCCTCGCCTTCGCCAGTGGACTCGCGGCTTTGAGCGCGGTCCTGCACACCCTGCCGCCGGGCGGCATCGTGGTCGCGCCGCTTCACCCCTACACAGGGACCGCGGGCCTTCTCAACGAACACGAATTGGCGGGCCGCTTCGGCGTACGGCGGGTCGATATCACCGATGCGGCCGTGGTCGCCGAAGCCTGCGCAGGCGCCTCGCTGCTCTGGCTCGAGTCGCCAACCAACCCGCTGCTCGGAGTGGCAGATGTGGCTGCTGCTTGCGCCGCCGCTCATGATGCTGGGGCAGTCGTGGCCGTAGACAACACGTTCAACACACCGATGGGCTCACGACCGCTCAGCCTCGGGGCCGATGTCGTAGTGCACAGCGCCACCAAGCAGATATCGGGGCATTCCGACGTGCTCCTAGGCGTCACAGTCACCCGGGACGGGGCCTTCCACGAGCGGCTGGCCGGCGTACGCCGTTTGCACGGTGCGATCCCCGGCCCCTTCGAGACCTACCTGGCACTGCGCGGGCTGCGCACCCTTCCGCTTCGCGTGGAGCGTTCCAGTGCCAGCGCCGGCGAACTCGCCCGTCGTTGTCTGGCTCACCAGGCGGTGGCCCGCGTGCGCTACCCCGGGCTTCCGGATGACCCCGGTCACCACATGGCCGCAGCTCAGTGGGACTGCTTTGGTTCAGTCCTGAGCCTGGAGGTGGTCGGCGGTGCGGCCGAGGCCGAGGCCGTGTGTGATGCCGTTGGCTTGTGGGTCCACACCACGAGTCTGGGCGGAGTCGAGTCGACACTGGAACGCCGGAGGCGCTGGCCGAACGAGAGTCTCGAGGTCCCCGAGTCACTGATCCGCCTGTCGGTCGGGATTGAGGACGTCGACGACTTGTGGCGCGACCTGTCTGCGGCGTTGGACGCACTCGTGGACGGTGACCGCCTCGGGGCCTAGGAGCCCTCGGCCTTTGCTTCGCGGGACATCAGCCGCCCGAGCATGTCCCGAGCGGACATCCCCTGGTGGATCACCGCAACCACCTGTTCGGTGAACGGCATCTCCACGTCGTGCTTGTGGGCCAGATCAAGAATCGACTGGCAGGACTTGACCCCTTCACACGTCTGGCGAGTGAGAGCCGTCGTCTCCTCCACTGACAGTCCCTGGCCGAGGTGCTCCCCGAAGGTGCGATTGCGTGACAGCGGCGAGGTGCACGTTGCCACCAGGTCTCCGATGCCGGCCAACCCGGAAAAGGTCATGGGATCCGCCCCCAGAGCGACGCCAAGCCGAGCCGTCTCGGCCAGCCCGCGGGTGATCAGCGAAGACTGAGTGTTGACACCGAACCCCAGCCCCACAGCCATTCCGTTGGCGAGCGCGATGACGTTCTTGGTCGCCCCCCCGATCTCGACACCCACGACGTCGGGGTTGGTGTAGGGCCGGAAGTAAGGGGTGATCGAGCTCTCCTGAAGCAGGCGCGCACGATCGAGGTCGGAACACGCGACGACGGTCGCTGCTGGCTGACGGAGGGCGATCTCGCGCGCCAGGTTGGGACCGGACACGACAGCCACCCGCTGCGTAGGGACGTCGGCGACCTCAGCGATGACCTCGCTCATCCGCATGGTCGTACCGAGCTCGATGCCCTTCATCAGGCTGACCAGCAAGGAGTCGGGAGCCAGGTGGGAACGCCAGGCAGCGAGGTTCTCCCTCAACACCTGCGACGGGATCGCCAGGACCACCACATCGGCATAGGCGAGTGCCTCAGCCACGTCGCTGGTGGCCCACAGCGTGGGTGGCAGCTCAATCCCCTCGTGGTACTTGGGGTTCTCGTGGCTTCCGTTGATGGCTGACACCACGGCAGGGTCCTTGCCCCAGATGACGACATCGGTGCCTGCATCGGCCAGGACCATTGCATAGGCAGTGCCCCAGGACCCACTTCCCATCACCGCGGCACGTGTCATGAGGACCTCCGGTCCGGGTCATCGTAAGCAACATCGGCTCGCCCGATCTCCGGCAGGCCAGCTTCTCGCGGGTCAAGGCGCGTCTCAGGAACCGGCTCGCCTCGCAGTTCCGCCACAAGCGCGGTAATGGCATCCATGATGCGAACCGTCGCCTCGCGCAAGACCTCGCCTGTCTGTTCTAGGCCCATCAGGTCATCCAGGTCTACGGGGGGACCAATGGTCACGGTCACAGTCCGCGGCGGGAAGAGATGCGGCTTCTTCTCATAAGGCGAGAGCACACGGTGAGCCCCCCAGTGAGCCATCGGGATGACCGGGCAACCGGTTGCTAGCGCGATCCGAGCCGCGCCCGTCTTGCCACGCATCGGCCACAGTTGCGCGTCTCGGGTCAAGGTTCCCTCGGGATAACACACGACACACTCTCCAGCCTGCACTGCGGCGATCGCGTCGCTCATCGCCTCGGCAGCGGAACCGGACTCCCGATGAACGGGGATCTGACCGGCCTTCGCGAGGATGGATCCACCCAAGGGGATCTCGAACAGGTCGTCCTTGGCGAGGAAACGAGGCGGCCGGCCGTTGTCGTGCAGGTAGTGGGCCACCGCCAACGGGTCGAAGTGTGAGGTGTGGTTCGGGACCACGACGATGCCGCCCGTCGGGGGAAGCAGCTCTTGATTGAGCCAGGTACGCCGGGTGAACAAGAGCACTGGGGGCTTGAGGATGCCAAGCGCGAGTCGGTACCAGAACCCGAGCTTCTGCCGCGCCACCCGTACTCCCGACTTCGTCGTTGGTGCTCGATGATCACGCAGGCTCCGCGCACGGCCCCAGCGCTGTCATCCTGCCGGGGCGACTGGGTGCTGTCGAGCCGCCCCGCACGACTGTCGTGTCAGCATCGCCTGACAGGATCTAGGGCGTGCCATGGGGTCTCGTAGTTCCGGTGAAGCCACTCTCGACGGCAAAGACCCGCCTGGAGGCCTCGGTTGGTGTCGATCGACAAGAGCTAGCGCTCGCCTTTGCCCGGGACACCGTGGCCACCGCGCTGCTCACGCCCGGCGTCGACGTGGTCATCATCGTCACCAGTGACCGACGCGTCGCGGCAGCTTTTGAGTCGGTGCCCGTGCCTGTCCATGGAGAGCCCCGCACCTCCGGACTGAACCCTGCTTTGGCCCACGGCGCCTTGATTCTTCGAGGCCACAACCCTTCACTGCACGTCGCCGCGCTGTGCTCCGATCTCCCTGCCATCAGGCCAGCCGAGCTCGGACTGGCCCTCGTCCAGGCAGCGGACTACGACCGAGCCTTCGTCGTCGACGCCACTGGAGCGGGGACGACACTGCTCACGGCGCGCCCTGGAATCGCCCTGGACCCGCGTTTCGGAGTGGCCTCGGCCGCCGCCCACCAGCTGTCGGGAGCGACCGCGTTAGAAGGCTCCCTCAGCTCGCTGCGCCAAGATGTCGACGACGCTGCCGACCTCGCAACCGCTCTCGAGCTTGGCGTCGGAGCCTGGACCTCGGCGGCCCTCTCGATCGACTAGCCGCGACTGACTAGCCTGGATCTACTAACCTCGACTGACTAACCTCAGTGACGTGCAAGGCACCGTGAGCGCGTTCGACCCGGCAACCGGAGCAGGCTCTCTGGTCACCGACGACGGCCAGTCCCTAGAGTTTCCCGCCGCTGCCTTCGAGAATTCCGGCCTGCGCCTTTTGCGACCAGGTCAACGGGTATCGGTGAGTCGCGACGACGCCGCTGTCATCACGCTCGTGACGCTCGTCGGCTTCAGGTCACTGGGCGGAGCACAGACCGTCCCCTGACCGGGGTCGGGATCGGGATCGCTGGAATCGTCGCTCGGCGCAACCAGGGAGTGGCCAGGAGGCACACGAAGGCCGGGTCCCCGAAGGGAACCCGGCCGACATGTGAGGGGGGATCAAGCCTTCTTGGCTGGAGCCTTCTTGGCTGGAGCCTTCTTGGCTGGAGCCTTCTTGGCTGGAGCCTTCTTGGCTGGAGCCTTCTTGGCCGGAGCCTTCTTGGCCGGAGCCTTCTTGGCCGGAGCCTTCTTGGCCGGAGCCTTCTTGGCCGGAGCCTTCTTGGTGGGCGCGGCCTTCTCGGTGGGCGCGGCCTTCTCGGTGGGCGCGGCCCTCTCGGTGGGCGCGGCCT
>JANPBY010000085.1:0-3888 GCA_031430645.1 Actinomycetes bacterium
CAGAGATCTGCGCCAGCTGCCCGAGCAAGTCATGCCAGAGGTCGGGATCGCCCAACATCAAAGCCTTGGTGTTCTCATGGCTGCGCGACGGTCCACCCTCGACGAGATAGCTCGCCAACGTGAACGGCGCCCCCGCGAAGCCGATCAACGGAGTCGAACCAAGTTCGCCGACCAGTTGAGTGACCGCCTGGCTGATGGCCGTGACGTCGTCGGGCTCTAGGTCGCGCAGACTTTCTAGATCAGCACGCGAACGAATCGGCTTGCCGACCACTGGACCGACCCCAGGCACGATGTCCAGGTCGACGCCGATGGCCTTGAGCGGCACGACGATGTCGCTGAACAAGATCGCCGCGTCCACGCCGTGACGGCGTACGGGCTGAAGCGTGATCTCGGTGACCAGGTCCGGACGGAAGCAGGACTCCAGCATTCCCACGTTCTCCCGTAGCGCGCGGTACTCGGGCAGCGATCGCCCGGCCTGCCGCATGAACCAGACCGGCGGGTGATCCACAGACTCACCGCGGCAGGCGCGCAGGAAGCGTGCGTCAAGAAGGTCAGCGGAAGTCACAAGCACATGATCCCAGACCGTCGTAGCCTCGCCCGATGGCCCTTCGTTGGCAGTGCGTGTGCATCGACGCGGTTGATCCAGAACCTGTCGCTGCATTCTGGCAAGCAGCCCTTGGCTGGCGGCGCACGTACGCCAGCGAGGGGGAGATCGTTCTGGAGCCGCCGGAAGGCAGCCCTGAGGATGGGGTGTCGCCAGACCTCCTGGTCTTGCGGGTCCCCGAAGCCAAGGTGGCCAAGAATCGATTGCACATCGACCTCCGGCCCGACGATCTCGACGTCGAAGTTGCGCGACTAGAGGGCTTAGGCGCCCGGCGTATCGACATCGGGCAGGGCACGCCGACGTGGGTGGTGCTCGCCGACCCCGGAGGCAACGAGTTTTGCGTACTGCAGCCACTGCGCCCCGACGAGCCGTAGGTCAGCCGGCCGCCAGCATGACGACCCCGGTCAGGGCAACCGCGACGCCCACCTGCTGCACGCGAGCCAGCCGTTCGTGGAGCACGAAGCGCGCCAGGAGCACGGTGGCGACCGGATAGAGAGAACCCAGCACGCTGATTACCGCGAGCAGGCCATCGATCGAGGCGTAGGCGTACAGCCCATTCGCGGCCGCGTCGGCGAAGCCAATCCCTGCGAGTGGGGCGATGTCCTTGGGTCGCACCCCGCCCAGGGACCCGAGGACCAGCGCGACAACGACCGCCAATGAGACGCTCGTCGTGCGCTGGGTCAGCAAGGTCATCGGCACCGAATAGACGGCCGCCTCGCCGATCAACCAAAGCACCGTCCCGAATCCGATGGCCGCAGCACCAGCGAGCAGCAACGATCGAGGACCTCCAGTAGTCCCGTCCTCGGCAGCCTTGAGCTCCGGCCCCGAGGCCAAGATGATGCCGACGACAGCGACCGCGATGCCGGCTAACTGCAAGCCACTCGGTGAGTCACCCTGGAAGAGCCCGATGAATACGGGCACCACTACCCCGGAGGCCGCGATCGGCGCCACGACACCCATCGTCCCGATCGCGAGTGCGGCATAGAAGCAGACCAGGGAAGAGAAACCCACGAAGCCGGCAGCGACGGCCCAAGGCAGGTAGCCCGTCGGGTCGTCGAAGGCACCCGCCACCAGGCACCACACGAGCACCGCGGCTAGTGCGCACGCCGAGGCCCACGCCACCACCGCGAAGGCCGGAAGACGGCGGGCCAACAGGCCACCGAAGAAGTCCGCGCTACCCCAGACCACGCTGGAGAGCAGAGCGAGAAGGGCGGGCACCAGCCCGAGGGTACGGCCCGGACAGTGCGTCGGCGGACCTGCGGCCCAGCTCGACCTGATCTTTGTCGGCGTTGCGCGCCCCGACGACGGGGGCGGCGACCTACCCTGACGATCATGGCCGCTCCGCATCCCGACGACGCCCCGGAAACGTTCCGGCGCGCGTGCGAGTCGTTGCGAGCCGTCCGGCTCCGGCCCGAGGTCGTGCTGGATGAGGCTCCCGCACCCCAACGGCTGGCTCCCTGGGCCGTGGCCATGACCGGCGACGTACTGGCCGACCCGACCGATGACGCATCAGAAGAGCTCGGCACGGGCCGATTCGTCCTGCTCCACGACCCGGCGGGGCACGAGACGTGGAACGGCACGTTCCGGGTGGTCACCTTCGTCCGCGCGGCCGTCGAGCCCGAGGTTGCGGCTGACCCCATGCTGCCGTCCGTGGGCTGGTCGTGGCTGATGGAGTCCCTCGAACAGCATCAGGCCCAGTACATCGCTCCGAGTGGCACTGTCACCCGGGTTGCTTCGGAGTCCTTCGGCGCCATGGGCGACCGCGATCCCACCGCCGAGGTCGAGATCCGGGCCTCGTGGACCGCTGTTGACTCTCGGCTCGGGCCTCACCTTGAGGCGTGGGCCCAATTGTTGGCCACCACGGCCGGGCTCCCGCAGCTCGTACCTGGCGTCATCGCGCTCCCGCGGGCCCGCCGCACCCGCTGATCCGGTCACGCTCCGACCGTCACGCTGCGTCGATCGCCCCTCTCCCAGGCCCGGCGCCGAGGCAAAGCACGACCACGGCCTTCAGTTCACCCGTTCGGCGGTCGATGCTGGTGAGGACAACAGTCCGCCAGCGATCGAGCAGGAGGGCGAGTGAGCGCACTCGTCGAAAGCCGGGGCACGCCGTTCGCGGTGCGCACCGTGCGGTTCAGCGCCCTCGTGGTGGTCACGGACGGTCACCTTCGTGACGTCGTCGTTCGCGGCCTACACACGCTGGGCGCCCTTGAGGTTGTTGAGGCCGCCAGCGTGGCCGAGGCTCGTGCCCGCACGCGTACTGGGGGTCCCCGCGATCTGGTCGTGGTCGAGGTCGGCCTCCCCGACGGGTCCGGCGTGGCCCTGCTCGCCGAACTTCGCGCGGCCGGCTGGCTGCGCGGAATCGCCCTGTCCGCTGATGGCGACCCGTTCTCTGTACGTGCTGCGCTCGCGGCGGGGGTTCGCGGCTTCGTCGTATCGGACACCCCACCTCGCGAACCAGTGGCCCGGCCTCGCGGTGCGGGGTCCGGCGTCGACGGCTTGTCGGCCCGCGAGCTCGAGGTGCTTCAACTCGTCGCCGGTGGCCACTCGAATCGCGACATCGGTGAGTCGCTCCACCTCTCAGCCCTCACCGTCAAGAGTCACCTGGCCCGGATCGCGCGCAAGCTCGGCACCGGCGACCGGGCAGAGATGGTCGCCCTCGCGCTGCGCGCAGGCGTCATCGACTGACGGGGTTCACTCCAGACCGCGGGGCCAAGCCTCTAGAACGGCGCCGAGTCCTCAAAAAGGCGGGACTTCGTCGGGGGGCTTTGGTGTCGGGTCCGGCGTCGGTGGCGCAAGCCC
Source organism: Actinomycetes bacterium (assembly GCA_031430645.1). Classification (GTDB taxonomy): domain Bacteria; phylum Actinomycetota; class Actinomycetes; order DATJPE01; family DATJPE01; genus JANPBY01. Next base: position 3,404 of record JANPBY010000085.1, read on the forward strand.
GTATCCGACGTCGATGCGTCGTCCGGTGGGGGTGGTCCAGGTGAGTCGGCCGTCACCGTGGTTGATCACCGTCCAGCCGGGGGCAAGGTGTTTGAGGTGGTGGTGATGCACGCACAGGGGCGCCAGATTGCAGATGCAGGTGGGTCCGTCGGGGTGGCGCACGGTGTGGTCGAGTTCGCACTTGCGTGAGGGGCGGGCGCAGCCGGGGAAGACGCAGGTGCGGTGCCGGACGCGGAGCAGGTTCTTCAGTCGTTCGGGTGGGGCGTACGGCCCGGGGCCTTCGACTTGGTGGACGTCAGTTCCTGGGCAGGTCTGGTCGACTGCGACGGCACCGTCCACTGACCCGCCGGTGTGTTCGGCGAGGTCGAGGAGGTCGCGCAGGGTGTCGGCGGTGACCGGGCCGAGCCCGGCGATCTCACCGGGCAGCCCATCAGCTTCAACGCTGTCACCTGTGGTGCGTCGTCCGTCGATGATGACGTGGACGT
>JANPBY010000086.1:0-9589 GCA_031430645.1 Actinomycetes bacterium
GCGGTTTTTGGATGTTTTTTTGGGCTTTCTTGTCGGCGCGGCCCTCGCCCCCCCCGCGTGGGTGTGTTTTTTTTTTTGAGCGCCAGTGGGGGGGGGGCTGTCATCCTCCTACACGAACGGCGGGGGGTCAGTACGCCGTCGGACGAGGCTGCCCCGTCGTCAGCCTCGTCCGACAGGCTTTCCCCCGCTACCCCCGAGTCCGTGGCAACCTCGTCGAAGTCCCCGGCGTACGGCTCCCAGATTGCGTCGCCCGCCAGCAGATCAGCATCGTCCGTCGTCTCGTGAGATCGATCCACGCTGAACTGATCGATGGAACCGCGCAGCTCATCGGCCAGTCCGGCCAGCTCACCGGCCGAAGCGGCTGCCTGGCGCGAGGCGGCGGCGTACTGCCGAGATACCTCGTCGGCCCGCGTCATGGCCACCACGACCTGGTCCGAGGCGGAGCGTTGCTGTTGGGTGGCAACCGAGATCTCCTTGACCGCCATGGTGGCGTCGTCGACCATCCCGGCGATCCGATCAAGGGCGTCCACGGCTGAGTGGGCGAGCTGAGCACCGGCGCGCACCTCGCGGGCACCCTCTTCGCTGGCCAGGACCGTGCCACGCGTGTGGGTCTGAATCTCAGTCACGATGGTCTGGATCTGCGAGGTCGACTGTGAGGCACGCTCGGCCAGGCGGCGCACCTCGGCGGCCACGACCGCAAATCCACGGCCGTGCTCCCCTGCCCGAGCCGCCTCGATGGCCGCGTTCAACGCGAGCAGGTTCGTCTGATCCGTGAGGTCGTCGATGAGCTCCAGGATGCGGCCGATCTCGTGGATCTTGCCGTCCAGCTCGACCGAGGACACCGCGATCTGGTCCACTCGACCGGCAATGCGGTCCATGGCGCCGACCGAATCCTGAACGGCGACCCGACCCTCCTCGGTCAGTCGAAGCATGTCCCCGGCCGTACGGGCGACGCCTTGAGCCGAGTCCGCGATCTGCCCTGCGGTCGCAGCCAACTGTTGAATGGTCACGGTGGTCTCTGTCACGGCGGCGGACTGCTCGCGCGCCGTGTCTGACTGCTGCGCCGAAGAGGCGTTCAGCTCAGCCGCGGCCGCAGTGAGCTGGTCGCTGCTGGACTGCGCCTGACCGACAAGCACGCGTAACCGGTCGATGGTCGACTCAAAGGACTCCGCGAGGCCACGCATCCGCTCATCATCGAAGCCCTCGACCGGCAGGTGCGCAGCCAAGTCGCCGGCGGCCACCCGAGCCAGGGCGTCCGACATCTCCTCGAGCCGCGCCGAGAGGTCGTCGCGCTCCCGAGCGGTCCGGGCCCGCTGCTCGCGTACGGCCCCGCCATGGCGGAGGTATCCCAAGACTGCGGCACCAAGGAGCGCGAGCCCCAGCGCGAACAGGACAGCCGAGCCGCCCTGCAACTCATCTCCCGCGCCTTCAGTGACGTGAGGCGCAGAGGCCGTCACGATCCATGGGGTGCTGTCGAAGCCTTGCTTTGTCGTATCCGCGTTAGGGCGGGCGTAGGCCACGCGATCGCTTCCCGCTGAGAACTGGCCCATGGCCCCCATTCCGTCAAAGGCGCCCGTGAAGGTCTTGTCCGCCGGCTGCCCAAGCGCGCCGCCGCCGGGCTGGGTGTATCGGCTGTCGATGATGACCGAGCCGTCCTCGGGGTCGACCACCCGGATCACCGAGCTGCCGGCGCTGTTCAAGATACTGGTACGCAGGCTGTCCATGAGGAGCTCGACGTGCACCACTCCCACCTTGCGGGAGCCGTCGAAGACGGGCGAAGCGAAGGTCACGACCCAGGAGTTGGTATCTGGTGAAAGGTACGGCGCGGTTCGGTGGACCTCACCCGAGGAGAGAGCGAGCGCGGGTCCGAACCACGCGCTGCTACGCACATTGGTCAGGCTCCCAGGCAGCACCGCACGGCCAAGGACGACGCGGGCAACCTCGTCTGCGCCGCTGTCGACGAAGCCCGCACTCTCGACCTCGTTGACGAACAGACTGCCCACGTAACGCAGCGAGTCCACAACCGGCTTGACGACGCCCTTTCGGTCGGCGATCTTGTCCTCAGCCGCCCCTGGTGCTGCGGCGAAGGCGCGGAATGACAAGTCGTTGGCGAGGACGAGCTCGGTGGTCTTGGCTCGCTCGAAGGTTTCACCGAGGAGAGCGGAGACGTACTGAGCGCGCTGCGCCAGCTCTTGGTCGCGCTGCTCGGCCGCATCCGCGGACGCCTGACCACCGATGAAAGCGAGCGCCGCGGCACTCGCCACGAGAGACACTCCCGCGACGAGGGCTGGTACACGCAGGCTGCGCACGCTGGCCTCCCTCAGTCGGACTCTCCCCCACGGACAGTTCTCCACGGAGATCGGCACAGGTCCGCTCAAGGTTGAGCCATTCGGGTTACCCCGACGCGCACGTGCGAACGTCAGCGAGCCAGATACCCGAGTACGTCCTGGCGGGTCAGGACCCCGACCGGCTTCCCGTCGTCGAGGACGACGGCTGCGTCCGCAGACTCGAGGGCATTGATGGCCGCCCCCACCGGTTCACCTGCACCAATCACCGGCAGCGCGGCCGACATGTGCCGTTCGACCGGGTCAGCCAGCGCCGCCCGGCCACCGAACAGCGCGTCGAGCAGGTCCCGTTCGACCACGGACCCAATGATTTCGGCCGCCATGACCGGAGGCTCAGCCTTGACCACCGGCAGTTGTGAGACGCCGTACTCACGCAAGATGTCGATCACCTCGCGCACGGTCTCGGTCGGGTGCGTGTGCACGAACGACGGCATGCCGTGAGTCTTCGCGGCGAGGACATCGCCCACGGACTGCTCACCTGGCGTCGAGAGAAATCCGTAGTCGGCCATCCACTCGTCGTCGAATACCTTGGACAGGTAGCCACGACCACCATCCGGCAGGAGCACGACGACGATGGCGTCCGGCCCAGCCTCCTCAGCAACTCGCATCGCGGCGACCGCAGCCATGCCGCACGAACCACCGACCAGGAGCCCTTCCTCGCGGGCCAAGCGGCGGGTCATCACGAAGGAGTCTTTGTCGGAGACGGCGATGATCTGGTCGCAGATGGTGCGGTCGTACGCGGTCGGCCAGAAGTCCTCACCGACCCCTTCAACGAGGTACGGCCGGCCGGTACCGCCGCTGTAGACCGAGCCTTCAGGATCGGCCCCCACGACCTGGACCCGGCCACCGCTGGCTTCCTTGAGGAAGCGACCGGTACCGCTGATCGTTCCGCCGGTTCCGACTCCGGCCACAAAGTGGGTGATGCGCCCCTCGGTCTGCTCCCAGATCTCCGGCCCGGTCGTTGCATAGTGGGACAGCGGGTTCTGTGGGTTTGAGTACTGGTCCGGCTTCCACGCGCCAGGGATCTCGCGGGCCAGCCGATCGCTGACCTGGTAGTAGCTACGCGGATCCTCCGGATCGACCGCGGTCGGACACACCTCGACCTCGGCGCCGTACGCCCGCAAGACGTTGATCTTGTCGGCAGACACCTTGTCGGGGCACACGAAAACTGTGCGATAGCCGCGCTGTTGCGCCACCAGCGCTAGGCCCACGCCGGTGTTCCCCGAAGTCGGCTCCACGATGGTGCCGCCCGGCTTGAGCAGCCCGTCCCGCTCGGCCGCGTCAACCATGGCCACCGCGATCCGGTCCTTCACGGACCCGCCCGGATTGAGGTACTCGATCTTGGCCAGGACCGTGGCCGGCAGCCCATCGGTGACCCGGCGGAGCCGCACGAGGGGGGTGTTGCCGATCAGGTCGATCACAGAGTCATAGACGCGCATGGGCCACACCGTAGACGGGACCGGGCCCTGTCATGGACAGGTAACCTCGAAGATCGGAACAACCGCGATCGGGAGGTGCGCCATGGGAGAACCCACAATCATTGCCCTCGCACCCGGCGTGTGGCGGGTCCCGACCCTGTCGATGGACCTCATCAACACCTACGTCTTCCGAGACGACGACGGCCAGGTAACTCTCGTCGATACAGGCCTCAAGTCCGCCCCCAAGCGCATCCTCGCTGCGCTGGCGAGCATCGGGAGCGACCCGTCGGCGGTGACGCGCATCCTGCTCACCCATGGGCACAGCGACCACGCCGGCGGAGCCGCCGACCTGGCGCTGTCCACCGGCGCCACCGTCACCGTGCACGGTGACGACGCGGAGACTGTGCGAACGGGCAAGCCGGCGCGCCTGGACGCAACCACCCTCGGCGGGCGATTGATGAAGCGTCCCATGGGTTTCAGCGCGACCGCTGTTGGCGACGAGCTGTCCGACGGGCAGGTCATCGATGTCGGAGGCGGGCTGCGGGTTGTGCACACCCCAGGCCATACGCCGGGCCACGTGAGCCTCCTCCACGAGCCAAGCCGCATACTGATCACCGGCGACGCGATCTGGAACATGCGTCGTCGGCTGACCTGGCCGATCCTGGCCTTCTGTAGCGACGTCCGCCTGACCCAGGAGACGGCGCACGTGCTCGGGGAACTCGACTACGACCTCGTGGCCTTCACCCACGGTCCAGAGATCCGCGACAACGCCCGTGAAGCGGTCCGTGGATTCTTGCGTCAGCCCCGTCGTTTTAGGGCAGGTCTCTGACCATGTCGAGGGAGTCTCAGGCCAAGCGCATCGCGGCGCGGGCCGCCTATGGCGGTGGCGGACTGGTGGCCACGAGTGCCACGGCGGCCGCACTGTTGTGGGCCGAGGCGCGCTACGCCCGTCGCCAAGTCGGTGAGGTGACGGCTGTCCCGTTCGCCGTCGATGCCACCTATCTCGCGCCGGGTGTCGCCGGGACCCCGCTCCGCCTCGCCGTGCTGGGGGACTCCGCGGCGGCAGGTCTCGGCGCAGACAGCGCCACGGACACCCCAGCCGTACTCATCGCCCAGGGCCTGGCCGACGTCAGCGCTCGCCCCGTACGCCTAATCAACGTCTCGGTCGTCGGGGCCCAGACCTCCGACCTCGACGAGCAGATCGACCTCGTCGCCGCCTTCGATCCGGATGTCGTCGTCATCTTCGTCGGGGCCAATGACGTCACCCACCGGGTCTCTCCGACCAACAGCGTCCGACACTTGGCCCACGCCGTCCGGCGGCTGCGCGAACTCGAAGCCGAGGTCGTGGTGGGCACGTGTCCCGACCTAGGAACGGTCAAGCCGCTCCCCCAGCCACTGCGCGAGATCGGTCGGCGCTGGTCACGACGGCTGGCTGCCGCCCAGATCATCACCGTCGTCGAGGGCGGAGGGCGCGCAGTGTCGGTGGGGGCCTTGCTCGGCCCCGAGTTCGACCAGAGCCCGCAGGACTACTTCAGCTCCGACCGGTTCCACCCCTCCTCGCTGGGCTACCGACGGCTCGCTGAGATCTTGCTGCCGACCGTGTGCGCGGCCCTCGGGTACGGCCCCGAGCCGGACCCAGAGCTCGACCCCAGACGCCACGAGGAGGTGCTCCCGTTGTCCGAGGCTGCCGTCCAAGCTGCCGACGCGGCCGGGACCGAGCTCTCGGGTGTCGTCGTCGACGGGTACGACCGTTCCTCGCGCGGCCGTTGGGCAGCGCTGCGGCATCGGATCCCGATGCCGTTGCGCCGACGGTCCGACGACGACTTGATGGTCGATGACGGGGCAGCAGCCGGCCCGTCTTGACGCTTGTCTCTGGCAGGTCAGAGGACCGACCGCAGGGCGCGTACGGACTCGGTGACCTCGGCCACGACCTCCCCGGCTGTCCGCCGCCCGCCCCGTCCCCACACCAGAACGTCTGGCCGCACGTCTCGCAGAGCCGTCAGCAGGTCAAGGCCTGTGACCGCGACCTGGTCCCCGAGGGCGAAGACCCCCAGGTCAGGCACGACCCGCCAGGCCGGCCCGGCGTCGGCCTTGCGGCCCGCCATGCCCTGGCCGGCGTCGGCCAACTGTTGGGCGACATCAAGGGCCGCTGAGGCCCGCGAGATCTCGGTCGTGAGCGGCTGGCGCAGCCGTACATCGGACATCGAGCGAAGCCGATCAGCCAGGCGTCCGATCTCGGCAGCCAGCACCTCTACCGGCGTCGATCCCGTCCCGGTCTTCACAGAACCCACGCTACGGGCGGCACGGGTCTGGCCGAAAGGGTTGTGCCGAGGCCCAGGCCCGGGCACCGTAGGAGCATCGCCCGGGCCGGGGCGACCTGATCTGGAGGCGCCCATGTCTGTGCACCACTCCGACGAGACCTACGGGAAGCTCGTCGCCCGGCTGCCAGAGGCAACCGGGCGCAACGTCAAAGAGTGGTGCCAGATCGTGGAAGACGGCCCATCGATGAGTCGCCCTGACGACCGCATCCACTGGCTGCAGGACGAGTACGAGTTGCCCCACAGCTATGCCAAAGCGATCGTGCACGAGTACGACATGGCGCGGGCAGCCCGACGCGTGAGCTGACTCCCCGAACCTAGCGACGACCTGCGGGGTTAGTTGCGCTGAAGGATCGCCAGCAGGCGCAACAGTTCGAGGTAGAGCCAGATCAAAGTGACGAGCAGACCGAACGACGCCCGCCAGGACTCCTTCTGCGGGAGGCCGTAGGCCGCGCCCTTCTCGATCATGTCGAAGTCGAGCACCAGGCTGAACGACGCGAGGCCGACACCGGCCACGCACAGCAGGATGCCGAGGCCGCCGACGCCATAGAAGCCCCAGCCCTCACCCACGCCGAAGAACGAGGAGATCAAGCTGACCACCGCGATCCCCAGGTAGGAGATCATCGAGACCATCATCATCTTCTTGAAGCGCGGCGTGGCCCGCAGCTTGCCGGAGGCGTACAGCGCGAGCATCACCCCAAAGGCGACCAGCGTGCCGAGGATCGCCTGGCCGACGATGTTCGGGCCGGTCACAACCTGACCGGCGTCGTTGATCGTCGTGCTCTCGGTGCCGGACATCTGGTTGTACCAACGGCTGATCCCGCCGAGGAACAAGCCCTGGACTGCGGCGTAGAGCATGATCAGCGCCGGGCTGACGCCCTTCTTGAACGCGTTGGCGAGGCCGAGACCGAGGCCGACCAGCATCGCCCCCCAGACCAGCATGGGGTAGTCAGGAGCGGCGTTCCAGCCGACCACGGCCAACGGCAGGAGAATCGCGAACAGGATGGCGGTCTTGACGACCACATCCTGGACGGTCATCTTGTCGCCGGCGTCGATCGCGGCGGGCAGCTCGTACTGCTGCTGCATGGTGGCGGCGTCTGCGGTCTGCGTCCCGAAGGTCGCATAGCGCGCCGGGTCCTTGAACTCGCGGTTCAGGACCGGGTTGCGGCTCTGGGGTTCGTTGGTTGCCATGCGACAAGCGTAACTGACGCGCGGGCCGGCGCACCTTCAGTCCCAGCCACCTTTTGATCAGGTCGCCGCCGCCCGACCCTGGACCTGCCGGCGGGGCGGCCTTTGGGCGTAGCAACTGCGCTACGCTGCATTACATGACGACCCCACTGTCGATTCGCTTTGACCCAGACGTGTTGGACCGGCTGCGCAGACGCGCCGCCCTGTCGCCGGGCGGAACGCCCTCGGGGCTCGCCCAGCGACTCATCGACGAGGGTCTTCGCCAGGACGAGTGTCCAGGCGTGGTGTTTAAGGACGGACCCGCGGGTCGGCGAGCGGCCCTTGCCGTGGGGCCCGACGTGTGGGAGATCGTCGTGGCACTACGAGAAGTAGACGAGCGCGGCGAAGCGGCAATCTTGGCAACTGCTGAACTGCTGGCGCTCTCACCGACGCGCGTGCGGACCGCTCTGCGCTACTACAGCATCTTCCCCGACGAGATCGACGCAGAGATCGCCCAGGCCCACGCGGCATCCATCGCTGCCGAGCGAGCCTGGCGTTCCGAGCAACAACTGCTGGCGTGACTGCTTCGCCCGTACGGCTGGTGCTCGACGAGATGTTCTCGCCGAAGATCGCCGCCACGCTACGGGACCGGGGCAGGGACGTGGTCGCTCTAGTCGAGCACCCAGAACTTCGAGCGCTGTCAGACGCCGAGGTCTATGCCTGGGCGGCAGAACACCGTCGACGCGTGGTGACCGAGAACGTCCGCGACTACCGTCCCCTCGCTGCGGATTGGACCGGACCGGGCGTGCTGCTCACGAGTAGCCGCACGTTTCCAAGGAGCCGACACAATCTGGGACCCCTCGTGGACGCCCTGGATCGATGGGTCATTGACGCTGCCAAGGAACCTCGCCCTTTCGTTGACTGGCTTCACGTGGGGTCCTCCAGCGAGAACTAGCCACGAGCGACACGGGTGCCCCCGGTGGTGTCTGAGTTCAGGACATCGTTCACAGGTGTCTCGGGACATCGTTTACACCCTGGAGTGAGGGGTGAACGGTGGGTATGCCGCAGCTTGTGGTCGCAGCCGTGCTGGTCGAGGGCAGGTCCAAGAGCGAGGTCGCCCGTGACTATGGGGTGTCTCGCCGCTGGGTGATCACCTTGATCCAGCGCTTCCTTGCCGAGGGCGAGTCTGGTTTTCAGCCACGGTCGCGGCGCCCGGTCAGCAGCCCGCAGGGCACCGGAGTGGACGTCGAGGACGAGATCATCAGGATCCGCAAGGAGCTCGACAAGGCTGGCCATGAGGCCGGTGCGGCGACGATCGCGTTTCACCTCGAGCAGCGCCACGGCGCCACGCCGGCGGTGTCCACTATCTGGCGGATCCTGTCCGCGCGGGGGTTCGTCACCCCGCAACCCCACAAGCGCCCCAAGTCCAGCTATGTGAGGTTCGCTGCCGAGCAGCCCAACGAGCGTTGGCAGCTCGACGTCACTCACTGGGCGCTGGCCGATGGCAGCGGGGCGGAGATCCTCAACATCATCGACGACCACTCCCGGCTTTGTGTCGGCAGCGACGCCTTGGCCGTGTTCAAAGGTCACGACGTCGACGTCTCCTTCCGCAAAGCCGCTGCCACCTATGGCGATCCCGCCGGTGTGTTGTCCGACAACGGGGCCGTGTTCACTGGCCGCTCACGCGGTGGTGGGCGCGTCGCCCTGGAGGTCACCTTGAACCACCGGCGCATCCGATTCCGGCACTCAAGGCCCTACCACCCCCAGACCTGCGGCAAGGTCGAACGGTTTCACCAGACCCAGAAGAAGTGGCTCAGCACCCAGCCCCGAGCCCGGACCCTGCGCCAGCTCCGCGCCCAGCTCGCCGTCTTCGCCGACTACTACAACACCGTGCGACCCCACCGAGCCCTGGGCCGGCGAACCCCGATCCAGGCCTACCAGGCCCGCCCGAAAGCCCTCCCGAGCCTGACCCCGCTCGACGACACCCACTACCGGATCCGACACGACAAGATCGACCCAGCGGAGTGTTCACTCTGCGCCACAACAGCCGCCTGCACCACATCGGAGTCGGCCGACGACACGCAGGAAACCCACGTCCTCGTCCTGGTCCACGACCTACACATCCGCGTCGTCACCAACGACGGCGAACTCATCACAGAACTACAACTCGACCCCGGCAAGGACTACCAACCACAAGCCAAAACGTGAACGATGTCGCGGGACACCAGTGTAAGGGGTACCCCGACGGCACACGGGTGCCCCCCGGGGGGATCGAAACCACACCCGGATACCGTTTAATGGGGCTGGCACAGCCCTTTGGGTACGGGGGGGGCCCCAGCGG
>JANPBY010000087.1:0-2273 GCA_031430645.1 Actinomycetes bacterium
ATGGCACGCCCGACATGGTGACGCGGGTCTACAGCCACACGGCGATCGCCGGGGACGCCAACAAGTTGGTGACGGTGGCTATCACCGCGACGGTCAAGTCGGCGACGACGATGGTCGCCTACTCCGGAGTCTCTGCGACCACGCCGGTTGCCACATCAGCGCCAGAAGCCGGTACGTCATTTGCGCATGCAGCACCGTCGGTTGACGTCGCCACCGCAGGCTCCTGGGTGGTGCACTACTGGGCGGACAAGACGGCAGGGACCACGGGCTGGACTGTCCCTGGCACCGTGACCCCACGTGAGGTAGTGCTTGGGTCGGGCTCAGGGCAGGTCGGAGGAGTCACGGCTGACACGGCCGGCCCAGTTCCGACGGGTACCTGGGCCGGAATGACGGCAACGTCGACTACGTCCGGGTCCAAGGCGACGTCGTTCAGCATCGTGCTCCTCCCGGCATGAGTTCCGGACTCACTCAGGGGGCCAACGACGACCATTCCCTGGCGGCCGATCTTGCCGCCAGGGCTGGACGATTGCTGCTCGAGATCCGCGGGCAGGGTCTCGACGGGGCGGAGCTGAAAGCTGCCGGTGACGTTGGGTCCCATGACTTCCTGATGGCCGAGCTGGCGAGACTGCGACCGACCGATGCGGTCCTCTCGGAGGAGGGCAAGGACGATGCCGCCCGGCTGTCCGCGCGACGGGTGTGGATCATCGACCCGCTGGATGGCACGCGTGAGTTCTCTGAACTGGATCGCCCCGACTGGGCCGTCCATGTCGCGCTATGGGAGGACGGTGAGCTGGTGGCCGGCGCCGTGGCGCTGCCGGCCCAGGGCCAGGTCCTCTCGACGGCCCTTCCGCCCCGTCCGACGGCCCGGACCCCAGGCCAGCCGTTGCGGATCGCGGCCAGTCGTTCTCGGCCGCCCGAGTGGCTCGCGGTTCTCGCGCATGAGCTCGGTGGCGTGCTGGTGCCCATGGGATCGGCCGGAGCCAAGACGTGTGCAGTGCTCCAAGGACAGGTCGATGCCTACGTCCACGGCGGCGGTCAGTACGAATGGGACTCAGCCGCACCGGTCGTCGTGGCGCGGGCCGGCGGATTCTGGGCCAGCCGGGTGGATGGCTCCCCGCTGGTCTACAACGCCGAGAATCCCTGGCTGCCGGACCTCGTGGTCGCCCACCCTGAGATTGCTGGGACACTGGTGGCTGCCCTGCAGACGGTCGGCGATCCCCAGGAGAACTCTTCCCGATGAGTGACTACCGCCTCAGTTACGTTCGCACGCTCGAGGCCGAAAGCGTCCACATCATCCGCGAGGTTGCTGCGGAGATGGAGCGGCCATGCCTGCTCTTCTCGGGTGGCAAGGACTCGATCGTGATGCTCCGCCTCGCAGAGAAGGCCTTTGCGCCCGCTCGCATCCCCTTCCCCATCATGCACGTCGACACCGGCTTGAACTTCCCGGAGGTGCTGGAGTACCGCGACCGGAGAGTCCATGAGCTCGGCATTCAGCTCGTCGTGGCCTCCGTCCAGGATGCGATCGACCGGGGCACGGTCGTGCAGGAGCCCAACGGCTCCCGCAACCGGATCCAGACCCCGGTGCTGCTCGAGGCCGCGGAGAAGTACCGCTTCGACGCCTTGTTCGGCGGTGCTCGCCGCGATGAGGAGAAAGCTCGGGCCAAGGAGCGGGTCTTCTCCTTCCGCGACGACTTCGGTCAGTGGGATCCCAAGAACCAGCGGCCCGAGCTCTGGAGCCTCTACAACGGCCGGGTGATGGCCGGGGAGAGCATCCGGATCTTCCCGCTGTCGAACTGGACCGAGTTGGACATCTGGTCCTACATCGCCGAAGACCACATCGAGATCCCCGATCTCTACTACGCCCACGACCGTGAGGTCGTCGACCGCGACGGGATGCTCTATGCCGTCAACGAGTTCGTGCCCTTGCGTGACGGTGAGACCTCGACCGTGGAGCGGGTGCGCTACCGAACCATGGGCGACGCAAACCTGACGGCCGCCGTACGCTCCGACGCGGACACCGTCGAGAAGGTCGTTGAGGAGGTCGCCGTCACCCGGCTCACTGAGCGCGGGGCGACCCGCGGCGACGACCGGGTGAGCGAAGCAGCCATGGAAGACCGCAAGAAAGAGGGCTACTTCTGATGAGCGACATGCTGAGGTTCGCCACAGCAGGTTCAGTGGACGACGGCAAGAGCACCCTCATCGGACGACTCCTCTACGACAGCAAGTCAGTGTTCGAGGACCAGCTCGATGCAGTGGAGAAGACCAGTCGCGAG
>JANPBY010000088.1:0-36897 GCA_031430645.1 Actinomycetes bacterium
GCCCCCCCGGGGGGGGGTGTATACACGGGTGGGACTGCCGGTTTCGCGCTCCGCTCGCAACCGAACAGGAACCAACTTGACCTACATGGAACAGTCGTGTTCCACTAGAACACGTGACGTCCACCGACCTGACCCGCCGCCGCCTGCTCGACACCGCGGCCACCTTGCTGTGCAAGGACAACGGCGCGTCACTCGCCGAGGTTGCCGCAGCCGCCGGAGTCGGCCGTACGACCCTGCACCGGTACTTCCCCTCACGCCACGACCTACTCCTCGCCTTGGCCGAGGACGCCCTCGAGCGCGTCGAAGCAGCAGTGAGCGCAGCCCGCCCCGAAGCCGACGAGCCGGTGGCGGTGGTCCTGACCCGGGTCGCAACCGCCGTGCTTCCGCTCGCCGACGAGCTGCGGTTCCTCGATGTGGGTGCCGCCGTCTGGGACCTTCCCGAGATGGTTGAGCGCTGGTATGACCTGAGCCGCCCTGTTGATGACCTCGTGAGTCGCGCCAAGGCCAAGGGCGAGCTCCGCCTCGATCTTCCCACCGCTTGGGTCGTCGACCTGTTCGTTGCTGCGATCTGGGCGGCCTCCAGTGGGATCTCCGACGGTCGCATCGCCCGCCGAGACGCGATCAAGCTCATCGTCGACACAGTGCTCAACGGCGTCACCCTGAGTGCCAGTCCTAAGTCGGGCGGCGCCCGATGAGCCGCCGCGGCGACGTCCGCCACTTTGGCCCCTTCATCGCCCTCGAGATCTCCACGTTGCTCTCAGCCACGGGCAACGGCATCGCCATGATCGCGTTGCCGTGGCTTGTTCTCGAGCTCACCGGATCGGCCTCTGACGCCGGCCTGGTCGCCGCCGTCAGCGCGCTCCCGTTGCTGGCGACGGCTCTCATCGCTGGCACTGTGGTCGACCGGGTCGGCCGCCGCCGTACGTCTGTGGTGTCGGACGGTCTCAGCGCTCTCAGCGTCGCGGCCATCCCGATCGTCGGCGCCTTCGGCGATCTCACCCTCACCTGGTTGATGTTCCTGGGTGCCCTGGGTGCCTTCTTCGACCCTGCCGGCGCGACTGCTCGCGAGACCATGCTCCCGGCGGCCGCCCGGATGGCCGGGCTCAGAACCGAAAAGGCCAACGGGATCCACGAGGCCATCTTCGGCACGGCCTTCCTCGTCGCACCCGGAGTCGGCGGTCTCTTGATCGCCTTTGTGGGAGCCGAGGTCACCTTGTGGGCGACCGCCATCGCCTTCGTTCTGGCCGGCGCCATGATGCTGTTTGTGCGCGTGCCCGGTGGCTCGCGAACGACCCGATCGGCCGGCCGCGCCAGCTTCTGGGCCGAGACCGCTGAGGGAATGCACTTCGTCTGGAATGCCCGCGCTCTGCGTGCCCTCGCCGTGGTCTACATGGTGGTCGTGGCGCTCTGGCTCCCCATCGAGGGTGTCGTCCTCCCCGTGCTCTTCCAGGCAGCCGACGACCCCAAGGGCCTCGGGCTGCTCCTCACCGCGATGAGTGCCGGCATGATCGTGGGCTCGCTCGCGTACGGCCTGGTCGGGCACCGCTTGCACCGCCGGGCCACCGTGCTGATCGCCTTGATCGGAACCGCCCTGCCGCTCATAGGCATGGCCATGCTGCCACCGCTCCCGTGGCTACTCGTGCTGGGCTTTTTCAGTGGGATGCTCTTCGGCCCGGTCAACCCGATCGTCAACGTCGTCATGCAGGAACGCTCGCCCGAGGCGATGCGCGGTCGCGTCCTTGGGGTGTTCACCTCCTCTGCTTACGCCGCCGGTCCCCTTGGCCTCCTCCTGGTCGGCCCGCTCGTCGACCGTTTGGGAGTCCAGGGAGCCTTCATGGTCCTCGCCCTGGCTCTCACTTTCGTGAGCATCGCCGCGATAGCCCTGCCTGGCCTCAAGGATCTCGACCGCCCGACGTCAACAACCCGCGCGCCGAACTCACCCCTGACCAGGTCACCTGTCACCGACACATCCATCTACACCTGAGAGGTCAGGTGGGTGCTGGCCAGCCGTGTGGGTTGGGGTCGGGTCCGTGGTGGGGGTAGGTGACCCCGATGGGGTCGCCGTGTTTGGTGTGGAAGGCGAGGCCGCCGCCTGGGACTCGCTGGATGTGGATGTCTTGGGCGTGGACGTGGAGGTGGTGGTGCCAGCACAGCAGGGCGCCTTCGTCGAGGTCGGTGAGGCCGCCGTCGATCCATCGTGTGAGGTGGTGGCCTTCGCACTTCGAGGGTGGGGCGTGGCATCGGGGGTAGCGGCAGCGGCCGTCTCGGGTTTCCATCGCGCGGCGCTGGGGGCCTTCGAAGAGGCGTTTGGCGCGGCCGTACTGCAGCACTTCACCGTCGGTGGTCATGATCGCGCGCAGGACCTCGGAGTCACACGCGATCCGGTCGAGTTCGAAGGTCGGGAGCGGGCACTGGGAGTCTTGGAGCCAGGCCGGGGGGATCCCGGGGGTTCCGGGTGCGGCGAGCACGGTGGCCAGCGGGACCTGGACGACGATCTGGGGGCGGACGGCGTGGGCTTTGCCGAGTCCACCCCCGGACAGGGCCCGGGCCATCACCGACCCGAGGGCGTCGTGCATGCGTTGGGCGGTGTTCCTGGTGTCAGTGGCGGCTGGCACCCCGATCTCGGCGCGCAACACGATCCGGATCATCTCCGCGACAGTCGGGGACAACACCCCACTGGGGACCACCCCTGCGGTGGTGTCAGCGAGGCGGAACTCAAACCCGTCGCGGTCTTCGCGGTAGCCGGCATCAGCGGCGTAGGGGTCCGCGCGGTAGGCCCACGCCTGGCACACGCGGTGGAACTCATCCGCCGGTAGGTGCGCGGCGGCCAGCAGCAGGGGCTCACCCACTGTGGGGTCGGCCAGCGTGGCGCGCATCACCGCGCTCTTGAGGCACACCCGACTGATCAGGCGCGCGTGCCCGATCGGCAGGTCACCGGCCAGCACCGCGGCGGCGGTCAGCGGCAGCACCCCGCCCAAGGCGCGCGCCAGCTTCAGGTCTGACCCGGCCGCCGCCCGAGACGACCTGGTCGCCCGGGCCAGCCAAGCGCCCGCCGACTGGGACCCGTCCAGTCCCCACACCCCGGACTCCTCCACCCGCCCCGCAAGCTCAACCCCGACCCCGTCGAGGCGATCCAGCAGCCCAGTCAGGGTGAGGAGCGACTCCACGGCCTCGGTGCCCGACATGGCGCTGCGGTCCTCGCCCACGAACTCCCCCGCAGCCACGACGAGTGCATCCAGAGGGGTCAGGACAGCAACGGTCACGGGAGGTCACCTCCGAGTCAGCACGAGCAAGGGACGAGCACGGGACGAAGCCAGGACAACACCCGCCGGCTTGGACGGGGCCTTTCCCTGCGCTCGTGCAGCCCATGAAGATGGCTGCTGGCACTCTCACTCGTAGACTCAGGAGTATCTGAACTTGGCCTTCACTCGGCGCCGATTCACACTGCAGCTATTGAACTCTGCGGCGATCACTTCACCTGCCCCGAAGCGATGAAACCAGTCAACCACCACCCACCGACAATCCCCAACAATGCGCGGATCCTGGTCCCGACTCCCCACTGCCATGTCATCCTCAGCGGGTGGCGCTAGGCAGGGTCGAATCCGCGGTTGCCGATGAGAGCCGCCGCCGCGCCCGGAGGGTGAGCCTGGCAGTTGGCATCGTCTTCGCGGTGATCGCTTTGCTTATCGTCGGCTGGGTCGCTGGTCGGGCGTACTTCAGAGTCGACCTGTTCGGGGAGTACCAAGCCGGCTATGCCTCCGTCAGCCCCAGCGCGATTTCTGACGAGGGCGTCGCCTGCAATACCGCTGTGCAAGCGGCATTCCCGAACCTCGACTTGGCCGTGCTCCCCAAGTGGCCCGACGAGCCGGGCGCGTTCTGGCAGGGCTGCGCCGACCGGCGCGGTGGGCGCCGCTCAGATCCTTGGAACCTTCACAACAATCTGCACGACAGCGACTGACCGACGCTAGGTGCGCTTGCTTGACAGCACACAGAACTCGTTGCCTTCGGGATCTGCCAGCACAACCCAGGGTTGCTTCCCTTGGCCCACGTCCGCGTGCCTGGCGCCGAGGCTCAGGAGGCGCGCGACGGCGGCCTGCTGGTCATCAGGTCGGAAGTCCAAGTGGAGACGGTTCTTGCCAGCCTTCGCCTCTCCGACTGGTAGGAAGAGCATTCCAGGCAGCCGATCTGCCGTTGGCCGTATCTCGAACTCAGCTGGCGCGCCATTCACCAGGACCCAGCCGAGTGCGTCAGCCCACCACCGGCCCAACATCACCGGGTCGGCGGCGGCCACGACCACTTGCTCCCATTCCATGCCCATCCCGAAAACGTACAACCGCCCCGATGCCAGAGGGGCACACCATGTGCGTTCTCGCCCCCTCGAGCGCGGATCGTTACGTTGGGCGCGTGGACCTGAGTGTGCAGCCGTTCCAGGTTCACGTGGCGGAGTCGGTTCTTGAGGACCTGCGGAGGCGGCTACGGGCTACGCGCTGGCCGGATCCGGCCCCTGGGCAGGCGTGGAGTCAAGGAACCGATCTCGACTACCTGCGCGCCCTGACCAACTACTGGGTGGACGGCTTTGATTGGCGTGCCCAGGAGACTCGGCTCAACGCGTACGACCAGTTCACCGCTGACATCGATGGAGTCAGCGTGCATTTCGTGCACCAGCGCACCGGGAAGCCGCCGCTGGTCCTCACGCACGGGTGGCCGAGCACCTTCGCCGAGCTGCTTCCGCTCGTCGATCGGCTTGCGGAGCACTTCGATCTGGTCGTGCCGTCGCTGCCGGGGTACGTCTTCTCAGCTCGTCCCGCCCAGGTCGGAGTGGACCGGGAGTACGTCGCACGCTTGTGGCATCGGCTCATGCAGGGACTTGGGTATGAACGCTATGGCGCACACGGCGGCGACTTCGGCGCTGGAGTGGCGACGTACATGGCGCTTACGGAGCCTGCTCGAATGGTTGGTATCCATCTGAGCACGGCTGAAGTGGGTCCGTACCTGGGGCCTGGTGCGACGCCGCTCACGCCGACCGAGAGGGCCTATCTGGACCACGTCGACCGGTGGGCGGAGACCGAGCGGGGCTACAGCGCGATCCAGTCGACGCGGCCGCAGACTCTCGGATATGGGCTGACCGATTCCCCGGTGGGTCTGGCCGCGTGGCTCGTCGAGAAGTGGCGAGCCTGGAGCGACAGCGACGGCGATCCTGACGCCCATATCGGCCGGGACGCCCTGCTCACCACAATCACGCTCTACTGGGTGACCAACTCGATCACGTCGTCGATGCGGGACTACTTCGACAACCGCTGGCACACGGCCACGATCGGCCCGTCTGACCGCGTGCTCGCCCCAACCGCGATGGCGGTCTTCGCGAACGAGTTTGTGCCGGAGGGGGAGCCGCCGCGCGAACTGTTCGAGCGCCTCTACGAGATCAGCCGGTGGACGGTGTTCCCGCGCGGCGGGCACTTCGCCGCGATCGAGGAGCCTGAAATGCTCGCGGCGGACATCCGAGCGCACTTCGAAGGCCTCTACCCTGCGTAGCGCGCGAAGTTGATGCTATAAGGCTCAGGTATGTTGACACCGTTCGAGCTCGTGGATATAGTTGAGCCAACTCGACTCAAGTAGTCATCACGCACACGCTCCTGGAGGTAACCCATGGCCCGAGCTGTCGGCATCGACCTCGGCACGACCAACTCGGTCGTCTCAGTACTCGAGGGCGGCGAGCCCACCGTCATCGCCAATGCTGAAGGTGCTCGCACCACCCCCTCGGTGGTCGCCTTCGCCAAGACCGGCGAAGTGCTCGTCGGCGAGGTGGCCAAGCGGCAGGCAGTGACCAACGTCGACCGCACCATCCGCTCGGTCAAGCGCCACATGGGCACCGCGTGGACCGTGGCCATCGACGGTAAGGACTTCACCCCCCAGCAGATCAGCGCCTTCGTGCTGGCCAAGCTCAAGCGCGACGCCGAGAGCTACCTCGGCGAGACCGTGACCGACGCTGTGGTCACCGTTCCGGCGTACTTCAACGACGCTCAGCGGCAGGCGACCAAGGAAGCCGGCGAGATCGCGGGACTGAACGTCCTTCGAATCGTCAATGAGCCGACTGCGGCCGCGCTGGCGTACGGCCTCGACAAGGGCGACAAGGAGCAGACCATCCTGGTCTTCGACCTCGGTGGAGGCACCTTTGACGTGTCTCTGCTCGAGATCGGCGAGGGCATCGTCGAGGTCAAGGCGACCTCTGGCGACAACCACCTCGGCGGCGACGACTGGGACCAGCGGGTCGTCGACCACCTGGTCAAGCAGTTCCAGAACGCGCACGGCGTCGACCTCGCCAAGGACAAGATGGCGCTCCAGCGACTCCGTGAGTCTGCGGAGAAGGCCAAGATCGAGCTGTCGTCCTCGGCCGAAACCTCGATCAACCTGCCCTACATCACCGCGAGCTCAGAGGGTCCGCTGCACCTGGACGAGAAGCTCACCCGCTCGCAGTTCCAGCAGATGACCCAGGACCTGCTTGACCGCTGCAGGGCGCCGTTCGCCAACGTCATCAAAGACGCGGGCATCGCTCTCGAGGGCATCGACCACGTCGTGCTTGTCGGCGGCTCCACCCGGATGCCGGCGGTCTCCGACCTGGTTCGTGAACTCACCGGTGGTCAGGAGCCCAACAAGGGCGTCAACCCCGACGAGGTCGTCGCGGTCGGCGCTGCGCTTCAGGCCGGTGTCCTCAAGGGCGAGGTCAAGGACGTCCTGCTCCTCGACGTCACGCCGTTGTCTCTCGGCATCGAGACCAAGGGCGGCATCATGACGCGCCTCATCGAGCGCAACACGACCATCCCGACGAAGCGCTCGGAGATCTTCACGACGGCCGATGACAACCAGCCGGCCGTCCAGATCCAAGCCTTCCAAGGCGAGCGAGAGATGGCGGCCTACAACAAGAAGCTCGGCATGTTTGAGCTGACTGGCCTGCCGCCGGCGCCTCGTGGGATCCCGCAGATCGAGGTCACCTTCGACATCGACGCCAACGGCATCGTCCACGTCTCAGCCAAGGACCTCGGAACCGGCAAGGAGCAATCGATGACGATCACCGGCGGCTCCGCGCTCGCCAAGGACGACATCGAGCGGATGATGCGTGAGGCCGAGCAATACGCTGACGACGACCGTCAGCGCAAGGAAGCGGCCGAGACGCGCAACAACGCGGAGGGCCTCGTCTATCAGACCGAGAAGTTCCTCGCGGACAACGCGGACAAGCTTCCTGAAGATGCACGCAGCAATGTCGACGGGCCGCTCGCCGATCTCAAGAAGGCTTTGCAGGGTGAGGACGTCGACGCGATCCGCGTCAGCACCGACACCCTTGCCACGGCTAGCCAGGCTCTTGGCGCGGCCATGTATGCCAACGTTGCGGCCGGCGAGGACCCGACGGGCTTTGCCGAGGGTGACTCTGCCGGCAGCGGATCGGCCGACGACGAGTCCGACATCGTTGACGCCGACGTGGTTGAGGACGAGGTTGAGGACGAGGTTGTCGACGCCGAGGTCGTTGATGAGGGCTCGACCGAGAGCGACAAGCAGTGACCGAACCGGTCGAGGGGGCACCGGTCTTTCGCGATCGGCGCCGCATCGACCCTGACACCTACGAGGTCCGGGAGCCCGTCCTAGACGGCGCTCCCGGCCCCGAAGTTGCTGAGCCTGGCCCCGACAGTGCCGAACTGGATGCCGATCTGGCTGAGCTCACCTCAGACCTTCAACGGCTGTCCGCGGAGTACGCGAACTACCGGCGGCGGGTCGAACGCGACCGGGTCGTGGTCCGCGAGACCGCGGTGGCGTCGGCTCTCACCGAACTCCTGCCCGTTCTGGACGACGTCGGCCGGGCTCGCCAGCACGGCGAGCTGGAGGGCGCCTTCAAGTCCGTCGGTGAGGCGCTGGAGTCTGCGGTCGCGCGACTCGGCCTTGAGTCCTTCGCCGAGGTGGGAGAGCTCTTCGATCCGAGCGTGCACGAGGCGCTCACCGCCGTACCTACCGACGAGCCCGGTGAGTCGGTGGTGCTCGAGGTCTTCCAGCCCGGCTATCGCTTCGGCGGAAGAGTCGTACGCGCGGCCCGAGTGGTCGTCAGTCAGCCCAGTGCTCCCGCGCCTCCCGAGGGTGGCTCGACGTTCTGATCCCAGTCACGCTGAACTCAGCTCACGCACCGCGCCCGGAGAGGAGGGAAGTCGATGTCTGCCAAGGATGACCTCGAGAAGGACTACTACGCCGACCTCGGTGTCTCCTCCACGGCGACGGCTGAGGAGATCAAGAAGTCCTATCGGAAACTGGCCCGCACCTACCACCCCGATGCCAACCCTGACGATGCCGGCTCTGAGGCTCGCTTCAAGGAGATCTCGGCCGCCTACGACGTCCTTGCCGACGACAAGCGACGCGCGGAGTACGACGAGCTGCGTCGTTTGGGGGCCTCAGGCTTTCGCTTCCCAGGCGCCGGGGGTGCCGGAGGTGGCGGTGGCGGAGGCTTCTCCGGCAACCCCTTCGGAGGTGCCGGCGGCGCCGGAGATCTAGGCGACCTGCTCGGCGGCCTGTTCGGCCAGGCCCGCGGGCGCTCGACCCGAGCCGCTGGCCCGCGGCGCGGTGCCGATGTCGAGTCGTCAGTGACGCTGGGCTTCCGGGACGCGGTCGAGGGCGTGACGATTCCGTTGCGACTCACGACCGAAGGGGTCTGTACGACCTGCCGGGGGAGCGGAGCACGGCCCGGCACCGGTAGGCACACCTGTGCGACCTGCCAGGGGTCCGGCCAGGTCGCTCGTAGTGCTGGGGCCGGCTTCGCCTTTGCTGAGCCCTGCCGGGAATGCAAGGGCAGGGGCGTCGTGATCGAGGACCCGTGCGCCGCCTGCAAGGGAACAGGGCGCGGGACCACGACGCGCACCATCTCTGCCCGGCTCCCGTCAGGCGTTGCTGATGGAGCCCGGATCCGTCTGAAGGGCAAGGGTGCGCCCGGGGAGCAGGGGGCGCCGAATGGTGACCTCTACATCGAGGTGCACGTGACCCCGCATGCTGTCTTCGGTCGTCGCGGCCAACACTTAACCGTGACGGCGCCCATCACCTTCCCCGAAGCAGCGCTGGGCGCAGAGATCTCTGTTCCGACCCTCGCCGGGGAACCGGTGACCCTGCGGATTCCTGCGGGCACCACGAACGGTCGGACCTTCCGGGTAAAGGGTCGGGGCATCGCGCGCAAGGACGGAACCGCCGGGGACCAGTTGGTGACGGTCGAGGTCGCCGTCCCGCAGAAGGTTGAAGGAGCGGCTCGAAAAGCCCTCGAGGCTTATCGCGCGGCGACCTCCGGAGACGACCCACGGTCCGGCCTCATCGACACTGCTAGAAGCTGAGCAAGGAGGAGACCCGCAATGAACGAGCCGTTTGACCTCACCGATGAATCACCCGTCTACGTCATCTCGATCGCTGCACAGATCAGCGGGATGCACGCCCAGACCCTTCGGCAGTACGACCGCCTCGGACTGGTCTCCCCGGGACGCACCGCTGGAGGCGGTCGCCGATACTCCGTGCGTGACATCGCACAACTGCGCGAGGTGCAGCGCTTGTCGAACGAGGGCGTGAACCTCGAGGGGATTCGACGGGTTCTCACCCTGGAGGCCGAGCTTGACCGACTCACACGGCGACTGAGCCAGCTCGAGTCCCAGCAGCGCAGCGGCGCCCTCGTCGTGTGGCGCCCGGCCAGCCGACGCTGACCCGAACCGACGCTGACCCCGAACCGACGCTGACCCGAACCGACGCTGAACCAAGGAAGATGCCGTGGACGCCACTAGCAAGACACAAGAAGCCATTGCTGCTGCTCAACAGCGGGCGGTGCGCGATGGAAACCCGCAGCTCGAGCCGTCCCACCTCCTGCTCGCACTCTTGGATCAACCCGATGGCATCCCGGCTGCGCTGATCGCCGAGGTCGGAGCTGCAGCGACAGCCGTACGTGCTGACGCTGAAGCGGCAGTCACTCGGCTCCCTCGGGCTGCAGGCTCCACGGTCTCCGCGCCACAGGCGTCAGGGGCCACCCAGCGAGTTCTTGCGGATGCGCAGGCCCGGGCGGCAGCGCGGGGCGACTCGCACCTGTCCACCGAACACCTGTTGCTCGCGCTGGCGTCGGTGGGCGGAGACACCGCGGACCTGCTCGCGCGAAACGGTGCCACGAGCTCGGCTCTGGCCGAGGCCCTGACTCGACTACGCGGCGATGCGCGGGTGACCAGCGCCGATCCCGAGGGGAGCTTCCAGGCCCTGGAGAAGTACAGCGTGGACCTCACGGCTCGGGCTCGCGACGGCGCGATCGACCCGGTGATCGGCCGCGACGCCGAGATCCGACGGGTCGTGCAGGTGCTCGCGCGACGTACCAAGAACAACCCCGTGCTGATCGGCGAACCGGGCGTCGGCAAGACCGCGGTCGTTGAGGGGCTGGCACAGCGCATGGTTGCTGGCGATGTGCCGGAGTCGTTGCGGGGCAAGCGTTTAGTGTCCCTCGACCTGGCTGCCATGGTCGCCGGCGCGAAGTACCGCGGCGAGTTTGAGGAGCGTCTCAAGGCCGTCCTCGACGAGATCAAAGGCAGCGACGGCCAGGTCGTCACGTTCATCGACGAGCTGCACACTGTCGTCGGCGCAGGCGCGTCCGGGGACTCCGCCATGGATGCCGGCAACATGCTCAAACCCATGCTGGCGCGCGGCGAACTGCGCATGGTGGGCGCCACCACGCTGGACGAGTACCGCAAGCACATCGAGAAGGACCCCGCCCTGGAGCGGCGATTCCAGCAGGTCTATGTCGGTGAGCCCAGCGTCGAAGACACGGTGGCGATCCTCCGGGGCCTCAAGGAACGCTATGAAGCGCACCACAAGGTGGCGATCAGCGACGCTGCTCTGGTGGCCGCCGCCCAGCTGTCGGACCGCTTCATTGCGGGACGCCAGCTGCCGGACAAGGCGATCGACCTGATCGACGAGGCGGCCTCGCGGCTGCGCATGGAGATCGACTCCTCCCCAGTGGAGATCGACGTCCTGCGTCGAGCAGTCGACCGCCTTCGCATGGAGGAGATGGCGCTCACCAATCAGACAGATCCGGCCTCGGTCGATCGACTGGCCACCCTGCGCAAGGAGCTCGCGGACCGGCAGGAGGAACTGATCGCTCTCACAGCCCGCTGGGAGCGCGAGAAGGCGGGACTGAACCGGGTCGGCGCCCTCAAGGAACAGCTGGACTTGCTGCGCATCGAGGCCGAGCGTGCCCAACGCGACGGCGACCTCGGGCGGGCTTCGGAGTTGTTCTATGGACAGATCCCCACGGTCGAACGCGATCTCGACGCCGCTGCTGCGAGCGAATCATCCGGCGGCATCGGCGAGGACTCACCGATGGTCAAGGAAGAGGTCGGACCGGACGACGTCGCGGAGGTCGTCGAGGCGTGGACCGGCATCCCGGCTGGGCGACTGCTCGAGGGCGAGTCGGCCAAGCTGCTTCGGATGGAGGAGGAGTTGGGCAAGCGGCTGATCGGTCAGCTCGCCGCGGTCGGCGCAGTCTCCGACGCAGTGCGCCGGGCGCGTTCCGGCATCGCCGACCCCGACCGTCCGCTCGGATCGTTCCTCTTCCTCGGACCGACTGGTGTCGGCAAGACCGAGCTGGCGAAGGCACTCGCGGACTTCCTCTTCGATGACGAGCGAGCCCTGGTGCGCATCGACATGAGCGAGTACGGCGAGAAGCACTCGGTGGCCCGCCTGGTCGGGGCGCCTCCGGGCTACGTCGGCTACGAAGAAGGCGGGCAGCTCACAGAAGCGGTCCGCCGGAGGCCGTACACCGTGGTGCTCTTCGACGAGGTCGAGAAGGCCCACCCCGAGGTGTTCGATGTTCTGCTGCAGGTGCTCGACGATGGCCGCCTCACTGATGGCCAAGGGCGCACCGTGGACTTCCGCAACGCGATCTTGGTGCTGACGTCCAACCTCGGATCGGCCTACCTCGTCGACGACTCGCTGGAGCCGGAGCAGCGCCGCGAGGCGGTGCTGACGTTGGTGCGCGCGACGTTCAAGCCGGAGTTCCTCAATCGCCTCGACGACATCGTCCTGTTCGACCCGCTGACCACGGACGAGCTGGCTCGCATCGTGGACCTGCAGGTGGCCCGCCTCAGCGACCGGCTGGGGGAGCGTCGGATCGACCTCACGGTGACCCCCGGAGCGCGTGAGTGGTTATCGCTGGCCGGCTTCGACCCGATCTATGGTGCGCGGCCCTTGCGTCGACTGGTGCAAACCCAAATCGGTGATCAACTGGCCAAGGCCCTGCTGGCAGGCGCCCTGCGCGACGGCTCGACTGTTGCCGTCGACCTTGCTGCAGACGGCTCATCCCTCGCCCTGATCTGACCGCGCAGCCCTCTCTCGTGATCATGCGGCTGGTCGCGCCGTCACCCGAAGGCCGTACGCAGCCGATCGACCGCCTCGAGCAGGACCTCGTCTCGTTTGCAGAACGCCCACCGAACTAATGGAGCGCCAAGGGCGTCGTCGTCCCAGAAGGGCGCGTGCGGGATCGCGACGACACCGGCTCGCGCCGGCAGGTCACGGCAGAACTGCCGGCCGTCCTCGTAGCCCAGGGGACGCACGTCGGTGGTCGCGAAGTACGTGCCCCGCGGAGGGTGCACGTCCAGGCCGACCGACGCCAGACCGTCGCACAGCAGGTCGCGTTTGGCCGCGAGACCCTCGCGGAGCCCGGTGAAGTAGCTGTCGGGCAGCCCGAGACCTAGGGCGATCGCCGGCTGGAAGGGCGCCCCCGAGGTGAAGGTGAGGAACTGCTTCGCCAGCCGTACGGTTTCGACGAGCTCGGGCGGGCCGGTGACCCAGCCGAGCTTCCACCCGGTGAAGGAGAACGTCTTGCCGGCCGAGCTGATCGACAGGGTGCGCTCGCGCATCCCCGGGAGTGCGGCGATCGGCACGTGCGGGCGGTCGGCGTCGAACGCCATGTGCTCGTAGACCTCGTCGACGACCACCACAAGGTCGTGATCGACTGCGACTTCGGCGATCGCGCTGAGTTCGGCATGCGAGAGCACTGCACCGGTCGGGTTGTGCGGCGTATTAATCAGCAGCATCTTGGTGCGCGGGGTCACGGCGCGACGCAGGTCGTCGGGATCGAGGGCGTACGTCGGCGGGCGCAGCGTCACCGGCCGACGAATGCCGCCGGCGAAGCCGATGCACGCGACGTAGGAGTCGTAGTAGGGCTCGAGCACGACGACTTCGTCACCGGGGTCGATCATCGCCAGCAGGGCGGCGGCGATCGCCTCTGTCGCGCCGGTCGTGACGAGCACCTCGCCGTCCGGGTCGTACGTCAGCCCGGAGAAGCGCTCCCGATGGGTGGAGATGGCCTGGCGCAACGCGGCGATCCCGGTGCCGGGGGCGTACTGGTTGTGCCCCTCGCGGATCGCGTCGATGGCAGCGTCCGCGACCTCGACCGGACCGTCTGTGTCGGGGAAACCCTGCCCGAGGTTGATCGCCCCGGTGGCCAGGGCCAGCGCCGACATCTCAGCGAAGACCGTGGTGCCCAGCCCCTGAACCCTCCGCGCCTGCCGTTCCATACCGACGAGGCTACGACCCCCCACTTCCCACGCGACACGCCGTCCTCACGTGTGAAGTACCACGCTCAGATGTCACCTTTTCGCGCGTGAAGACAAACTGCTCCCGCACTTCACGCCCAAAAAGGTGAGCCGTACGCCTGGTACTTCACAGGTGAGGACGGCGTGTCGCGCGTGAAGTCGCGCCGCGCTGCTGGATCGCGTGCGTTGGGACTGCTGGCAGGGTGGGCGCCATGACTGCTGCTCTTGTCACCGGCGCTACGGCCGGGATCGGCCTCGCTTTCGCTCAGCAGCTGGCCAAAGACGGCTACGACCTCGTGCTGGTGGCGCGGGACGAGGAACGCTTGGGGCGTACGGCTGAGGATCTCGAGCACCGCTTCGGCGGCGTGGTCGAGGTGCTGCCCGCGGACCTCTCTGTCGCCGAGTCCTGCGCGGAGGTGGAAGGCCGACTGGCGGACCGCGACCGTCCGGTCGACCTGCTCGTCAACAACGCTGGGTTCGGGGCCAACCAGTCGTTCGTCACCGGGGACCTTCTCCTGGAGCAGCAGGCGCTGGATGTCATGGTCCGCGCTGTCCTTCGGCTCACCCACGCGGCAGTCGGGGGGATGGTGACCCGCGGGAGCGGTGCGGTCGTGAACGTGTCCTCGATCGCTGGTTGGATCCCGTCGGGCACCTACGGCGCTGCGAAGGCCTACGTGACCTCCTTCACCGAGGGCCTCGCCGGAGAGCTGCGCGGGACCGGGGTTCGAGCGATGGCGCTGTGCCCCGGCTTCGTGCACACCGAGTTCCACGAGCGGGCCGGCCTCGACATCGCCTCGATCCCGGAGTGGCTGTGGCTGGATGCCGACCGGGTCGTCGAAGACGCCCTGCGCGACCTCGAGCGCGGGCGTGTGGTCAGCGTGCCGTCGGCGACGTACAAGACCCTGTCGGTCGTGGCCAGGCACGCACCGCGTCGGGTGATGACGCGCGGCCATCGTCGCGTTCGCCGCTGACCCGTCAGCGACGGCCGGTGCGGGCTCGAATCGCCACTCTCGGTCGAGGTGGATAGCGTGGCAGGACCAGCCAGGACTGAGGAGGATCTGTGCCGCAGGACAAGCCGAACATCCTGGTGATCTGGGGTGACGACATCGGGATCTCCAACCTGAGCTGCTACAGCGACGGCTTGATGGGCTACCGCACACCCAACATCGACCGGATCGCCGACGAAGGCGTGCGCTTCACCGACTACTACGGCGAGTAGAGTTGCACTGCGGGGCGAGCCGCGTTCATCACCGGGCAGAACCCGATCCGAACCGGCCTGACCAAGGTGGGAATGCCCGGCGCCGACATCGGGCTTCAAGCTGAAGACCCGACGATCGCAACGGCGCTCAAGGCGAACGGCTACGCGACCGGGCAGTTCGGCAAGAACCACCTCGGCGACCGCGACGAGCACCTGCCGACGGTCCACGGGTTCGACGAGTTCTTCGGCAACCTCTATCACCTCAACGCCGAGGAGGAGCCCGAGCTCGACGACTACCCCAAGCCCGAGGACTTCCCGAACTTCGCCAAGAACTTCGGGCCACGCGGGGTTCTGCACTCGTGGGCGAACGCCGACGGCACCCAGCGGATCGAGGACACCGGCCCGCTGACCAAGAAGCGCATGGAGACCGTCGACGAGGAGTTCCTCGAAGCAGCGAGCGCCTTCATCAAGGACAAGGCCGCGGCGCAGACGCCGTTCTTCGTGTGGTTCAACGCCACCCACATGCACTTCCGGACCCACGTGAAGCCCGAGAGCAAGGGGCAGGCCGGCCGCTGGCAGTCCGACTACCACGACACGATGATCGACCACGACAAGCTGGTCGGCGAGCTGCTGGCCCTGCTAGACGAGCTGGGCCTCGCCGAAGACACGATCGTCGTCTACTCCTCCGACAACGGCCCGCACCTGAACTCCTGGCCGGACGCCGGGATGACGCCGTTCCGTGGCGAGAAGAACACCAACTGGGAGGGCGCCTACCGCGTTCCGGCGGTCGTTCGGTGGCCCGGACACCTCCCCGAGCGCACCGTGCTCAACGGCATCATGAGCCACGCCGACTGGTTCACCACCTTGCTCGCTGCCGCGGGCGTCGATGACATCGCCGGGGCACTCAAAACCGGTGCTGAGCTTGATGGCACGACGTACAAGGTGCACCTCGACGGCCACAACCAGCTGCCCTACCTCACCGGCCAGGTCGACCAGAGCCCGCGCAACTTCTTCTTCTACGTCACCGACGATGGCGACCTTGCCGCCATTCGTTACGACAACTGGAAGTTGGTGTTCCTCGAGCAGCGGGTCCAAGGCACGCTGCAAGTGTGGGCCGAACCGTTCGTCCAGTTGCGGGTGCCCAAGATGTTCAACCTGCGCACCGATCCCTACGAGCGCGCGGACATCACCTCGAACACGTACTGGGACTGGTTGCTCGACCACTCCTTCCTGGCTGTGCCCGCTCAGGCCTTCGTCGCCCAGATGATCGGCACCTTCGTCGAGTTCCCACCCCGACAGGAGCCTGCATCCTTCGGGATCGACAAGGTGCTCGAGAAGATGAAGGCTGGCACCCCCAGCGCATGACGGGCCCGCATCAGTCGTCGCCCGTCGGCAAACCACCGGCGGGCGACCTGGTGTGGATCCCTGGGGGCGTGTTCCGCATGGGGTCGGACGCCCACTATCCCGAGGAAGCTCCGGCTCGCGATGTCGAGATCGATGGATTCTGGCTGGCCCGGACGACGGTCACCAACACCGAATTCGCGGCCTTCGTCGGGGCGACCGACTACCAGACCGTGGCGGAGCGCCCGTTGGACCCCGCGGACTTCCCCGGTGCCCCGGTCGAGAATCTCCTCCCTGGCTCGATGGTCTTCACCCGTACGACCGGCCCGGTCGACCTGCGCCACCTCAGCCAATGGTGGACCTGGACACCAGGTGCCTGCTGGCGTCACCCCGAGGGCCCGGCGAGCGACGTGGACACCCGGGGCGCTCACCCGGTGGTGCAGGTGGCCCTTGAGGATGCGGAGGCGTACGCAGCGTGGGCGGGGTTGGTTCTCCCAAGCGAAGCCGAGTGGGAGCGCGCCGCCCGCGGCGGCCTCGAGGGTGCGGCGTACACCTGGGGCGATGAACCCGACGAACCCACGCGACCGTTTGCCAACTACTGGCACGGGGACTTCCCGTGGCGGGCTGACGATGGCTACGGGGAGTCTTCGGCGGTCGCCTCGTACCCGGTTAACGGTCTCGGTCTCGCCGACATGGCAGGCAACGTCTGGGAGTGGACCTCGGACTGGTACCAGGAGAACCGCTGGCCGGACACGGCTCCGTGCTGCGTCCCGCGCGACCCTCGCGGCGGCACTGTCGAAGACAGCCTGGACGCGCGCCAGCCGCAGTTCAGGGTCCCCCGCAAGGTCATCAAAGGCGGGTCATTCCTCTGCGCCGACAGCTATTGCATGCGTTACCGCCCCGCCGCCCGGCGCCCACAGATGGTCGACACCGGCATGAGCCACCTGGGCTTCCGCTGCGCGTCCCGCCCGCAACCAGAGCGCTGAGTGTGACGTTTGGTACGCGACACGCGGCGTGTCGCGTACAAAACGTCACACTCAGCGGGGGTTAGCGGGTTGAGGAGACGGTGAGGACGCCGAGGAGGAAGACGTCTTGCAGGGTCGATGCGCGAACCTTGGCGGTGGCATCGGTGAACACGGCGCCGGTCATCGGTTTGGCGTCGACTCCGAGGGTGTTGGCGAAGCGGGAACCGACGGCGAAAGCGTCGGCCACATTGGTGGCGCTGGCGTCTCCTGTGGCCGGTGCGAGTGCGGTGCCATCCAAGGTGAGTACGTCGCCGTCGAAGCCGGCGTCGCCTTCCCAAGACACCATGCCGACCCGCGCCTCGAGCCCGGCCGTGGCGGGCAGCATCAGGTCGACGTCCTCACCGGGTGCCACCCTTGAGAACCCGTCGACCACCGACACCCGCCCCTCCGGCAGTGTTGCAACGCTGTAGACCACGACGAGCGCCCACCCGGCGTAGCGACCCTGCCCGGGCTCGGCCACAGCGTCGGCCGCCCACCACCGACCGCTGCCCCCGGCCTTGACCTCGCTGGTCACGTTCGCGAAGGCCTGATACGCGGGCCCTCGACCCGTGGACCGCCCCGTGTCGATTCGGTCGGCCGTGACCTCGGTGTACGCGAGTCCCGGCGCGGCGAGAGAGATGGTGCCGAGCCGCGCGCTCTCAGTGCCTGCTGGCACGTTGGCCGACCAGTACAGCCCCGCCCAGGCGACGGTGGCGCCGGCCGGCAGGTCGAGCCCAGCGCTCGAGGACGTACGGGTGGCCTTGTCGGAGTCTTCGTCGAGGCCCACCATAGCCCAGTTGTCGTTGTTGAGGTCGGCCCCCGTCCGGGCGTGCGCTTCTGAGCAGCCCTTGGCGTCAGTGGGGCAACTGAGAAGTGGCGCCCCGACCTCGGTGACGGCCAGCCGCCCGCGATCGGCGAACGAAGCGGCATACCCGTCAGCGGCGACGCCAGTTGTCCCAGTGACGGTGACCGACGCAGCCCCCGGTGCGCCCACCGTCACCGAGACCGGGGTTGTCCCTGCGCTTCCCGGCTCGGCGGTGACGTCGAGGTATGCCGTGACCGCCGTACCAGCGTTGACTGAAGGGCCGGTGCACCGGGCGCCGGTTGGTACGGCTGTGCAGGCCCAGCCGTCGGCCACGGCGAAGGGAGCGAGGGTCGGAAGGCCGGCGCCGAACATCCCTGCCGTGCGCAGCACGGGGGTGCCGGCGAGGGACACGCCAGGCGGCAGGGCGAGGTCCGCGGTGAGGCCGGTGGTCGCGATGTCACCGGAGTTGCCCGCGGTGAAACCGACCACGCCCGCGCGTCCAGCCACCAGATCTCCCAACGGCTCGAGCGCCAAGGTGAGCACCGGGCCGATCGGTGTCGGCGTAGGGGTCGGAGTGGGGGTGGGGGTGGGCGTCGGCGTCGGGGTGACCGAGGGCGGGGGAGTCGGAGTCGGCGGGGACGTCCCGCCACCAGGTCCTGGGGTTGCCCGCGGGGAGTTCGTGACCCCTGGTGGGTTGTTGCTGCCGGTCCCGACGGGAGTACTCGTCGCGACCGGGTTGGGCAGTGCACTCGGGCTTGGGGCAGGAGCCGAGGGGGAGGCGCTCTGGCTCGGGGGGAGGACCGGCACGGTCACCCCGGGCACGTCGCCGCCGCTGTTGGCCGCATCGTTGCCGGGTGCGTCGTTGCCGCTGTTGAACAAAGCGAGGGCGAGCGCACTCAGTCCGAGGACGCCGACCGTTGCTGCAGCAGCACCGAGGGCGCCTGCGGGGTTCCAAGACCATCGGGCAGCCGCTGCTGTTACACCGCCTGCGCCACCTGCGGCCGCGGCTCCGGTTGCTTCGCCCGGGCGCCCGATGAGACCGGCCGCGGCGACGCCAGACGTACCGCCCAGCAGCAGGCCGCCCTTGAGTAGCCCCACCCCCAGCACACCCAGGATCAGCGGCGCGATGATCACGCGCATGCCGTGGTTGACATCGGCGAGCTCGGCAACCAGGGCGCGGCACTCGATGCAACCGCCGAGGTGGTTCTCGACCTGCACAGTCTCGCGCTTGGACAGCCCGCCCCGGGCATAGGAGCCGAGCTTGTCGTTGACCGCCGCGCAATCGTCGGCGTGCGGCATGACTAGGTGGGCCTGGAGGTAGGCCTGTCGGAGCCCCTCGCGGGCCCGGTAGGCCAGGGCGGAGACCCCGTTGGCTGTCAGGCCCAGGATCGGGGCGATCTCGGCGGGGCTGAGCTCCTCGACCTCGCTATGCCAGAGCACGGCCCGCCAGCGTTCGGGAAGCGTCGCATAGGCCTGGGCGACCAACGTGCGCTCCAGGCCTTCAAGGGCAGGGTCGACGAAGGGCACGCCGGGGTCGTACGCCGAGAGGTCGTCGGTGAGCTGGACGCGTGAACCGGCGCGGGTCCGGTCATAGGCCACGCGCCGCAGCGTTGTGAACAAGTAGGCCCGGAAGGAGACATCGGGTCCGCCGCCGGTCTGCAGGATCTGGAGCACCTTGGCGAAGGCTTCTGCGACCAAGTCATCGGCGTCGGCTTCATTGCGCGAGTGCTGGCGCGCGAGGTTGCGCGCGGCTCCAGAGTGCCGCTCGAACAGCGCTCCATACGCCTGGGTGTCCCCGCCCCGGACAGCAGCGATCAGCTCGGCATCACTCGGGCCCAAAGGTGCGGCCTCGAGGTCGGTCGGCTGGGTCACCTACGTCATCCTCGCCGGTCGGTGGCGTGCTCTCGTCAGATCATCGGCTGCTGAGGAGCCTTTCTCGACTCTTGACGCCCGTTTGGCCCTCTCGTGACGCCGAACCACGTCCGATAGCGCGGGGTCGACGCCCGAACCACGATCACCCATCCGGAGCAGCGATAGTCGCGTCACGGCGGCCGGAGTCGTACGTCTCGACAGCATGACCAGCACCGGGACCGCCGCGGACACCCTCCGCGAGCGTTGGCGTGATCACAGCGCCAGGTCCACCTGGGCTCGCCCGGAGGACTGGTACGTGCCGGCCGTTGAGGCTCTTGCTGAGGCTCTCGCCGTGGAGGTGGTTGAGTCTCGGGGCGTCGAGGCTGCGGCCGACCGACTCGGAAGAGAGCGTGCCGACGAAGGCGTCGGTCTTGGCGAGGCCCTGGACGACCTCACGTCGCTCTACCTCGCGGCGGGGGTTCTCCAGCCCCCGCTGCGGGTGGTGCGAGCTCTCGCCGAGGGTTGGGCCGACGCTGGTGTTGCGCCGGTACGGACCGCCGGCTGTGAGGACGCCCTGACCGGCCTGGCCACTCCGGCCTATCTGCGCACCCGGCTGCGTGAGACCTACGCCGCCGCTGAATGCGCAGGCGTCCCCGCGGGTGATGCCTTCTGCTTGGTCGTCCTGGACGGCACTTTGTCCCCTGTCGACCCCCTGCAGCGAATGGCCCGCGGCGTCGTGCTGGCCGCGGCGCTCGGTGAGGTCTTCCACTCGGGCGAGCCGCTGGCCGCCTTGTCCGGCGGGCGCGTGGTCGCGCTCGTCCCCCGTGACTCCTCGCTCGGTTTGGCAGTCCGCCAGCTGCGTGAGGCCGTTGAGGCCCGGGTTGCCCGGGCTGGCTTGGCGGCAGCCGTACGCCGTCCCCCACGCGTGTGGGTCGAGGGCCTGCCAGCCGACCACACGAGCGCCGTCTCGCTTCTTATTGAACTCGAGCGCTGACGACGTAGACCGGGACGACGGCCGCCTCTTGGAGGGGAGAGGCGGCCGTCGTACCGGTATCCATGATGACGCCGCTGAGTGCGATGCGCGAGGGCGGGGCTGCAACTACACCCGTTCGCCCGTCAGGTCTGGGACCACAGGGCGTAGCAAGGCGAGCAACGCCTGGGCCGCGCCCTCGGGGTCGCGCAACCCGGCGAAGTGGCCGAGCTCGAGGCTGTCGGTGGGCCACCCGCGTCCACGCGCCGCCCGCAGCTCGATGTCGTAGGCCGCGGACGTGCGCAGGTAGACGCACGGGGCGTCCGGCCAGTCGACGAGGGCCGGGAGCAACTCGGTCCAGAAGGCCAAGCCTCGTGGGCGCAGCGCGGTGACCACCGTGCTTCGGTCGGCCACGGAGGGTACGTCCTCCGCGAGATCGTCCTCGGTCCAGGTCGGGAACACCGCGCCGTGCTCCAGCAACCGGGTGAGCTCGGCGGCGGCTGACGCATCCTCAGATCGATAAGCGTCCAGCCGCGACCCTGGCAAGGCTCGGGGCACCCCTGCGTCGAGGAAGGCATAGGCGGTGATGGGTCGGTGCGCGGCGCGCAGCGCGAAACTAAGGCGGGCCAGCAACAATCCCGCGCCGCTGTGGCCCACCAGCACGAGTGGCCCAGGCGGTTGCGCGGCCAGCTGTTGGGCGCAGGAAGCGACCCAGCGAAGCGCGTACGGCGGCTCGTCGTCGCCCTCCGGCTCGACGGAGATGACCGTGGCGCCCTTTGCTGTCAGGGCCTCCGGCAGCCGTCCCCAGGCGGCCGCCCGAGTGAGCGGCGAAGGGCACAGCACCACGACAGCCACGCACACCAGCCTGCCATCCCCCATCATCCTGCGTCCGAATAGCGGTGGCGTGTACCCCCCCTTCATGTCAGAGATAGGCGCGGGGGAACGCGAGCGTCTGTTCTCATGTACTTCTCATCTCCTTCGATCATGCTCAGGGGGTGCGCGTCTTGCTTGTCGAGGACGACCCGCGGATGGCGGCCGCCATGCGCCGGGCGCTCCACGCCTTTGGCGTGGTGGCTGACGTGGCGGGCAGTAGCGCGGACGCGGTGTGGATGCTCGCTGCGGCCAGCTACGACGTGATGGTCCTCGATGTGATGCTCCCGGACGTGGACGGATTCGAGACGTGCCGACGTTTGCGGGCTAGCGGGGTATGGGTGCCCGTCATCATGGTCACTGCTCGCGGTAGCGTCGACGACCGCGTGAGGGGGCTCGACGCAGGGGCGGACGACTATCTGCCCAAACCGTTCTCACTCGCCGAGCTGCTCGCTCGACTTCGTGCGCTGGCACGTCGTGAGCCCGTCGAGCGGCCCGCGGTGGTGCGCGTGGGTTCCCTTCGACTCGATCCAGCGACTCGAGAGGTTCGCCGGGGTGAGAGGGAGATCCCTCTGTCGGCTCGCGAGTTCGCACTGCTCGAGGCCTTCATGCGACGTCCCGGGCAGGTCTTGAGCCAACGGCAGCTGCTGGACGCAGCTTGGGACTTCGATTACGAGCATCGGTCGAACGTCATCGAGGTGTATGTACGCTACTTACGCGAGAAGATCGATCGTCCCTTCGGTGTCCGCTCGCTGGAGACGGTTCGGGGTATCGGTTATCGGATGCGCGTAGACGGTGGCGCGTGAATCGCCTCCCGATCCGGGTCCGGCTGACCACCGCCTTCGGTCTGGCGATGTTGCTAATGCTGGTCTCGGCCGCATCGTTCGTGTACCTGCGGTTACGCGCCGACCTCGATGACCGGGTCGACGCAAGCCTGAACGCTCGGAGCGAGGCACTTGCCGAGACTGAACGTGAGCCTTCGCTCAGAGGGGTTGCGCTCGAGGATCCCGAGGAATCCTTTGCCCAGTTGCTCTCCACCGATGGTGAGGTCCTTGAATCGTCCGGAACTCTTAAGACCGCTGCCCTCAGCCCTGCCGAGGCAGAGCGAGCAGTCACCGAGACGGTCGTCCTCGAGCGCGAGTTCGCAGGAGTCGACGGCAGCGCTCGGGTCGTCGCCCGCGCCGGTGGTCCTCGAGCGCGAACGATCGTGGTCGTGGGTCAGTCTCTGGTCGACCGCAATGACGCGCTGGCAAATGTCGCGATGTCCTTCGTCGTGGGTGGGTCCGTGGCGACTCTCTTCGCCTGTCTCATCGGATATGTGCTCGCGGCGCGCGCGCTAGCTCCGGTTGAGTCGATGAGGCGCCGGGCCCGAGAGGTTTCCCTCAGGGCCACAGACGAGGGTCTCCCGCTGCCGGCCGCTCATGACGAGATCCGACGCCTTGGCGAGACGCTCAACGAGATGCTCAATCGGCTGCGCGCAGCTTTCGAGCGGGAGAGCCGATTTGTCGCCGACGCGAGCCACGAGCTGCGAACACCGATTGCGATCATCAAGACCGAGCTTGAGGGCGCTTTGCGTACCGTGCCATCGGATTCGCCCGTACACGCCGCATTGGTTGCCGCGCACGAGGAATGTGATCGCCTGGCTCAGCTTGCTGAGGACCTCCTGCTGATCGCGCGGTCGGCTGACGGAGAACTCCCCCTGACGCCCATTCCGCTGGCAGCCGCCGACCTGTTGCGCGGGGTCAGAGAGCGATTCGCAGATCGAGCTGCTCGCCGCGGCCGGGCGATCCGCGTGGAGGCTGACTTGTACCTTTGGGTCTGGGCAGATCCAATTCGGGTGCCGCAGGCACTTGGCAACCTCGTCGAGAACGCTCTGCGGCACGGGTCGGGCGAGGTAGTCCTCGCTGCACACGGCTCCGACGGTGGGGTCGAGATCGATGTCTCCGACGAGGGACCCGGCTTTCCTGGGTCACTTGGTCCACGTGCGTTTGAGCGGTTCGCGCGCGGAGACCAGGCCCGTGGCGGCGGGGGGGTTGGACTCGGACTTGCCATCGTGCAGGCCATCGCGTTGGCTCACGGCGGTCACGTGGAGGTCGTCGATGGTGCCGCCACCACCGTGCGGCTGACGCTCCCGAAATCCGTGTGACGAGATCCCTCGCTGGCTGACGCGCTCTCATCCCCCTCTCAGCCCGACTCCTTATGTTGCAGAACGTCAACCGTTCTGCGACATAAGGAGACCCCAATGACCATCCTGAACCGACCGCCTCGTGTGGTCCCCCTGCTCATCGTGGGCCTCAGCGTCGTCGCGTGCGCGAATCCGCCGAGTCCCCCCCCGACTCAACGAGCAGCTACGTTGGCCATCGTCCAAGCCGACGCAGCCGGAACAACCGTCGAATGGCCGGTCACGCGGTGCGGGACCTATACCGGGAAGGGGTGCGCACCCACGAGGTTACGGGTCGATCTGACCCGACCAACGTTCACACGCCCTACGCAGATCACCAACCCGCTGTTCCCGATCAGCACCCTCGACTCTGTGGTGCTGCTCGGCACTGTTGACGGACTCCCGTTCCGCTCGGAGACGACACTGCTCCCTGGCAGCCAGACAGTCATCGTTGATGGACTTCCCATCGAGGTTCTGGTGTCGCAGTACACGGCCTACCTGGACGGCCGCATTGACGAAGTTGCGCTCGACCGGTACGCGCAAGCCGACGACGGTTCTGTCTGGTATCTCGGGGAAGACGTGTACGACTACCGAGCGGGTGCAGTCGCGATCACTGAGGGCACTTGGCTCGCGGGGCGAGACGGACCGCCAGCGATGATCATGCCGGCGAACCCTAAGGTCGGGGACGTTTTCAGAGCCGAGAATGTCACTGGTGTGGTGTTCGAGGAGATCACGGTCAAGGCCGTCGACCAAACAGTCGATGGCCCCACGGGACCTGTCAGCGGCGCGGTCGTCATGCAGGAACTGCACCTGGACGGATCGGTTTCTGACAAGGTCTTCGCCCCTGGCTACGGCGAGTTCGACACCAGCTCAGGTGGTGACGTCGAGGCACTTGCCCTTGCCTTCCCCACCGACTCCATCCCCGCGGTCGTTCCCGTGGAGCTCAGACGGCTGTCGACGAGTGCCTTGGGCGTTCTTGAGAATGCGCGCCTCGCTGACTGGCAGGCTGCGCGACCGACGTCGTCGCAGATCCAGCGGTTGTGGAAGGCGCTGCGAACCAACGACTATCCGCCACGGGTCGTCCAAGCCTTGAACCGGGCCATCAAGACTCTCACGGTCGCTGTGGCCAAGCGCGACGTGAAGGCAACGTCGCACGCAGCCATAGACGTGGCCCAGTCTGCCCTGGATCTTGAGCTGCTCTATCGGGGCGGCATCGAGGGCGAGCGCTTCCATCTCCACTGCCAACGCCTACGCGTCCATGCCGCGCACGGTGACATGGCTGGTGTCCGAGGAGAGGCCGCGGTGCTTCAGTGGATTAGGGATCGATTTGCCGGCACGCTGCTTCAGCCTGCGCTCCTCGCCCTTGATGCCGACCTGCTTGCCCTTCGCAGCGCATCAGACGCTGGGAATTCTCGGGCGTCTGCCGATCATGCCGCAGTCGCTGGCGCCGCGGTCCGCAGCAACTGATGAGGGTGCCCGTGGCCAGGACCTCGACCAAGCAAAATGTGCGCGATCTGATGAGACTTCACTGCGGTGACCCGTTACCCTCTGCGCCGTGACTGCCCGTGCAGAACTCTTGAGCCAAATCACCTCCAAGGCCGTCGTGCACGGGCGCGTGGTCCTGTCCTCGGGTCGGGAGGCGGACTACTACGTCGACCTGCGCCGGGTGACCCTCGACGGTGTCGCCGCTCCTCTCGTCGGTGAGGTGATGCTCGATCTCACCCAGGGTTTGGATTTCGAGGCGGTCGGGGGCCTTACCCTGGGCGCGGATCCCGTCGCTGCCGCGATGGTTCACGCGGCAGCTCGTCGGGGACGCGTTTTGGACGCCTTTGTCGTACGCAAGGAGGGCAAGGCGCATGGTCTCCAGCGGCGCATCGAAGGCCCGGACGTCGCCGGGCGTCGGGTGCTAGCCGTCGAGGACACGTCCACCACGGGTGGGTCGGTGCTCACCGCGGTTGAGGCCCTCCGAGAGGCCGGCGCTGAGGTTGTCGGGGTTGCGGTGATCGTCGAACGTGGTGCCGCCCCCACGGTGGAGGCGGCCGGCTTCACCTACCTTGCCGCGTACTCCACCGCCGACCTGGGCCTCTAGCCGCCCTCGGCCAGAGGGACAACCGACACGCGCGAGACCCTCTGTGTGGCGCTGCCCTCGGTACGAGCCACGGATCCCAAGTACGCCTCTGACGGGCTGTCGCCCCGAGCGATGGAGCGATTGCTGGCCA
The DNA here is from genome assembly GCA_031430645.1 of Actinomycetes bacterium. Taxonomy (GTDB): domain Bacteria; phylum Actinomycetota; class Actinomycetes; order DATJPE01; family DATJPE01; genus JANPBY01. The sequence continues at coordinate 26,000 of JANPBY010000088.1, forward strand.
GGCCAAGAGCGACCTCGCGTATCGGCGGCGCGAGCATCCTCACCTGGGATGACAGCGCGGCTGGACGCAGTCATTTCCGCGATCCTGTCCTTCGTCAAGAAGGACCACGGCTACGATCCTCCCGTCGACGGAGGCGCCGAGGCGTCGCCCGCATGAGTTGGAGGTCCGCTGTGAGCACGTGGGGCTGGGTGCTGCTTGGCCTCCTTGTTGTGGTCGCCCTCGCGGTGGTCGTCTCGTACAACCGCTTTGTGCGGCAGCGCAACCTCGTTGAGGAGTCGTGGCGCCAGGTTGACGTGGAATTGACGCGTCGCCATGACCTGGTGCCCAACCTGGTCGAGACGGTCAAGGGCTACGCCTCTCACGAGCGGACGACCCTCGAGGCGGTCACGACCGCGCGTGCTGTGGCGTCGGCTCCGGGCAACGGCCCAGCCGTGCAGGCCGTCCAGGAGAACATCCTGGCGTCGGCCCTGCGCCAGTTGTTCGCGGTGGCCGAGGCCTACCCCGACCTCAAGGCCAGTGAAGGCTTCCGCGACCTCCAGAGGCAGCTCGCCGAGACCGAAGATCGGATCGCTGCGAGCCGCCGGTTCTACAACGCCAACGTCCGCGCGCTGAATACCCGGGTCGAGTCGTTCCCGTCCGCGCTCGTGGCTCGTACCTTCCGGTTCACCCGGGCCGAGTACTTCACGGCTGAGGACCCCGAGGTTCGCGCGGTCCCGACAGTGTCCTTCTAGGAACCGTGTCCTTCTAGGACAGTGTCCTTCTAGGCCACAAGGGCTACTCTGGCCGGAACTCTGTTCCGCTAGACGTAACGCCAGGAGAGCGCCATGGCACGGACGACTGCCGCGCCGGGACCCACGATCGAGGTCGAGGCCTTCCTCGGTCGGCCTCCTGTCGCGATCGACGTGACCCGCACAGCCCCCTTCGGCTGGAAGCCCGCGCTGATCCTGGCGCTGGTGGCCTTCGTCGACCGGGCCGACGCCGGACTGGTCAGTGGTGTCCTCGAGCGACTCAAGGCCGAGTTCGGCTTCGGTGACGCGGTCGCGGGTTTCTTGCTGGCCGCACCAGTTTTTGCTGCTGCCTTGTTGCTCATCCCAGCCGGCGTGCTGGCCGACACCGGACGCCGGACGCGGATCCTCGCCGTGGTGCTGGCCGCCTGGTCGCTGCTGACGATGTTCAGTGGGCTCGCTCCGACGTTGGCGGTCTTTTTCCTGGTACGGATCCTGCTCGGTGCCGCGAACCCGCTCAACGGTCCCCCGTCGGCCAGCCTGATCGGTGACTACTACCCACCGAAGTCCCGCACCAAGGCTTTCGGCGTGGTCCGGGTCATCGAGTACATCGGACTTCCGGTGGGACTCGCGTTGGGAGGGATCCTGGCCGCTGTCTTCGACTCGTGGCGCGCGCCCTTCTTCATCATGGCCATCCCGGGTTTCCTGGTCATCGTGCTGGTCCTGGTGGTGCTGCGCGAGCCCGTACGCGGGATCGGCGATCGCCTCGGGGCCATGGCTGGAGACACGACCCCGGAACCGCTGGAGATGGCCGACGCCGGCACGGAGGTGGCAGCACCGGTCGGTCGGCATGCGGCGCCCGCGCCAGCCCTAGCGTCCGAGTCCGAGTCCGAGTCCGGGACCGGGACCGGGACCGGGACCGGGACGAAGATCGGCTGGACCGACCGCTTCCGGGTCTGCCTGCGCATCCGGACGTTGCGGATCCTCATCCTCGCGCAGGCCTTGCTGTTCTTCGGCTTCGCCGGCCTGTTCTCCTTTGTCGCCGCGTACTTCGACCGCACGTCGAGCCTCGACGAGGCCCAGGCCGCGGCCATCTCCGGGTCAGCTGGTCTCGTCGGCATCCTGGTCGGTGGCTTCGCGGGCGGGATCCTGGGCGACCGCTTCCACGGGATTCGCCCCGGGTGGCGGCTGAGCCTCTCCGGGGTCTCCTTGCTCATCAGCGCTGCCTGCGTGGCCGGGCTGGTCATCGCGCCCAATCTCCCCCTCCAGGTCGCCATGCTTGCCGGTGCCTCGGCGGCAACCATCGCGGCCATCGCCAACCTCGGAGCGGCTACGGCCGACGTGCTTCCGGCGACGTTGCGTGGCAGCGGGTTCGCCGTGGTCCAGGCGATCGTCCAGGTGGGGTCCGGATTCGGCCCCATTCTGGTGGGCGTGGTGTCGGCTCTCGCCGGCGAGAAGCTCGGTTGGGGCTTCGCGGCGCTCCTGCCGTTCCTTGTCCTCGGCGCCCTGGTGGTGCTGCGGGCGCGGAGCTCCTACGAGGCCGACCGCGAGAAGGTGCTGGCCGGCGCTTTCGACTGACTCCCGCAGGTGTCGCTGCGTGTGCCTAGGGCTTTTCGGGGGTGCGCTCCCGGCGCTCGCGGATGTATTCATAGACGACGGGCAGCACCGAAACGGCCACGATCCCCAGCGCGATGATCTCGATGTTGTCGGCCACCCACCCGATGGACCCCAGCCAGTAGCCCAGCAGGACGAGGCTGCCCGCCCACACGATGCCGCCGACCACGCTGAAGGTGGCGTAGACGCGGAAGTCCATCTTGGCCACGCCCGCCATCGCGGTGATGAACGTGCGCACGATCGGCACGAACCGGGCCAGCACGATCGCTCGGGCGCCGTGGCGTTCAAAGAAGGTGTGGGCCTGGTCAACGTAGGCAGGCTTGAGCAGCCGCGAGTTCGGCCGATCGAACAACGACGGTCCGATGGCTCGACCGATGGCGTAGCCGCAGAGATTGCCGAGGATCGCGGCGGTCGCGATGAGCACAATGACCACGCCGACCGATTGCTCAATGACCCCCGCGCCGACGAAGACGCCTGTGGCGAAGAGCAGAGAGTCGCCCGGAAGGAAGAAGATCAGCAGGCCGCACTCGATGAACACGACGATGAGCACAGCCGCCAGGCCGTACGTCTCGATGAGGTATTCCGGCTGTATCCAGTCCGGACCGAAGGCGAGCAGGGAGACCGGATCCATGCGGCAAGGGTACGGGTCCGCCTACAGTGCGCCGTCGTGACGCATTCCGAGGAACCGGCGACGGCGGACGAGGTAGGGGTAGGTCCCTGGTCTGGCGCGTGGCCGGACGACGAGCGACTCGATCCGGAGTTGCTGCGCGACGGTGACCGCCGCAACGTCCTCGACGGCTATCGCTACTGGCGCCTCGAGGCCATCGTGGCTGATCTGGATCGCCGGCGGCACCCGTTCCACGTGGCAGTCGAGAACTTCGCCCACGACTTCAATATCGGGTCAGTGGTTCGCACGGCTAATGCCTTCATGGCGGCGGAGGTGCATATCGTGGGGCGCCGCCGGTGGAACCGCCGGGGCGCGATGGTGACCGATCGCTATCAGCACGTTCGCTACCACGACTCGGTGAGCGAGCTGGCCCGCTGGGCCGACGCTGAGGCATTGCCCATGCTCGGCATCGACAATCTCTCGGAGTCGGTGCCGTTGGAGACCTATGACTTACCGCAACGGTGTGTCCTGTTGCTCGGGCAAGAGGGGCCAGGCTTGTCGGCCGAGGCCAGGGAGTCGTGCGCTGCGGTTCTGTCGGTGGCCCAGTTCGGGTCGACGCGATCCATCAATGCCGGTGCCGCTGCTGCGATCGCCATGCATGCCTGGATCCGTCGGCACGCCTTTGACCAATACCCCGGACTCCCCTGACGCGACTGTACAAAAGTGGACCCAAATCGGTTACCAGGGATTAGTTGATTGCAGGATTTCTGTCGACGGTTGGCAACCATTTCTGAGCCGTTTCGTTCCACGCAACCGTGGTCCTGTAACAGCCATCGCCGAAACCGGGAATGCCCAAATCCGGACCGTGATGCGCGACTTCGAGCCCGTAGGCGGCGGGATCGCCACCGCAAGAATCGCCGGCCGAGTTGAACGGAGCGTGAAGCTGCGAGTGTGCGATCGGGTGACCATTGACCGTGTGTGGATGCGCCGACGCTGTACTCGCTGTTGCCAACATGAACGCCGCGGCGGCTACGAAAACTACCGCTACTTTGGTCCGCTTCATCTATGGCTCCCCTGACCTAGTGGTCGGCCCAGTGAACTCCGACAGCTCGGTCCTATACCCTGGCGCGAATTTTGGCAATGGATTTGGCAAAGAGTTGACGGGAATCAAGAGAGATGCCCGCATATGTCGGTATATGCCTCATAGAGAAATTGCCCGCGAAACGGCGGCCTTGAGCTGCGGGAACGACACGTTGGAGGTGCTGCAACGGGGGAGGGCAGGAGCGGAACGAGAGTCGGCGATCGAGTTCGCCCCCGAGCTTCGTTCCGGACCGGGCATGCTGAGGGGCATGGGAGCTGTGCGCGTGGTGGTCGACGATGTAGACGAGGCGCTGGTGGCATTGGCCGCGGCGGGCTACCGGGTAGCGCAGCGGTGGGGTCCGCCCTTCGCGGTTCTCGCCATCGACAACGGTCCTGACCTCTGGTTGTCCGGCCCGGAGACCTCGGCGGCTGCGGCCAGTGCGGCGCTTTCGGCCGACGATGCGCGCTGTGCGGCCGTACGTGCGGTCCTCGAGGTCGACGAGGTCGAGCCCACTGTCCGCGACTTGCTGGCCGCGGGCTGGGAGCTCGCGGGCGAATCGGTGTCCGGTCCTGGCGGCGGACAGCAGCTCCTGCGCCGCGGCCCGGTGTTCCTCGAGGTCTTCGCCGGCGGCTGACCCTCCCCGGGGGAGGGTCGAAGGTCCCGGGTCCGGGGGACGGAGGACTGCTGCCCAAGGCCCCACGGCGCGTGGAAGGATGAGGGCTCCGCCCGTTCGGACGTACAGGGAGCCCCCTCATGCCCATCGCCACCCCCGACCGCTACGCCGAGATGATCGACCGGGCCAAGGCCGGCGCCTTCGCCTACCCGGCCATCAACTGCACCTCGTCGCAGACGATCAACGCGGCCATCCGCGGCTTCGCGGAGGCCGAGAGCGACGGCATCGTGCAGGTGTCATGGGGCGGTGCGGAGTTCGCCTCAGGCCAGGCGGTCAAGGACATGGTCGTCGGGGCGGTCGCGTTGGCCGAGTTCGCCCACGTTGTCGCGGCGAAGTACGACGTCACGATCGCCTTGCACACTGACCACTGCCCGAAAGACAAGCTGGACGGCTTCATGCGTCCGCTCATCGAGGTCAGCGCAGAGCGCGTGGCTGCGGGTCGTGAGCCGCTCTTCCAGTCCCACATGTGGGACGGCTCCGCTGTGGCGCTCGGGGAGAACCTCGGCATCGCCGACGAGCTGCTGGACAAGTGCGCTGCAGCGAAGATCATCATGGAACTGGAGATCGGTGTTGTCGGTGGCGAAGAGGACGGCGTCGAAGCGACGCATGACGCCAAGCTCTATTCGACCCCCGACGATGGCCTGGCAACGGCGGAGAAGCTCGGCCTCGGCGAACGCGGCCGTTACCTGGTCGCGGCCACGTTCGGCAACGTGCACGGGGTCTACAAGCCGGGCAACGTCGTGCTGACACCGTCGATCCTCAACGACATCCAGACCGCGGTCGGCGAGAAGTACGGCAAGGACAAGCCCTTCGACCTGGTCTTCCACGGCGGGTCAGGTTCTTTGCTCTCAGAGATCCGCGAGGCTCTCGACTACGGCGTGGTCAAGATGAACGTGGACACCGATACCCAGTACGCGTTCACGCGTCCGGTGGCCGACCACATGTTCACGAACTACTCAGGCGTGCTCAAGGTTGATGGCGACGTAGGCAACAAGAAGCAGTACGACCCGCGGGCCTGGGGCAAGCTCGCCGAAGCCGGCATGGCCGCGCGCGTCGTCCAAGCCTGCACGGACCTGCGCAGCCTCGGCACCAAGCTCGCCTAACCGCTGCGTCCGACCCATCGTGGCTTATAGCGCTCGGTTGGTCGGACGCAAGGATTGTCAGGCGAGGGCGGCCGCTGCTTCGGGGGAGGAGTCGGCGAGGAAGCTCTGGCAGCGTTGCGCCTCGTCGGTCTCACCGATCGCTTCCGCGGCCCGCCCGAGGGCGTTCAGAGCACGAAGCCATCCTCGGTTGGGTTCATGCGACCACGGCACCGGACCGTGACCCTTCCAGCCGGCTCTGCGCAGGTGGTCGAGCCCGCGGTGATAACCCGTACGGGCATAGGCGTAGGACTCCACCGCGCCGCCACCCACCCACGCACGGTCGGCCAGCGCAGCCCAAGCCGCCGACGATCCAGGGTTGGCCGCCGCGATCTCCACCGGGTCCGCGAACGGGTCGGCCAGGGCTCGGGCCGCTGGGTCCGGTGGGAGGAAGGTGGGGGGAGGTCCAGCCATCAGGTCGCGTCCGCTCATGGGTCCATCATCACCCAACGTGCACCGCCTGGGGCGTGCCGGTCACCGCGGTCAAGAAAGCTTCGCGCTCCAGCTGCACGAGTTCGGTGTCCTCGGTGACGGTGACCGTGGCCGTGCGGGGGACGTCTCGCAGCAGCGCGATCTCCCCGAACCCCTCGCCCGGACCGAGTTCGCGCAGAACGGTTCCCTGCTGGGTGACCCTGGCTTGTCCGCTGACGATCACGTGGAAGAGGTCACCCACATCCCCCTCTGCGATGACCTTCGTGCCCGCCGGGGCGGCTGCCCTGGTCGCGCCGCGGGCCAGCCGCTCGATCGTGCGCGGAGCGAGCAGGGCGAGCATGGGCACTCGAGCCAGCAGGTCGAAGATGTCGCCCGGCACCGCAGCCCGACTGTCAGCGTCGCGCAGCCCCCACCAAGACGCCAGGGCCACGACGGGCAACAGGCAGCCGGCGGCGACGAACGCCCAACGTGGCCCGAGTGTCGTGACGAGAACGGGGGCAAGGAGCGAACCGATCGCCATCCCACCCATCATCATCGCCTCGTGCAGACCGAACACGGCGACGAGCATTCGTTCGGGGAGGGCGCGTTGGACGAGGGTACGAGACCCGATGTCGACGAACAGTTTCCCGACGCCAGCGGCGCCGAGCAGGATCGCGGCGAGCGCTGCAGTCGGCACCTGGCCGGCGAGTGCGATGGGCAGCCCGGTGACCAGGGCAGCAGCGACCAACACCGGCGCGAGCCGGGCACGTCCGACCAGCGTGACGGTCAGCGCCGCTCCTAGGATGCTCCCCATTCCGAGTGCGGAGTTCAGCAGGCCGGGTCCGGCGGCGGAGAGATCGAGGAGCTCGAAAGCCAGGACAACATAGAGAATGTCCAGCATCCCGACCAGGGCGTACTCAGCGACCACCATGGCGCTCAAGGTCCGGGCAGTCCGGTCCCTGATGACCTCCCGGAGCTGGGCGCTCCGGGCCTCCCCGGCTACGGCCCGCTCTTCCTTCGGAGCTCCAGCGATGTGCAGTCGAGCGGTCAGGGCCACCGCGGCTGCCGCCCCGAACCCAGTGGCGAACAAGACGCCGGCGGCTCCCCACGGCACGATGATGAGCGCCGACAAGAGCGGACCGAGGAAAGCGGCGATGGCCTCCACCGACCCCGACGCCGTATTGCCTGCCGTCAGTTCGTCGGTGGTCTCGGCCAGTTCGGGGAGGAGCGCGTTGTGCACGGGCCGAGTGAGGGTCACGGTGACCGCACTCATGGCTGCGCAGACCGCAATCAGGGCGTACGGCGCACCTACGGCGAGCGCGACGCCCGTCGTCAGGTAAGCCAAGGACTGGGCTGCGTATCCGAGGGTCAGGGCTCGGTGTCGTGGCAGTCGCGCTGACACCTTGGCAGCCAAGGGGGCCAGCAGGGTTGCCGGAATCAACTGGATGAGCGCGATGGCGCTGGCGCCCCGGACGCCGTTGCGCTCGTAGGCCCAGATGAGCAAAGCGATGAAGTTCGCCCACTCAGCGACGTTGAACAGCAGATAGGCGGCGAGCACGCGACGGAGCGACCCGTTGGCGAGAGCGCGGGCGAACACAGCCCGCCGGGACGGCTGCACGAGCGGCCCGGCTTGGGTGCTCATGTGCGACACCCCCGCAATATGGTCGCGGATCGCAGCCTGGCGCTGGACCGGTCCCTGAGCCTAGGGGTGATGGTGCTCGTGGCGACCGGACTGTGACGCAGGCCTCCCAGAAGCCAGAGCTCGCGCTCGAGGGGAACCGGGGACTCCCGCGCTCCGGTAGCCTTCCCGCCGTCCGATCTCCGCCCTAGCTCATGATCAACCGGGGGTTCCCTGTGCCCGCACTCGTGCTTGTCGGCGCCCAGTGGGGGGACGAGGGCAAGGGCAAGGCCACCGACCTGCTGAGCAGCAGCGTTGACTACGTCGTGAAGTTCAACGGCGGCAACAACGCCGGGCACACGGTGGTGATCGAGGGCGAGAAGTACGCACTCCACCTGTTGCCGAGCGGCATCCTCACCCCTGGCGTCGTGCCGGTCATCGGCAACGGCGTGGTCATCGACCCCAGCGTGCTCTTCCACGAGCTCGACGGACTCGAGGCCCGCGGCATCGACACGTCCAAGCTCCTGGTCAGCGCGAACGCGCACCTTGTTGCTTCCTACAACCGGACCCTCGACAAGGTCACCGAGCGGTTTCTGGGCAGCCGCAAGATCGGCACGACCGGGCGTGGGATTGGGCCGACGTACGCCGACAAGATGAACCGCATCGGCATCCGGGTGCAGGACCTCTTCGACGAGAAGATCCTGCGGCAGAAGGTCGAAGGCGCCCTCGACCAGAAGAACCACCTGCTCGTCAAGGTCTACAACCGCCGGGCCGTGACTGTCGACTCGGTCGTGGAGGAGCTGTTGGCCTACGTCGACCGGCTGCGTCCGCTCGTCGTCGACACGGGTCTCCTGCTCGGCGCCGCCCTCGACGGCGGGCGCACCGTCCTCCTCGAAGGCGGCCAGGCGACGCTGCTCGACGTCGACCACGGGACCTACCCGTTCGTGACCTCGTCCAACGCGACCGCGGGCGGAGCCTGCACGGGATCCGGGATCCCGCCGACCAGAATCGACCGGGTCATTGCCGTGGTTAAGGCGTACACGACCCGGGTTGGGGAGGGGCCTTTCCCGACCGAGCTCTTCGACGCCTCGGGCGAGCGACTGCGTTCGGTCGGTGGCGAGTTCGGCACGACGACGGGACGGCCGCGGCGATGCGGTTGGTACGACCTGCCGATCGCCCGCTACGCCGCCCGCATCAACGGCGTCACCGACTTCGTCCTGACCAAGCTGGACGTGCTCACCGGCTTCGAGGAGATCCCGGTGTGCGTCGCCTACGACATCGAGGGCGAGCGGGTCGAGGAGGTCCCGTTGACCCAGACCGACTTCCACCACGCGGTGCCGGTCTATGAGTCCCTGCCCGGCTGGACCGAGGACATCACCGCAGCTCGGTCACTTGCCGATCTCCCGAAGAATGCGCGCGTCTACCTCGACTTCCTCGAGGAGCGCTCCGGTGCCCCCATGAGCGTCATCGGCGTCGGGCCGGCTCGCGACGAAACCATCGTGATCCGCCCCCTCGTTTGAGGGTGCAAGGACCCCTTGCCCTGCTACTTAGCGGGGTTTCGGGGACTCATCACTCGCACGCGCGGGTCCTGTGGCGCGTTCCTCGGGTCGCCTGAGAGGCTCGATCCATGTCCGACTCTCCAATGAACCCACCAGGACTGACGGTGCGCCCGGCCGCCTCTGCCGACCATGCCCGGATCGTCGCTGTGCTCGACGACTGGTGGGGCGGACGCGCGATGGCCGACATGCTCCCGCGGCTGTTCCTCGATCACTTCGCCTCGACCAGTTTCGTTGCCGAGACCGAAGACGGCTGGCTTGCCGGCTTCCTGGTGGGGTTCGTCTCGCCCGACCAGGTTGGGACGGCGTACGTCCACTTCGTGGGAGTCGCGCCCGACCAGCGACGTACGGGCCTCGCGGCCGACCTCTACGCCCGCTTCTTCGGGATTGCGCACGCGGCAGGCAGCCTCCGGGTCAAGGCCGTGACGTCGCCCCTCAACGAAGGCTCGCAGCGGTTCCACCAAAGACTCGGATTCGCCCTGTCGGAGCCGGTCGCCGACTACGACGGGGCCGGCGGCGACCGGGTCGTCATGACGTACGACCTCGCGGCCGACGGCAGCGCGCCGGCTGCCACAGACCCTTCGACCACGGACACCGCCAACGCACCCGCCGAGCTGCCGCGGTTCGTCGCCCGCACCGACCCCCGGCCCGCTGACCCGCCCTGGCCGACGGCAACCTGGCCGCCGCCGGCTGACACCGTTCTTCGGGGATCAACCCTGGAGCTGCGGCCGGCCACCCCCGATGACGCCACGGAGCTGTTCGAGGCGCTGGATGACGATCGGGTCTGGGCGCACATCGCAGGACGTCCCGATTCGGCGGCAGGCTGGCGAGCGCTCCTCGAGGCGGCTCCCTCGGTCGGACGGTTCGCTTGGACCTTACGCCTGGCCCAACCACTGGGCGACCTGCCTTCGGGCGCTGTCGTGGGCACGACGTCCTACCTCGAGATCGCCCCGAACGACGCCCGCCTAGAGATCGGCTGGACCGCCTACAGCGCCGCGGTTTGGGGGACCGCGGTGAACCCGGAGGCCAAGCTCATCCTCCTCGGCTACGCCTTCGAAGACCTTGCGATGGGCCGGGTCCAGTTGAAGACCGATATCCGCAACGTGCGCTCCCAACAGGCGATCGCCCGCATCGGCGCCCGCTACGAGGGCGTCCTACGCCGCTACCAGCGCCGCGCCGACCTAAGCATCCGGGACACCGTGCTGTTCTCCATCACCGCAGAGGAGTGGCCGCAGGTGAAGGCGCGTCTGACCGCCCGGCTGTAGGGGTGCAAGGACCCCTTGCCCCGCTACTTAGCGGGGTTTTGGGCACTCATCGGGCACGAGGCGCTCGCGCGGAGGGACCGCTGCGACCTACGCTGGCGCCGTACGGCGGCCGCCAGGGTGCGGCCACCCCGCACCAGACCACCCCGCACCAGACCGCCCCGCACCAGACCACCCCGCACCAGACCACCCCGCACCAGACCACCCCGCAC
>JANPBY010000089.1:0-18169 GCA_031430645.1 Actinomycetes bacterium
GGTTGCCGCTAAAAAAACGTCACACTCAGCGGGGGTAGGCCATGGCCTCGAGGCGGGCGATCCGCTCGGCCATCGGCGGGTGCGTGGAGAACATGGACTTGACGTCACTGGCCCGGAACGGGTTCGCGATCATCATGGCGCTGGTGCTCTTGAGGGCCGGCTCCGGAGGGAGCGGGTTCGCCGCAGCGCCAAGCTCGAGCTTGCGCAGGGCGCTGGCTAACGCGAGCGGATCGCGGGTGATCGTCGCGCCGGACTCGTCAGCCTGGTACTCGCGGGAGCGGCTGATCGAGAAGGTGATCAGGGAAGCGGCGATCGGGCCCAGGATCGCGATGAGGAGCAAGGCAATCGGGTTCGGCCGGTCGCCGTCGCCTCCCATCGGGATGAAGTAGGCGAGGTTGGCGAGCAGCATGATCGTGCTGGCCAGGGTCGCCGCCACCGAGGCGATGAGGATGTCGCGGTTGTAGACGTGCGCCAGTTCATGGCCGAGCACCCCGCGCAACTCGCGTTCGTCCAGGAGGTCGAGGATGCCCTGGGTGCAGCACACGGCGGCGTACTCCGGGCTACGGCCGGTGGCAAAGGCGTTGGGGGCGGCAGTCGGGGACACGTACAGCGCCGGCATGGGCTGCCCCTGAGCAGCTGCAAGTTCGCGCACGATCCGGTAGAGAGTGGGCTGATCGGCCTCGGTGACCGCCTGAGATCGCATCGATCGCAGGGCCATCTTGGCACTGTTGAAGTAGGCGTAGCCGTTCATCGCCAGCGAGAGGCCGAACCCGATAACCAGACCGGTCGTCCCGCCGATCCAGTAGCCCACCAGCATGACGAAGCCGGCGAGCGTGGTGAGCAGAGCGGCGGTCTTGAGACCGTTGCGGTGCACGGTGACCCTGGTCCTTTCGACCCGTGAGGGTCGGTCGATTGAGCGTGGTCGGAAATGGTCGGTCGGTCACTCTTTGGGCTCAACGCCCGAAGAGATCGGAATCGTTCCCGCTGGGACTGAATCCAACCACCCACCGAGACGATCTTGCTCGTGCAACAGGTCAGCAAGGCGGCCGGTGGCGTAGTCGTAGGTCGGGGACCAGAACAGCGCGTCGAAGGGGCAGACCTCAATGCAGATCCCGCAATACATGCACAGGGCGAAGTCGATCGCGAACCGGTCCAAGACGTGGGTCTGACGGGCGCGCCCACCGTCGATGGGGAGAACGGTCTCTTGGTGAGAGTCGATGTAGAGGCACCAGTCCGGGCACTCTCGGGCGCAGAGCATGCAGACGGTGCAGTTGTCGGCGAGCAGGGCGATGACCCCGCGGCTCCCTGGGGGCGGAGGGTGCGGGTGCCCGGCGGGCGCGTCGGTCACGACGACCCCCAGTCAAGGGGTACGCCGGGCGGAAGCGCGGGCCGTCGCCGGGTGCGGCCCGGGACCTCAGCCGGGTCCTTCGCCCCGGGCCAGTCCTTGACCGCGCGCGAGGCCAGCACGAAGTCCTTGCGCAAAGGCTGCCCTTCGAAGTCGGGGTGCAGGAGCAGCGATCCGGGCGTTGGATGACCGGCGAAGGAGATGCCGAACATCTCGGCGGTCTCCCGTTCATGCCAGGCTGCGCCGGGCCAGATGTCGGTGGCCGTGGGCACGGTCGCGTCGTCCGCCGGCACGCTCGTCCGGATGAGAAGGCGCGCCCCTGACTCCTGGCTGACCAGATGGACCACCACCGCAAACCCACGAGGCGTGTCGTCATACGCCGACAACCAGTCGAGGAAGGTGAGCGCCAGCTCGTCGTGAGCGATCCGCAAGGCCTCCAGCCAACGGTCCTCAGGCACGTCGACATGCAGGTCACCAAAGGACGACACCATCGTTGCTGGCACCGGACCGGCCAGCCTCTGTACGAGTACCTCGGCAGCAGCAAGTGACGGGCTCATGACTCCCCCTCGCGTGCAGCGGCGATCGTCCTGAGCGCGCGCAAACTCTCGAGGAGGGCTTCTGGGCGCGGGGGGCAACCGGGAACGTAGACGTCCACCGGCACGATCTGGTCCACCCCCTTGGTCACGCAATAGGAGTCCCAGTAGGGCCCTCCGGTGTTGGAGCAGGCACCGAAGGACACGACGTAGGTCGGGCCTGGCAGCCGGTCATGGAGTCGGCGCACGGCCAACGCCATGGTGTCGGTCACCGTGCCGGAGATGACCAGCACGTCGACTCCACCCAGGCCGGGACCGGCTTCGAGGGACTCAGCCAGCCGGAGGGGGCCGGTCATCGCGGCGCTCACCTCGACGCCGCAGCAGGCCAGTCCGACGTCCATCACCCACACGCGGTCGCCACTGGCAGTGACGATCGCCGCCGATGAGGTCGCCTCCGACGGCGTGGCCGGGGGGCGGACCGGGTCCGGAAGGGGGACGATGGTGCTCACCGGCCCATAGTGGCCGGTCGGGGGTGACTTCGCTAGAATGGAACGACGTTCTGGACAATGGAACGTACCCCTGGGAGCCCGGACGCTGGCACCCTGTCGACTGACTTAGGATGGATGCGTGGCCAAGCAGGTCGTCCAACTCGATCGCGTCATCATCCGATTCGCCGGTGACTCGGGCGACGGCATGCAGTTGACCGGCGATCGTTTCACCTCCGAGACCGCATCCTTTGGCAACGACCTGTCGACCTTGCCGGACTTCCCGGCCGAGATCCGCGCGCCAGCCGGAACGCTGCCTGGGGTAAGCGCCTTCCAGCTGCACTTTGCCGACCACGACATCATGACGCCGGGTGATGCGCCCAGTGTCCTGGTCGCAATGAACCCAGCGGCGCTGAAGGCCAACATCGACGACCTGCCGCGCGGTGCCGACTTGATCGTCAACACCGATGAGTTCACCCCGCGGAACCTCACCAAGGTCGGCTACACCCAGAGCCCCGTCGACGACGGATCTCTGGATGCCTACAACGTCCACCCGATCGCGCTGACCTCCCAGACAGTTGAGGCGCTCAAGGGGATGTCCGTCAGCAAGAAGGACGCCGAGCGGGCCAAGAACATGTACGCCCTAGGACTTCTGTCCTGGCTGTACACCCGCCCGACCGAGGGAACCATCCGCTTCCTCGAGGAGAAGTTTGGTCGCAAGCCCGACATCCTCGCGGCGAACCTGGCGGCCTTCCGCGCGGGCTACAACTTCGGCGATACCACCGAGGACTTCTCGGTCTCCTACGAGATCAAGCCGGCCCCGATGCCTGCCGGCACCTACCGCAACATGAGCGGCAACCTGGCCCTGTCCTACGGCCTCGTGGCAGCGGCGCAGCGCAGCGGGCTCCCGATGTTCCTCGGCGCCTACCCGATCACCCCAGCCTCGGACATCCTCCATGAGCTGAGCAAGCACAAGCACTTCGGGATCAGCACCTTCCAAGCTGAGGACGAGATTGCCGGCATCGGCGCCGCCCTCGGTGCGGCCTTCGGCGGCGCCCTCGCCATCACGACCACCTCCGGACCCGGCCTGGCCCTGAAGTCTGAGACGATCGGCCTGGCCGTGTCGCTGGAGCTCCCGCTCGTCATCGTCGACGTCCAGCGTGGCGGTCCCTCCACCGGTCTTCCCACCAAGACCGAACAGTCCGACCTGCTGATGGCCATGTTCGGCCGCAACGGCGAGGCACCGGTGCCTATCGTTGCGCCCCGCTCACCCGGGGACTGCTTCGACGCCGCCATCGAAGCCTGCCGAATCGCCCTGACCTACCGCACCCCGGTGTTCCTGCTCTCCGACGGCTACCTCGCCAACGGGTCCGAACCCTGGCGAATCCCGTCGGTCGATGAGCTCCCTGACTTGCGTGTCGACTTCGCCACCGAGCTGAACCACGTCGCCGAAGACGGCACCCCCGAGTTCTGGCCCTACCTTCGCGACCCGGAGACCCTGGCCAGGCCTTGGGCCGTCCCGGGCACTCCCGGCCTCGAGCACCGCATTGGCGGAATCGAGAAAGCCGACGGGTCCGGCAACATCTCCTATGACCCGACCAACCACGACCTGATGGTGCGCACCCGCCAAGCCAAGGTCGACGGCATCGCGCGCACGATTGCACCGCTCGAGGTCGACGACCCTTCGGGGTCAGCGCGCGTGCTCGTCCTGGGGTGGGGCTCGACGTACGGCCCGATCGGGGCTGCCTGTCGACGCATCCGACGCAAGGGCGGCTCGGTGGCCCAAGCCCACCTACGCCACCTCAACCCCTTCCCAGCCAACCTGGGCGAGGTGTTGGCGGGCTACGACCGAGTGCTGATCCCGGAGATGAACCTCGGCCAGTTGGCTCTGCTCGTTCGCGGCCGATACCTCGTCGATGCCATCGCCTACAACCAGGTGCGGGGAATGCCTTTCAAGGCCGAAGAGCTCCAAGGAGTCCTCGAAGACGTGATCGCCAGTGTCTAACAAATCCGTGTCTGAAAACTCCGTGTCTGAAAACTCCGTGTCTGAAAACTCCGTGTCTGAGAACTCCGTGTCTGAAACGACCGTCTCTCTGGGGTTCCCCGGCTTGGCAGGCGTGCCCCGCACCGAGGACAAGCAGTCCGCCAAGGACTTCAAGACCGACCAAGAGGTCCGCTGGTGCCCCGGCTGCGGTGACTACGCGATCCTGGCGGCCGTTCAGGGCTTCATGCCTGAACTCGGCTTGCGCCGAGAGAACGTCGTGTTCGTGTCGGGGATCGGCTGCTCCTCACGTTTCCCCTACTACATGAACACCTACGGGATGCACTCCATCCACGGACGAGCTCCGGCGATCGCCACGGGCTTGGCGACCGCACGACAGGACCTCTCCGTCTGGGTCATCACCGGCGACGGCGACGCCCTTTCGATCGGCGGGAACCACCTGATCCACGCGCTCCGACGCAACGTGAACCTCAAGATCTTGTTGTTCAACAACCGGATCTACGGTCTCACCAAGGGTCAGTACTCCCCCACCTCCGAACAAGGGAAGGTCACCAAGTCCACCCCCCTGGGCTCACTGGACGCACCCTTCAACCCGTTGTCGCTGGCCTTGGGTGCCGAGGCGAGCTTCGTCGCCCGGACCATCGACTCCGACCGCAAGCACCTGACGGGCGTGCTCCGTGCCGCGGCCGCCCACGAGGGCACGGCGCTCGTGGAGATCTACCAGAACTGCAACATCTTCAACGATGGCGCCTTCGACCTGCTCAAGGACCCAAACAGTCGAGACGAGTCGGTGATCCGACTCGAGCACGGAATGCCCGTTCGCTTCGGAACCGAGGATCGTCATGGGCTCGTGCAACGGAGTAACGGCAGCCTGACCGTCGTCGACGTCGCTGACGTAGACCCCCAAAGCCTGCTGGTTCACGACGCACACGCCGAGGACCCCTCCACCGCGTTCGCCCTCTCCAGGCTCGCCGACATCACGTCCCTCGACCACTCACCCATCGGCGTCTTCCGCGACATCCGTCGCCCGGCTTACGACCGCCAGGTGAACCAGCAGCTCGCCGACGAAAAGGCGCGACGCGGCGCTGGCGACCTGGCTACTCTGCTCGCCGGCCAGGACACCTGGTCCATCGACTGACCGAGCAACGCCGAGGCGTCCTCTACGGTGCCGGGGCCTATCTGCTCTGGGGCTTGTTTCCGTTGTACTTCCCACTCCTCGTCCCCGCGGGACCGGTCGAAATCCTCGGCCACCGGGTGGTGTGGAGCCTGGTCTTCCTCACCGGGGTGCTCCTCATCCGCCGGCGCTGGGCGTGGGTCCGCAGCCTGGTCCGCGACCGCCGTCGGATGCTCCTGCTCCTCGTGGCGTCCACCGTCATCGCCGTGAACTGGGGTGTCTACATCTGGGCGGTCAACACCGGCCACGTGATCGAAGCTTCGCTCGGCTACTTCATCAACCCCCTCGTCACCGTGCTCATCGGCATCGTCGCCTTTCGCGAGCGGCTGCGCCCGGCCCAGTGGTCAGCAGTCAGCCTCGGGCTGCTCGCGGTGCTGGTGCTCACCGCCGGCTACGGCCGGGTGCCCTGGGTTGGACTGGTGCTCGCCGTCTCCTTCGCGACGTACGGCGTGGTGAAGAAGGTCGTGGGCATGCCAGCCGTAGAGAGCTTGTCCGTGGAGGCAGTGGTCCTGATCCTCCCGAGCCTCCTCTACCTGGGTTGGCTGGAGGCCAACGGTCAGGCTGCCTTCGGCCATGAGGGACCAGGGCATCTGGCGCTGATGGCTGGCCTTGGGGTGATCACTGCCGTGCCGCTGCTCTTGTTCGGGGCCGCTGCTCCACGCGTTCCGCTCTCGACTTTAGGCCTCCTGCAATACATCACTCCGGTGATGCAGTTCGCGCTGGGCGTGGTCGTCTTCAACGAACAACTCACGCCCCTGCGGATCGCCGGGTTCACCCTGGTCTGGCTCGCGCTCGTGGTCTTCAGCATCGACGGGGTTCGCAACGCCCGCCGCGATTCTGCAGCGATAGCAGCCGTGCCGGCCTGACCCGCGGCCTTCTCGAGTTGGCTCAGCCTGTTCGCTCGACGACGACGTCACACAGGGACGCCAGCGCTTGCTTCGCGGCGATGTCAGGCAAGGGGGCGAGCAGTGCACGAGCCTCGTCGGCATAGCGCTGAAGATCGGCCTTCGCTCGATCGACAGCTGGGTGCGCGCGGACCAAGGCGAGTGCCTCAGCGTGCTGCGCGTCGTCAATGAGCGACCCGGACAAGAGCTCGAGCAGCCGTGCATCACCAGGCGCCAGCGCCCGCTGAACATGGAGCACCGGCAGGGTTGGGACGCCCTCGCGAAGGTCGGTTCCGGGGGTCTTGCCTGATTCCGTTGAGTCGCTGAGCACATCCAGCAGGTCATCGGAGAGTTGGAAGGCGATCCCGATCCGCTCACCGAAATCACTGAGGACCCGAATCGTCTGGTCGTCCGCCCCCGAGAGCAAGGCACCAAAGCGCCCGGAGGTGGAGATCAACGAACCGGTCTTGTCTGCGACCACCCGCACGTAGTGGTCAAGCGGGTCGCTTCCCTCGACCGGGCCTACGGTCTCGTGGATCTGCCCGGTCACCAGACGCTCGAAGGTCTGCGCCTGGATGCGTACGGCCTCAGGCCCAAGATCAGCCAGGAGTGCAGATGCCCGCGCGAACAAGAAGTCCCCGGTGAGAATCGCCACGGTGTTGCCCCACCGAGAATTCGCCGACGGGGCACCGCGGCGGAGCAGGGCCTCGTCCATCACATCGTCGTGGTAGAGGGTGGCCAGGTGCGTGAGCTCGACGACGACCGCTGCCGGAACCACACCAGGGCTCCTCGGGTCGCCGAACTGGGCGGCCAAGAGGACGAGCAGCGGTCGGAAGCGCTTGCCGCCGGCGTCGACCAGATGCTTGGCGACCTCAGAGATGAACGGATCCTCGCTGGCGACCGACTCGCGCAACAAGGCCTCGACGGCCTCGAGGGACTCCGCCAGGGCAGATTCGAGTGCAGGATCCTCGACGCTGGCCCCGAACGGGCCGCTCAGCCTCACGGTCAACCGGACTTAGCGGATGAACACCGACGCGCGGTCGGCCAGGTCGAGGAGGGGCTGCGGCAGAACCCCGAGCAGAAGGGTGACGACGACCGCGGCCGTTATCGCAGCCTGCGTCAAGAAGCTGGGCACGGCCACGGTTGGCCCGTCTGCAGCTGGCTCGGAGAAATACATCAGCACGATGACCCGAACATAGAAGAACGCGGCCACGGCACTCACGAGCACAGCGACAATGACCAGCGCCGTCGCGCCACCGCCGATGGCAGCCGAGAACACGGCGAACTTGCCGGTGAAGCCGCTCGTCAGGGGAATGCCTGCGAGGGCAAGCAGAAAGAACGTGAACACACCGGCGACCAGCGGCGACCGCCGGCCCAGCCCGGCCCACTGCGAGAGGTGGGTGGCCTCCCCGGCTGAGTCGCGCACGAGGGTGACGATCGCAAAGGCTCCGATCGTCGTGAAGCCGTACGCCACGAGATAGAACATCGTGCTCGAGACCCCGGCCCGGTCGATGGCCAGGAACCCCGTGAGCAAGAAGCCGGCGTGCGCGATCGAGGAGTAGGCCAGCATCCGCTTGACGTCGGTCTGGGTGATCGCCAGAACTGCGCCCACGACCATCGTCAGGATCGCGACGACCCAGAACATCGGTCGCCAGTCCCATCGGACCCCACCAAAGGCGACGTAGAAGATGCGCAGCAGGGCTCCGAACGCGGCCACCTTGGTGCAGGCGGCCATGAAGGCGGTCACCGGCGTGGGCGAACCCTGGTAGACGTCGGGGGTCCATGCGTGAAAGGGAACGGCACTGATCTTGAACAGCATGCCGACCGCCATCAAGGCGATGCCCACGAGCAACAGTGGGTCACGGCCGACCGCCGTGCTCACCGCCACGGAAATCTCGCCAAGGCCGAGCTCCCCGGAGAAGCCGTAGACGAAGGCGACGCCGAACAAGAAGAACGCCGAGGAGAACGACCCGAGCAGGAAGTACTTGAGGGCGGCCTCCTGGGAGATCAGCCGGCGGCGTCGCGCCAAACCGGCCAAGAGGTACAACGGCAACGAGAAGACCTCGAGGGCAACGAACAGCGTCAGGAGATCATTGGCTGCCGGGAAGAGCAGCATCCCACCCACAGCAAACATGGTCAGCGGGAAGACTTCGGTGCGCGCCCAGCCGGCTGAGACCGCCGCCTGCTCCTCGACACCCCCCGGAGATGCCGCCGGGATCGGTGCGAACGCATCGCCGGCCGGGTCGAGCGAACTCTCGGCCATCAGGAGGACGGCGCAGAAGGACAACAACAGGATCGTTCCCTGCAAGAACAGGGCCGGACCGTCGACGGCGACCGCACCCTCAGCAGCCAGTTGATCAGTCCCGTTGACGCCGTTCCAGACGACAAAGCCGAAGGAGACAGCCAATCCGACCAGGGCTAGCCACAGCTGAGCGGTGAACCGATAGACGCGGGGCGCGAACGCCTCGATAAGGACCCCGATCAGGGCAGCGCCGAACACCACGAGCATCGGAGCCAACGGCCCGTACTCCAGGCTCGGTGCCTCGAACCCCGGCGTGGGGGTCAAGAAGATCACGGGGTCGTCCCTTCAACAGGCGCGCCGACCTCGGCGGTCGGCTCCGGATCGGTAGCGCCCAGCTGCTCAAGAGTTGAGGACACCGCGGGGTCGATCACATCCAGGACCGGCTTGGGGTAGAAGCCGACGGCGACAAGGATCGCGATCAGAGGGACCACGGCGAGCATTTCGCGGCCCTTGAGGTCGCGGAATCCCTTCACGGCCTCTGGCGGCTCACCTGTGGCGACCCGCTGAAACCAGATCAAGATGTAGAGCGCGGCCAAGACGATGCCGAGCGTCGCGATGACGGCCGCCACCGGATAGCGCGGGTAGGTGCCGATCAACACCAGGATCTCACTGATGAAGGTCGACAGGCCCGGCAGAGCAAGGCTGCCCAAGCCCATGACCAGGAAGACCCCGGCAAGTAACGGTGCCACCCGCTGGACGCCGCCGTAGTCACCGATCAGCTTCGAACCTCGTCTGCTGACGAGATAGCCGACGACCAACAGGAGCCCGGCGGTGGAGAACCCGTGGTTGACCATGTAGAGCGTCGACCCGGACTGCCCCTGCGACGTGAAGGCGAAGATCCCCAAGGCAATGAACCCGAAGTGCGACAACGAGGTGTAGGCGACCAGCCGCATCATGTCGGTCTGGCCGATCGCGAGCAGCGCACCGTAGATGATGCCGATCACCGCGATCGCGATGACGGCCGGGGCGTAGTAGCGAGACGCGTCCGGGAAGATCGGGAGGCAGTAGCGGATCATCCCGAACGTGCCGACCTTGTCGAGCACACCGATCAGCAGGACCGCAGTACCAGGAGTGGACTCCGAGGCGGCATCGGGCAACCAGGTGTGGAAGGGCCACAGCGGCGCCTTGACCGCAAAGGCGAAGAAGAAGCCCAAGAAGAGCATCTTCTGGGTGTTCGGATCGATGGGTAGGTTGCTCAGGACCTGGTAGTCGAAGGTGCCCGTGCCGAGCTCGCGGGCCGAGACGACGTACAAGCCGATGAGCGCGGCGAGCATGAGCAGCCCACCAAGCAGGCTGTACAGCAGGAACTTCACCGCCGCGTAGGACCTCTGTGGACCGCCGAACATGCCGATCATGAAATAGACCGGGATGAGCATGACCTCGAAGAACACGTAGAACAAGAAGAGGTCGGTCGCGGCGAAGACTCCGATCATCAAGGTCTCGAGCACCAGGATGAGCGCAAAGTAGACCTTCACAGGGCGAGCAGCGTCGTCGGCATCGTGCCACGCGGACAAGATCACGAGCGGGACCAGGACCGTAGCCATCGCGATCAGGACCAGGGCAATGCCATCGATGCCCACCGAGTACGAGATGCCGAAGGCAGGGATCCACTCGTAGCTCTCGGTGAACTGGAACGTCGGTCCGTTGGCGTCGAACTGCAGGGAAATCGCGATCGTGAGGGCGAGAGTGACCAGGGAGACCCCGAGGGCGAGCTGCTTGGCGAGCAGCTCGCGATCCTTGGGCAGGCCCACGACGGCGACAGCTCCCACCAGGGGGATCGCGCCGAGCAAAGTCAGCCAGGCCATCAGATCCTCACCAGCACAACGCCGAGCATGACAACGACCGCGCCCACGAACATGGACAGGGCGTAGGAGCGCACGAAGCCGGTCTGCGTCCTTCGCCCGCGCGAGGAGACCCCGCCGACGACCGCCGCGAAGCCGTTGACGAAGCCGTCGATGACCCGATTGTCGAAGAAGACCAGGAACCGGGTGAGGTATTGGCCGGGGCGCATGAACACCGACTCATTGACCGCGTCACCATAGAGCGACTTGCGCGCGGCAACAGTGAGCGGTCCACCGACGGGGGCCGTCACAGGAACCTCCTGACGGCCATACATCCACCAGGCCACGCCGATGCCGACAAACACCATGGCCAAGGTGACAAAGGTGATCGGAGAAAGGTATTGCGCGGCCTCGGCTTCCCCGAGCACCGGGTCGAGGAAGGTGATCAGCCGATTGTTGAGCATGAGGAAAGCGCCTAGCCCCACTGAACCGACTGCGAGCAGGATCATGGGAACGGTCATGCTTGCTGGCGGGTCGTGCGGGTGGTCGTCCTCGTGCCATCGAGTGGGCCCGAAGAAGGTCGTCACCACGACCCGGGTCATGTAGAAGGCGGTGACCCCGGCAGTCACCTGGGCGACGAGGCCGTAGACGATCGCCCCGCTGCCGCCGGAGTGGTAGGCGGCGTCGATGATCGGGTCCTTGGTGAAGAACCCGGAGAACGGCGGGATACCGATGATCGCGAGATAGCCGAGAAAGAACGTGGCGAAGGTGATCGGCATGGCCTTGCGCAACCCGCCGTATCGGCGAATGTCGAGGCGGTCGCCCATGGCGTGCATCACCGAGCCGGCGCCGAGGAACAGCCCTGCTTTGAAGAAGCCATGGCTGAGCAGGTGGCCGATGCCCAGCGAGTAGCCGGTGCTGCCGAGTCCCACGGCCAACACCATGTAGCCGATCTGGGACATCGTCGAGCCGGCCAGCGCCTTCTTGATGTCGTCCATCGCACAACCGATGACCGCACCAAAGGCCAGCGTCACGCACCCAACCACCGCGACTGCCGTGAGGGCCACGGTGGAGGCGTTGAAGACGGGGGCCGACCGAGCGATCAGATAGACCCCGGCAGTCACCATCGTGGCGGCATGGATCAGCGCTGAAACCGGGGTTGGGCCCTCCATGGCGTCGAGCAGCCACGCCTGCAACGGGACCTGAGCGGACTTGCCGCACGCCGCCAAGAGCAGGAGCAGGCCGATGGCGTTGAGCGTGCCCGAGCCGGCCGACGAGACCCCACCGAAGACCCCGGCGAACGCGACGCTGCCGAAGGTCGCGAACATGATCATGATGGCGATCGACAGGCCGACGTCGCCGACGCGGTTCATGACGAAAGCCTTCTTGGCGGCGGCCGCGGCCTCTGGCTTGTATTGCCAGAACCCGATCAGCAGATAAGAGGCCAGCCCGACGCCCTCCCAACCTACGTACAGCAACAGATAGCTGTTGGCCATGACCAGAAGGAGCATTGAAGCCAAGAACAAGTTCAGATAGCCGAAGAACCGACGCTTTTCCGGGTCGTGCTCCATGTAGCCGAGGGAGTAGACGTGGATGAGCGAGCCGACGAAGGTGATCAGCAGCACGAAGGAGATCGACAGCTGGTCGAGCAGGAAGCCGACGTCAACCTGAAGATCGCCGACTGGGATCCACGAGTAGAGAACCTGTTCGACAGCGCGACTCTCCGACGGTTCCCCGAGCATCGACAAGAACAACGTGAAGGCAAGGACGAACGAACCGATGGGCAGGACCGTCGCGAGCAACGGACCCCAGCGGTTCGTGCGGCTCGCGCCCGCGAGCAGGACCAGTGCGCCGAGCAACGGCAACGCGATGATGATCCACATCAGGGAGAAGACCCCTGACGCGGCAGCCACAGGCTCGACCTCGGAGAAGGTCACGATCATCCCCATCAGTACTTCAACAGGTTGGCGTCGTCGATAGACGCAGAGCGGCGGGTACGGAAGATCGTCACGATGATCGCAAGGCCAACAACGACCTCAGCGGCGGCAACCACCATGACGAAGAAGGCAAAGACTTGCCCGTCCAGGTTGCCGTTCATGTCGGAGAACGTGACGAACGCCAAGTTGCAGGCGTTGAGCATCAACTCGACCGACATGAAAACGACGATCGCGTTGCGGCGTACGAGCACTCCGGTCGAGCCCAGGGTGAAGAGCAGGATGGCCACCACGAGATAGGCCTCGGGGCTCATTCGTCCTCACCGCCTTGGGTGAGCGAACGCGGAACGGTGAGCTCGGACGGGGTGCCGTCGGGCAGCAAGCCGAGGGTGTCGACGGAGTTGCTGCGTGCGTAGACACCTGGCGCGGGCAGCGGGGGCACATGCCCAGACCGGGTGCGATCCTCGGACTGCTCACGTTGGGTGCGCCGCGGCACTACGTCCTCGCGGTGGGCCAGCACCATGGCGCCAATGGCAGCAGTAATGAGGAGCGCAGCGGTGACCTCGAAGGCCCAGATGTACTGAGTGAAGATGAGTCGCGCGATACCTTCGACGTTGCCACCATCGGCGGCGTTGGCCTCGGCGATGCCCACCGGCACGAGGTCGACGGTTCGCACGAGCGCCGAGATGAGCAGAACCGAGAACCCGAGGCCAGCCAAGGCGGCAGCCACGCGCTGCCCCCGGAGGGTCTCGACCAAGGAGTCGGATGCGTCGACGCCGACGAGCATCAAGACGAACAAGAAGAGCATCATCACTGCGCCGGTGTAGACGACGATCTGAACGATGCCGAGGAACACCGCGCCTTGCATCATGTAGAGCAGGGCCAAGCAGATCATCGAGAGCGCAAGCCACAGGGCACTGTGCACCGCCTTGCGGCTCACCACCATCATCAGCCCGCCGAGGACCGTGAGCGGGGCGATGATCCAGAACGCGAGTTGAGTGCCGGTCACGGGGCCTCACCCGTGCCGGTGGTCGCCGGGTGCTGCTCAGGAACGGCCTGGGTCACCCGGCCGTGGTAGTAGTCCGTGTCGTCAGTGCCAGGCACCATCGGATGCGGCGGCGCCAGCATCCCCGCGAGCAGCGGAGCCAACAGGTCCTTCTTCTCAAAGATCAGGTCGGCCCGGTTGTTGTCGGCGAGTTCGAACTCGTTGCTCATGGTCAGAGCCCGCGTCGGGCAAGCTTCGATGCACAGACCGCAGAAGATGCAGCGCAGATAGTTGATTTGGTAGACGCTTCCGTAGCGCTCACCAGGGGAGAACCGCTCCTCGTCGGTGTTCGCCGCTCCCTCGACATAGATCGCGTCTGCCGGGCAGGCCCACGCGCACAGCTCGCAGCCGATGCACTTCTCGAGCCCATCGGGGTGCCGATTCAGCACATGCCGACCATGGAAGCGCGGCGCGGTGACCTTGACCTCTTCGGGGTACTGCTCGGTCGTCACCTTCTTGAACATGGTCCGGAAGGTGGTGACGAAACCCTGCCCAGGCATCGCGGACTCAGGCACTGGTGGGCTCCTCGATCGGCAGCGGCGGCACAGGGTATCCGCCGTCATAAGGCCCGGGTTCGGGCCGAGGTTCTTCGGGGGGGATGCGGCGCTGGTTGCGCGCGTCGACGAAGGACCAGACCACGAGGAGCAACGCGCCCGCGATGAACACCCCGACGATCACCCGGCCGATCTCGGCGCCGTCGGAGCGGGCGACTCGCACGGCCGCGACGGCGAGGATCCATACCAGCGATGCTGGGATGAGGACCTTCCAGCCGAGCTCCATGAACTGGTCGTAGCGCAGACGCGGCAGGGTTCCGCGCAGCCAGATGAAGATGAAGATGAACACCAGCAGCTTGCTGAAGAACCAGATCAGCGGCACCCAGCCCTCGTTTGCGCCCGACCAGAGCGAGATCGGCCAAGGCGCGCGCCAACCACCGAGGAACAAGGTGGTAGCAAGCGCTGAGACCGTGACCAGGTTGATGTACTCGGCCAGAAAGAAGAGGGCGAACTTCAATGAGCTGTACTCGGTGTGGAAGCCCCCGACCAGCTCGCCCTCGGCCTCAGGCAGGTCAAAGGGTGCGCGGTTGGTCTCACCAACCATCGCGATGACATAGATCACGAAGGAGGGCAGCAGCAAGACGATGTACCACCCGGGGAGCGACACGGTGCGGCCCAGAAACTCCGCCGTGCCGCCGTTGGCCTGGGCGTCCACGATCTGAGAGGTCGACATCGAACCGGCCAGCAGGAAGACCCCCACGAAGGAGAGCCCCATGGCCACCTCGTAGCTGATCATCTGCGCGGAGGACCGCAGGCCACCCAGCAGCGGGTACGTCGACCCGCTGGACCAGCCCGCCAAGACGATGCCGTAGATGCCGACGGAGGCGACCGCGAGGATGTAGAGCACCGCCACCGGGAAGTCCGTGAGCTGAAGTCGGGTCGTGTATCCGAAGATCGACACCTCAGGTCCGAACGGGATCACCGCCCAGGTCAGGAACGCGGGCACCACCGCGAGGACTGGGGCGATGATGAACACCGCCTTGTCAGCTGCCTTGGGGATGATGTCTTCCTTGAGCGCCAGCTTGATGCCGTCCATCAGGCCCTGGAGAAGACCGAACGGTCCGACCCGGTTAGGGCCGATCCGCTGCTGCATCCGACCGACGATGCGCCGCTCACCCCAGATGTTGAGCAGGGTGAAGACCACAAGCATGACGAAGACGGCCACGGCCTTGAGGGCGACGAGCCACCAGGGATCGTTGCCGAATCCCGTCGTCTCCTCGACGGCCGTGAAGAGGGCCGCGCTGCTGACCATCGTCATGCCGCTCCTCCCTGGCTGATCGTCACAAAGGCACCCGCGCCAACCCGGAGGTCTCGGCGTACGGCACACCCTGCCGCGTTGGTGGGCAGCCACACCACCCCGTCGAGTACGTCGCCCACGTGCAGCGGCACCGTGACCGAACCTTGCTCCGAGCGCACGGTAGCGGAGGCACCAGCGACAAGGCCCGCGGCTGCCGCGGACTGAGCTGATACCAGCGCCACCGCAGGACGAGCAGTGCCAGCGAGATGTGGCTCGCCGTCCTGCAGCCGCCCTGCATCGAGCAGCGTGTGCCAGGTCGCGAGCACGAACTGCCCGTCGCGTCCGGCCGCTGCCGGGGCCGAGACCGACGGACCATCACTCCGAGCCCCGTTCCACGGCTCGAACTCCGCGAGCTCGGCGCGGGCCGCCTGTGCGTCGGCCAAGCCCAGCTCGCTGCCCATGAGCTCCGAGACGAGGGTGAGCACACCGGCATCGGTGAGTGCCATGCTCTCCCGCAGCACCTGGGGGAAGACGCGCCCTCGACCTTCCCAGTCCACGAACGTGCCGGCCTTCTCGACCACGGCAGCCACCGGAAGGACCACGTCAGCGAGGTCTGTGACAGCGCTGCGCCTCAGCTCCAGGCTGACCACAAAGCCGGCGGCCTCGATAGCCGACAGAGCGGCAGCGGGGTCCGACAGATCCTGCGGGTCCAGTCCACCGATGACCAGTCCGTCGAGCTCTCCCACTCGTGCTGCCGCGAGGATCCCTGCGGTGTCACGCCCGTTGCCGGTCGGAAGGGTGGCTACACCCCACACGGCCGCGGCATCGACTCGAGCAGCGGCTTCGGCCACCGGGCGACCGCCCGGCAGGAGATCGGGCGCAGCACCAGCCTCGACCGCACCGCGTTCGCCGGCCCGACGCGGCACCCACCCGAGGAGGGCGCCACTCGCTTGGGCCAACCGGCCGGCGGCGCTCAGGGCGCCTGGGCTTTCGGCGAGGCGTTCTCCGACGAGGATCACCGCGCCCGGCTCGCGCAGCAGCCGAGCGGTCTCGGTGCCGATGGCGTCGACCGCACCCCCGGAGGTCAGGGAATCGAGCACCTCGGCCTCGGCTCCTGGACGTGCCGTCAGCAGGTCTCCGCCCATCTTGGTCAGGCCTCGGGTCGCCAAGGGGGCGACGGAGACCACCTGGCCATGCCCTCGGCGCATCGCCTTGCGCAGACGGAGGAAAATGATCGGGGACTCTTCCTCGGGCTCGAGCCCAACGAGGAGAACCACCGGTGCCGCGTCGAGGTCGGCATACGTCGGGGTGCTCGGGTCGTCGACACCACGACCGGCGACGAAGGCGCCGAGGAACTGCGCCTCTTCTGCGGAGTGCGGACGGGCCCGGAAGTCGACGTCGTTGGTGCCCAGGGAGACCCGCGCGAACTTGGCGTAGGCGTAGGCGTCCTCCAACGTCGACCGACCCCCGACGAGGACCCCCACCCCACGAGCGTCTCGGGCTGCGGCCAGGCCACGACCGGCGAGGTGGAGGGCTTCGGGCCACGACGTCTCGATCAGCTGGCCAGTCTCGTCGCGCACCATCGGAACCGTGATTCGGTCGGCAAGACTGGAGTATTGGAAGGCCCAGCGACCCTTGTCGCAGTTCCACTCCTCGTTGACTGCAGGGTCGTCACCGGCAAGGCGGCGCAGCACCGAGCCTCGACGGGTGTCGGTGCGCAGGGCGCACCCCGAGGCGCAGTGCTCGCACGCCGTGGGGGTCGAGACCAGGTCATAAGGACGGGCGCGGAAGCGGTACGCCGTACCGGTCAAAGCCCCGACCGGGCAGATCTGCACGGTGTTGCCCGAGAAGTATGAGTTGAAGGGCTGGTCGTTGGCGATCGCGATCTGCTGCTGGGAGCCGCGCTCGACCAACTCGATGTAGGGATCGCCAGCGATCTGCTCGGCGAACCGGGTGCACCGAGCGCAGGAGATGCAGCGTTCACGGTCGAGGAGCACCTGGGTCGACAGGGCGATCGGCTTGGGGAACGTGCGCTTCGGACCTTCGAAGCGCGACTCCCCGCGGCCGTTGGACATGGCCTGGTTCTGCAGTGGGCACTCGCCGCCCTTGTCGCAGACCGGGCAGTCCAGCGGGTGGTTGATGAGCAACAGCTCCATGACCCCGTGCTGAGCGTCAGCAGCGACCTCAGAGGTGAGCTGGGTGCGCACGACCATGCCGTCGGTGACTGTCGTGGTGCAGGACGCGAGCGGCTTGAGCTGGCCCTCGACCTCAATGAGGCACTGGCGGCAGGCGCCCGCGGGGTCGAGAAGCGGGTGATCGCAAAAACGCGGGATGGCGATGCCGAGCTGTTCAGCTGCCCGGATCACCAGGGTGCCCTTGGGCACGGACACGACGATCCCATCGATGGTCAGCGAGACCAGGTCCGTGCGCTGCTCGGCCGGGAAGGGGCTCGTGGGCGTCGTGGTGACGGTCATCAGGCATGCGCCCCGGTGTAGAGCGACGAAGCCATCGGGTCGAAGAGTTCCGCGGCCGGGGTCTCCATACCCAACAGGAACTCGTCCTTGAAGTACTTCAGAGCAGACTGGATCGGCACGGGCGCGGAGTCGCCGAGGGCACAGAACGAGCGCCCGATCATGTTTCGGCCTACCTCTTCGAGGGTCTCGAGGTCAGCCGGTGTCCCGACGCCGGCCTCGAAGCGCCTCATGAGCTGCACCAACCAGTACCCACCCTCGCGGCACGGGGTGCACTTTCCACACGACTCGTGCTTGTAGAACTCCACCCAGCGCGTCGCCGCCCGGACCACGCTCGTGGTCTCGTCGAAGACCATGACCGTGGCGGTGCCGAGAAAGGTGCCGGCCTTGGTCATGTCTTCGTAGGTCAGCGGGGTGTCGAG
>JANPBY010000090.1:0-6309 GCA_031430645.1 Actinomycetes bacterium
CACCCGCACCCACCCCCAACGCATGCACGACGCCCTTGCCTCGATCGCTGCGCGCGCCCTGGACGGCGGCGGCCTAGGCCGACACGCCTCGGTGCGCCCCCAAGTCGTGGTCCACGTCCCCCTGGCCACCCTGGAAGCCAAAGCCGGCACCCGCGGGCTCGCCCCGGCGTGGCTGCAGGAATCCAAGACCCCGATCCCCCGCGCCGTACTCGACAAGATGCTGTGCGACAGCGAACTCATCCGCACCATCTTCGGACCTGACAGTGAAGTCCTAGACATCGGACGAGCCCAACGCACCTTCACCGGCCCTAGACGCCGCGCCCTGGATGCCAGAGATGGCGGCTGCAGGTGGCCCGGCTGCCACGCACCACCCGCCCAATCCGAAGGCCACCACCAGACCCTGTGGTCCCAAGGCGGAAGAACAGACCCCCGCGAAGGACTCCTCCTGTGCTGGTACCACCACGACTACACCCACACCCACGGCATCCGAATCGAAGGCAACCCCGCCGGCACCCTCACCTTCACCGACCGACACGGAAACCTCATCGGCACCAGCCAACCCAGAGCAGGCCCCGACCCAGATCAACTTCCATGGGACGACGCCGCCTAGACCACAACCGGGCCAGCGCTCGCCAGGCTGGAACCTGAAAGAGCGAACAGTCACCTGGCAGTGGCCGGCTCTGGTCAGTGCTACTCGAGCAATATCCGGGGTGATCTCAACCAGTCATGGCAACGTTTGAGTAAGTGACTGGGACGGTGTCATGAAGCCGAGGGTCTGTCGAGGGCGTCCGTTGAGTTTCGCGGCGACCTGGTCGAGGTCTTCTTGTGTGAACCCGGCGAGGCTTCGGCCTTTGGGAAGTACTGGCGCAGGAGCCCGTTGGTGTTCTCGTTCGAGCCGCGTTGCCAGGGGCTCTTGGGGTCGCAGAAGTAGATCTGGATGCCGGTGTCGATGGTGAACTGCTTGTGCAGGGGCATCTCCTTGCCCTGGTCCCAGGTCAGCGACCGAAACAGCTCCGTGGGCAGCGCCTGGATCCGGCCGGCGAGGGCGGCCACGGCTTCCTCGGAGGTGTGCCGGCCGGGGATCTTGACCAGCATCACGAACCTGGACTTGCGCTCCACCAAGGTGGCGAGGCAGGAGCGGTCAGGTGGTGATAGCCATTCTGGCTGTTGCACTCCTGACTGCGACTCCGTGGCTCTGGCCCACAGCGAGCAGGAATGAGCCACCACCTGGCTCTTGAGCGCCTCCGTGGCCGAGAGCACCGAGCGAGAGTCAACTCCGATGTGCCGATATGCCTCGCATCATGAAGGGCTGATCCGGCAATAGGGCTCGCCCTTCGTCGTCCGGGCTACCGCAGCATGAGGCGGGGAATGGGCGCGGAACACGTGGAGACGCAACCAGGACGAGCAGCCCTAGCACCACTAGGTTTCGTGGCAAACCGCGTCAGCAGCCAGAACGACAGGTAAGGAGTCGGCCGCAATGGAGGGACCGGCGTCGCCAGACGTCATCGTCGTAACCGGAATGATGGCGTCCGGCAAGTCGACGTTGGCTCGACTGCTGGCCGGATCATTCCCTCGGGCTGTTCATCTCGAAGGGGACATCTTCAGGACGATGATCGTTTCCGGACGCGTCGAGGCCGAACCTGAGGAGAGCGCCGATAGTCTGGAGCAACTGTGGCTTCGCTATCGGCTCTCCGCGCACGTCGCATCTGAGTACGCCCTCGCGGGATTCACGGTGGTAGTGGAGGACGTGATCCTGGGAGACGACCTAGCCACGTACCTCGACTTGCTGACAGTCAGGCCTCGACACGTCATTGTGCTGGACCCCGATCCACAGGTGGCCGGTCGACGCGACGCTGGTCGAGCGGAGCCGGGGTACGTCACGTGGACCCCCGACGCGCTCTGGGAATGGGTCAGAGCCACCCCTCGCATGGGCTTGTGGGTGGACAACTCCCAGCAGCGGCCGGCCGAAACGCTGTCAGAGGTGCTGGGCCGCCTCGATGAAGCGTCAATCGACGGGTAGCCCAACCCAACTGACGCGGTGGGACGGGGCTGGATGCGGAGGGCTGAATCCTAAGTCCTTGCGCATCAGGTAGAGCCGCGCAGATGTGCCGTTGTGCGCGATCGAGCCTCCGGCGCTGCCCGGCACACCACCAGCGCCCTCTCGCCGTCCCTCACGCCTTACAAGGGCGGTACAGCCTCGCAATGGTGCCGTCACTGGAGTCGGCGTCGGTCTGGGTCGCCGGGTTGTAGGCGGCCAGGTACACCTCGATCTGGGCTTGGCCCGCACGGAACTTCCCCATCTCGGGCCGCGGGACGGTGACGACGAACCGTTGACGCTGACCGTCACAGACGGGCATCTCGTCCGCCGGAGGCTCCACCGTCTCGCCACTGAAGACGCTGCCCTGGTACACGCCGACACTGATCCCGAGATGCTGGATCCCTGGGATGCACCTGACCCACATCACCACCCGGACGCCGCCGGCCGGGGTGATCCGCAGCGGTGCGCTCCGGAGCTGCACGCTGGTCGGGGTGGGCGTGATCTGCGCTGTGGCGTCTGTGGCGGACGGGGCGGCTGCGGTCGGGGCAGCGCTCGCGGGCGGTGCCAGCCCGGCCGCGCAGGCGAGGAGAAGGGCCAGAACCAGAGCCGGTCGTCGTCGCGCCATCATTGCCTCCAGGCCCCTGAGGGCCAGCCAACCCGGTCCCTCGCGCTCGTTCTACACTCCTTCGCGCGACGGGTCCATGACCCAGATGGACCAGATCGCAGCTCCGGAGATGCTCTACCCCGCGGTAGCGGGGACACGAGGGCCGCGACCAGGGCAGAACCTAAGTGATGCTATCGATCGCCTGATCACCAGCTGATCCGGCAGTATGCGCGAGTGAACGACCTACGAGTGGCCGAAGACCTCAGGGACCTGGTCGAGAACCACGACCACGGCGGGGTCGCTGGCTTGTATCTCTACGGGTCCGCAGTTGTCGGTGGTTTGCGTCAGGACAGTGACTTGGACCTGCTGCTGGCCGCTGCTGGTCACGCAACGGTCGTTGCTGCGCGACGAACGGGAAGGTCTCGTCCGCTTCCTCTTCAACTATTCGGGCCGGAGAGCGATCAGCACGCCGGGGAGACCGATTGAACTCACCTCCTTGGTTCTCGAGGATGTTGTTCCATGGACCTATCCACCCGTGTGCGACTTCCTTTACGGCGAGTGGCTGCGGGACGACTTCGGCGGGGGTCGTGTTCCCCGACGGCACGTCAACCCTGATCTTGCGGTCCTCGTGACGAGCCTGTTGCAGCACGCGCAAGTTCTGACCGGGGTCCCTCCTACGGAACTGCTGAAACCAGTGCCCGCGCAAGACCTACGCACATCCATGAAGGATGGACTAGCGTCGCTTCTGGGCGATCTGGACGGCGACGAGCGCAATGTGCTGCTCACTCTCGCCCGCATGGTGGTCACCTTCGACACCGGACAGATCGTGTCGAAGGACGAGGCGGCACGTCAGGTCTTACCCACTCTGAACCAGCTCGGCCAGTCAGCAATGACCTTGGCGCTCCGCGGTTACCTCGGGGAGGTCCAGGACGGCTGGTCGAACCATCGGATGGCGCTGGAGGAGACGGTCTCGATCCTTGCCAACCGGATCCAGGGCGCTTGAGCCGCCCGAGTCATTCCCGAGCCAATGTGCCGTTCTAACTCGTCTGACCTCGGGGCGAACAGTCATTCGTGCCGCCAGATCGGTGACACTCAGGCTGTCACAGCCGAGAAGCAAGTAGCGACTCTCGTCGAGGGCGCATCCATCCTCGGCCCCGTTCTCGCGGCGAGCGGATTCGTCTTCGAGCCCGGCGCACACGGCAACCGTTCAGGGGGTCCAGCCGCCCGGCGGCCGCTTCGTTCGCAGCAGCCAGAGCATCGACCTTCACTTCCGCTGGTCGCTCGGCCAAGTCACCTACACATGGGATGTCGCC
Organism: Actinomycetes bacterium; assembly: GCA_031430645.1. Lineage (GTDB taxonomy): Bacteria > Actinomycetota > Actinomycetes > DATJPE01 > DATJPE01 > JANPBY01. The sequence continues at coordinate 3,956 of JANPBY010000090.1, forward strand.
ATGGTCAGCCATGCCGAGGACCTGTCGGGACCGCTTGCCGGGTTCGTGTCTGGGGACCGCGCCGAATTCGACCGGGCAATCGCTACGGTCAGGGCGCTCCCGACGACGTGGCTGCCTGAGCCGACCAGGGCTACTTGGGCGGTGGTGAGCTGGTCAGGATGGGGTGGCCTGCGGCGGCCCAGGCTTGGATGCCGCCGTGCAGGTTGGTGACGGTACGGCTGCCGTCGGAGAGCGCCCGGACGGCGATTCCCGAACGATGGCCCGAGCGACACATGACCACGAGATCCCGTTCCGGCGGCAACGAGCCCGCAGACTTGCGTAGCGCGCTCAGCGGGATGTTTACGGCACCTGGGGCGTGACCAGCCGCGAACTCACGAGCCTCACGTACATCGACCAACAGCGCGCCGGCCGAGAGCAGCACCAGGCCGCCGGATACATCGGTCGACGGGACCGCTGAACGAGGGCGGAAGAAACTCACGGTCAGCGCAACTCGTTCAGCTGCTCGCGCCCACGGCGACGAATACGTGGCCGGCAGTTTCGAGATCGAGCTCGGCGTACTCCATGCCCGAACCGACGAGCACCCCACCAGCCGACGTAGTCACCTTGACGACCTCTCCCGGACGTACGCCGGCACGACGCAACGAGGCCATCAACGTCTGGTCCGTCTGCACGGGTTCCCCGATGCGGCGGATGACCACTCGATGCGGTTCGTCCGACGCAGCCGCCGCGAGCGACACGAGATGAGCGTCAGACGCGATGATCGCGCCGTCCGACGGCGCGTCGCCGAGCTCAGCGAGCCCCGGGATCGGGTTGCCGTAGGGCGACACGGTCGGATGCCCGAGCAGCTCGAGCAGCCGCCGCTCGACCGACTCCGACATCACGTGCTCCCACCGACAGGCCTCGGCGTGCACGTCCTCCCACGGCATCCCGATGACGTCGACCAGAAGGCATTCGGCCAGGCGGTGCTTGCGCATGACCCGAGTAGCCAACGTCCGCCCCATGGCCGACAACTCGAGGTGTCGGTCACCCTCCACCGTCACGAGATCGTCGCGTTCCATCCGAGCCACCGTCTGGCTGACGGTCGGCCCACTCTGCCCCAGTCGCTCGGCGATTCGCGCGCGGAGAGGAACGATGCCTTCTTCTTCAAGCTCGAAGATCGTGCGGAGGTACATCTCCGTCGTGTCGATGAGGTCGGTCACGCGAGCCTGCTCCGATGGGCGTATGACGGGGGACGTCCCCATCCTCACACGCGTCGGCGACGTCCGGAACCGAGAACGAAGAGCACCAGTCCTAGCGCGATGAGGAAGATGCCGTAGCTGACCGCGCGTGAGACGTCAGCCCCGGTGTCGGGGAGGCTCCCGTCATCTGCGGCGAGGACCGCAGCGGAGGCGACTCCTGCGTTGTTCACCGGGTCGATGTCGTAGGTCGTCCCGGCCACCGACGCCTGGTTGGTGATGGTGCTCCCGGCCAGTGCAACGACTGTGGCGGTTAACACGATCGGCGGCGCAGACTCACCCGCAGCCAACGGCCCTGGCCGTGAGCAGGAGACCGTTGCCCCTGTGGTGACGCAGGTCCAGCCATCTCCCGCAGCCGACGCAGCAGACAGCCCGGTTGGGACGGGGTCCGTGACCACGATCGGGCCAGCCTCGCTCGACGGCCCGAGGTTGGCTACGACCAGCCGATAACGGACCACGGCCCCGGTCACGACCGGCGTCAGGATCGTCTTGGCGATCGTGAGGTCAACAACAGCCCGGATATCGGTCGGGTCGGTGTCAGTGTTGTTGTCCGGGTCGATGTCGGTGGAGGGCGAACCAACCACGGCCGAGTTCGTCACGCTCGGAGCGGCCTCCGGTCCCACGGAGACCACGAGCGCGATGACCGGCGCATCGCCCACGGCTAGACCAGCCCTGGTGCACGTGACGAGTTGGGCTACCGCCGAACAGGTCCACCCGTCGCCGGTCGCGGAGACGTACGTCAGCCCGATCGGCACATCGTCAGTGACGGTGACGGTGGCCGGGTCATCAGTCGGACCGAGGTTGGAGACGGCCAGGGAGTAGGTGAGCTGCTCCCCCACCGACACGACAGACGCAGTGTGCGTCTTGACGACGGCCAGGTCGACAAGGGCCGGCACCGGAGCCAGATCGGTCGAGGTGTTGTCGTCGGAGTTCGGGTCAGGAGTGCCTGAGTCGACGGTCGCGGTATTGCTGACCTGCGGGAAGGCTTCCGGACCAACATCGACGACGAGCGTGACCACCGACGGCGCGCCGACAGGCAGGGTCGGCAGCAGGCAGTCCACAACTGTTGCGGTAGAAGCGAGACAGTTCCAGCCCGGCCCTGACGCCGTCACCAGGGTG
>JANPBY010000091.1:0-2384 GCA_031430645.1 Actinomycetes bacterium
GGTGAAGCTCAGGAGCACGTCGATCGGCTCGCCTGCCCTGAAGGCGATCGACGTCGAGCGCTGCGGCGGCGTCATCATCGCCTCGACAGCATCGGCTCCGTCGGGCAGCGCGACCTGCTCGTCGACGGTGACGTCGCCACCGACAGTGAGGCGGAACGCGCCGACGCCCGCGGCGCCGACGAGGTAGGAGCCGGACTCGGACACGACCAAGCGGGTCGCGACCTCGACCGTCGCCACGTCCGGCACGGCGAGGTCGTCGTTGACGAGGCCCAGCCACGTGTAGGCGGACCCGAGGCGGACCTCGCTGCCGAGCTCGGCGCCATCGGCGTCGAGGAAGCGGACGACCGCACCCGGCCCAGAGTCGTCCGGGAGGAGCAGCTGGTCGGAGGTGGTCGGGGCGAGTCGGTCGGACGAGCGCACGCCCACCGAGTGGGTGACGGTGAGGCGGTCATCGGCGGCCGCGAGGATGCCGTCCAGCGGGGAGACCGTGTAGTAGGGGAAGACGGTGGCGCTGCCCCCGCCCAGGGTGCGGCCGGCGGCCGCGTTCGGGCCGATCACAGCGACGCTGCGGACGCTGTCGGCGAGGGGGAGGACGCCGCCCTCGTTTCGGGCGAGCACGAACCCAGCCGCGGCAGCGGACCGCAGCTCGGCGGCGATCTGGTCGTGGGTCCACGGGGTGACAGCGGGTACGGCGGCCGCAACACCGGACAGCGCACCGACGCGCGCGGCCAGGCGCAGGAGGCGGAGCACCTTGTCGTCGACCGACGACTCAGGGATCGAGCCGTCCTCGACTGCCGCGACGAGCGCCGCGCCCCAGGGACCGGTCGGGCCGGGCATGACGAGGTCGAGCAGCTCCTCGCCGGCGGCGGCGAGCGTACGGGCGGCGTACCAGTCGGACATGACCATCCCGTCGAAGCCCCACTCGCCCTTGAGCACGTCACGCTGGAGCGCTGACTCGGTCATCGTGGTGCCGTTCACCTGGTTGTAGGCGGACATGACCGCCCACACGCCGTCGGCCACGATCGTCTCGAACGGCGCGAGGTAGAGCTCGTGCAGGGTGCGCTCGTCGATGCGGGCATCGACGGTGAAGCGGTCGGTCTCGGAGTCGTTGCCGACGAAGTGCTTGACGGTGGCCGCGACGCCACCCGACTGAACCCCCTGGACGTACGCCGTACCGATCCGGCCCGTCAGGAACGGGTCCTCGCTCAGGCACTCGAAGTGCCGACCACCGTAGGGACTCCGGTGCAGGTTGACCGTTGGTGCGAGGAGTACGTCGACGCCCTTCGCTCGGGATTCGCTGGCCAGCAAGTGACCGATCCGCCCGACCAGCGCCTCGTCCCAGGTCGCAGCCAGCGCGGTGGGGGTGGGGACGTTGGCGGAGGGGCTCCGCTCGTCCCAACGCTCACCCCGGACACCAGCCGGCCCGTCGGAGAGGACCATCCGGCGCAGACCAGCAACGGGCGCGTCGTTGAGCGCCCAGAAGTCGCGGCCGGTGAGGAGCTCGACCTTCTGCTCGAGGGTCAAGGTGGCCAGCCGGGCATGGAGGTCGGCCTCGTCGACGGGAGTTGGCTTGGTACTCATCGATGGGTCCTCAGGTGCTAGAGGCCGGAGTGCTTGGGATGCCGGGCAGCCTAGAACGAAAACCGAGCGATGTCTAGGTTTTCATCGAGAACACCTCTAGAGTGACTCGAATGAGCCAGCAGGGGACCATCCGGGGGCCGTACGCCAAGACCGCGGCCCGCCGCGAGGAGATCTTAAGCACGGCGCTAGAGGTGTTCGCACAGCAGGGATTTCGCGGCGGCTCGATGCGCGAGATTGCTGAGCGGGTCGGTCTCAGCCAGGCCGGTGTGCTGCATCACTTCGACTCCAAGGAGGCCCTGCTCGCCGCAGTCCTCCAGCAGCGAGACAGCCAGAACAACGCCCTGTTCGCTGCCGATCTCGCCCAGCAGGGCGTGCTCGACGCGTTGCGGCACGCCGTACGGCGGGACAGCCAGTCCGATGGTCTCGTCCGACTCTTCGTCACTTTGGCCGCCGAGGCTACCGACCCTGAGCACCCGGCGCACGCGTTCTTCGTGCAACGCTACGCCGACCTGCTCGCGATGATCGCCGCCGAGGTGCGTGCGGGGCAGGCATCCCAGGACATCAGGGCCGACCTCGACGCGGAGGTGTCAGCCGCCGTGATCGTCGCGCTCTGGGACGGCCTGCAGGTGCAATGGCTGCTCGATGACCAGCGCGCGATGAGCCCCGCGATGGACTCCTACCTCACGAGCCTCGAGCCCCGCGTAGTTTGACGATTTTTAAACGAAAAACCGCCAGAAGCGGAAAAAAAATAAAAAAAAACCCGGGGAAATGTCACAAAAGCACGCACAAACCAGAACCAACAA
>JANPBY010000092.1:0-1664 GCA_031430645.1 Actinomycetes bacterium
CGTCGAGTTCGTCGAACTGCCGCGCGAGGTGCATCCGTACTACGTGTCGACCCAAGCGCACCCGGAGTTCCGGTCGCGCCCGACCCGCGCGCACCCGTTGTTCATCGGACTCGTCGCAGCCGCGTTGGAACGGCAGGTCGCGGCCGCTGAGGCCGCTGAGGTCACGACCGACCTGACGGCAACGGGTCAGCCCACCGCCTCCGCGTGAGCGAGGCGCCACTGGCCGACACGAGCGAGCCGCGTCCGGTTCGTTCGTCAGTCGTGGACTTTCGCGGCGCTGTGTGGACGGTCTGCACCGATCGGGTTGATCTCGGTGAGGCGGGCGAGGTCGTGCGCGACTACGTCGTGCACCCGGGCGCCGTGGCCGTGCTCGCGCTCGATGCCGATGATCGCGTGCTGCTCGTGCGTCAGTACCGCCACCCGGTGCGGTCGATGTGCTGGGAGCTGCCGGCAGGGCTGCGCGATGCGCCGGGCGAGCCGGTCGTGGACACCGCGAGGCGCGAGCTGATCGAGGAGACGGGGTTTGCTGCGGGTCGCTGGTTCGAGTTGCTCGACTTCCACACGACTCCGGGCGGCAGTTCGGAACGGCTGACGATCTTCCTGGCCCGCGACATCACGCCGTCCGACACCGACGAGTCCTATGTGCCCGAGGGCGAGGAGGTCGGCATGGAGGTCGCTTGGTTCCCGCTCGACGAGGTCGTCGCGGGCGTGCTCGAGGCACGGCTCATGAACCCATCGCTGGTTGCCGGCGTGCTGGCGGCGGTCGTGCATCGAACAGCCGGATGGGCCGGACTCCGCACTGTTCACCCGTCCTGACGACGGAATCCATCGCCCACGGGCCTGTTCGCCACGAAAAGCGCTACTGTGGCGGGGCCGTCGAGGTCGTCGCGGCTCCTGGTAGCCATTCAACGTAAGGACGTGCATCGACGTGAAGGTCGGCGTTCCCCGCGAGGTCAAGAATCACGAGTACCGGGTGGCGATCACCCCCGCCGGCGTCCACGAGTTGGTCGACCACGGTCATGAGGTCGTCATCGAGCACGACGCGGGTGTGGGCTCTGCCATCACCGACGACGAATTCGTTGCCGCTGGAGCGAAGATCCTGCCGACCGCCAAGGACGTCTGGACCAGCGCCGAACTGCTCCTGAAGGTCAAGGAGCCGGTCGCGCAGGAGTACGACCTCATGCAAGAGGGCCAGACCCTTTTCACTTACCTGCATCTCGCTGCTGACAAGCCGTGCACCGAGGCGCTGCTCAAGAACAAGGTCACCGGCATTGCGTACGAGACGGTCGAACTCGCCGACCGTTCGCTGCCGCTATTGGCCCCGATGTCCGAGGTCGCTGGCCGGATGGCTCCGCAGGTCGGTGCCGCGACGTTGCAGAAGGCCAACGGTGGTCGCGGTGTCCTGATGGGCGGCGTGTCCGGTGTGTGGGCCGCGAAGGTCGTCGTGATCGGCGCTGGTGTCGCCGGTATGAACGCAGCGGCAATCGCGCTCGGCATGGAGGCCGAGGTCATCGTCATGGACAAGAACATCGACCGGCTGCGGTCGATGGACCGGATCTACCAGGGCCATGTGCAGACCGTCGCCTCGAACAAGTACGAGATCGAGCGCGCCTGTGTCGACGCCGACCTGGTGATCGGAGCGGTGCTCGTGCCGGGCGCCAAGG
>JANPBY010000093.1:0-8562 GCA_031430645.1 Actinomycetes bacterium
CCGGAGCCGGCAACCCCCGTCAGGACGACGAGCACGCCGAGCGGGATGTCGACGTCGACATCCCGCAGGTTGTGGGTGTCGGCGCCACGCACCTCGAAAGCCGATGACGAAGTCCGGACCGCTTGCTTGATCGTCGCCCGGTCACCGAGGTGACGGCCGGTGATCGTGTCGCTCTTCCGCAACCCCTCGACGGTCCCCTCGTACATCACCTGGCCACCCCCGGTCCCGGCCTTCGGGCCGAGATCGACGACGTGGTCAGCGATCGCGATCACCACCGGCTTGTGCTCAACGACGAGCACCGTGTTGCCCTTGTCGCGCAACTGCAGCAACAGTTCGTTCATCCGCTCGATGTCGTGCGGGTGGAGTCCGATGGTCGGTTCGTCGAAGACGTAAGTGACGTCGGTGAGGGACGACCCGAGGTGGCGGATCATCTTGGTGCGCTGGGACTCGCCGCCTGACAGGGTGCCGGACGGCCGGTCGAGGGACAGGTAGCCCAGACCGATCTCCACGAAGGAGTCCAGAGTCCCTCGCAGAGTGCTGAGCAGCGGGGCCATCGAGGCGTCGCCGAGGCCACTCACCCACGCGGCCAGGTCGCTGATCTGCATCGCGCAGGCATCGGCGATGTTGATCCCCTTGATCTTCGATGACCTGGCCTGCGCACTGAGCCTTGAGCCGTCGCAGTCGGCGCAGGTGGCAAACGTGACCGCGCGGTCAACGAAGGCCCGGATGTGCGGCTGCATCGCGTCGACATCCTTGGCCAGGAACGATTTCTGGATCTGGGGAACGAGCCCGGTGTAGGCGAGATTGATGCCCTCGACCTTGATCTTGGTCGGCTCTTTGTAGAGCAGGGCGTCGAGTTCCCTCTTGGTGAACTTCTTGATCGGCTTGTCCGGGTCGAAGAAGCCGCAGCCGCGGTAGATACGGCCGTACCAGCCCTCCATGCTGTAGCCAGGGACAGTGATCGCACCCTCGTTGAGGGACAGGCTCTCGTCGTACAGCGCCGACAGGTCGAAGTCGGTGACCGCGCCCCGTCCCTCGCACCGAGGGCACATGCCGCCGAGGATGTTGAAGCTTCGCCGCTCCTTCGTCGTGCGGCCTCCCCGCTCGAGGGTGACCGCGCCGGCGCCCGAGATCGACGCGACGTTGAAGGAGAACGCCTGGGGCGAGCCGATGTGCGGCTTCCCGAGCCGGCTGAAGAGGACGCGCAGCATGGCGTTGGCATCGGTGGCTGTACCAACCGTGGAGCGGGGGTCGGTGCCCATCCGCTCCTGGTCGACGATGATCGCGGTCGTCAACCCTTCGAGTACGTCGACATCCGGCCGCGCCAGCGTCGGCATGAAACCCTGCACGAAGGCGCTGTAGGTCTCGTTGATCATCCGCTGGGACTCCGCGGCGATCGTTCCGAACACCAGCGAGCTCTTGCCCGAGCCGGAGACTCCGGTGAACACCGTCAGCCGACGCTTGGGGAGCTCGACGCTGATGTTCTTGAGGTTGTTCACGCGCGCGCCATGTACGCGGATCACCTCGTGGGCGTCGGCGACGTGTGACTCATGCGCACGCCCCCGGGAGGGACTCAACCTAGAGTCCGAGGTCCCGGGCGATCAGCATCCGCTGAACCTCAGACGTTCCCTCTCCGATCTCGAGAACCTTGGCATCTCGATAGAAGCGGCCGACTGGATAGTCGTTCATGAACCCGTAGCCGCCAAACACCTGGGTCGCGACCCTGGCGTTGTCCATCGCGGCTTCAGACGCCACAAGCTTGGCGATCGCAGCCTGCCTCTTGAACGGCTGTCCAGCGAGCATTCGGGCTGCCGCGTCGTAGTACGCGAGGCGGGCGGTGTGCGCGCGTACCTCCAGATCGGCAACTTGGAACGCCAGCCCCTGGTTGTCCCCGATCGGGCGCCCGAACGCCTCCCGCTCGCGGGCGTAGCGGACCGACTCGTCGACGCAACCCTGAGCCAGCCCCACCGAGAGCGCGGCGAGCGCGATCCGGCCCTCATCAAGGATCTGGAGGAACTGTGCATATCCACGGCCGAGCTCTCCGACCAGGTTGCTCGCAGGCACCCTGCAATCGACGAAGGCCAGCTCATGGGTGTCCGAGCAACGCCAACCGACCTTGGAGTAGGGCGGCCCTACCGTGAAACCTGGCGTTCCCGCGGGAACCAGGATCGCTGAGATCTCCTTGCCACCGTCGGCTCGTTCGCCCGTGACAGCGGTGACCGTCACGAAGCCAGTGAGCACCGTGCCGCTGTTGGTGATGAAAGCCTTGCTGCCGTTGATGATCCAGGTGTCTCCGTCGAGGCGAGCCGTGGTTCGAGTCGCCCCTGCATCGGTTCCACCGCCCGGCTCAGTCAGGCCGAACGCGCCGATCAGCTCCCCGGCGGTGAGCCGCGGAAGCCACTCCTCCTTCAGTTCCGGCGACCCGAACCGATAGATCGGCATCGCCCCGAGGGAGACCGCAGCTTCGAGGGTGATGGCGACCGACGAGTCCACGCGCGCGAGCTCCTCGAGGACCAGACAGAGGGCGAAGTAATCCCCGCCCATGCCGCCGTGCTCCTCGGCGAAGGGCAGGCCGAACAGCCCCATCGCGCCCATCTGCGCAACGATGTCCACCGGGAACTCAGATCGTTCGTAGAGGTCACCGATCTGCGGTGCGACCACGTCGCGCGCGAACTGCTCGACCGTTGATCGCAGGGTTTCGTAGTCCGCGTCCAACACGAAGTCGACCATCAATGCCTCCTCGAGCCGACCGCGCAGCGCGGTGTGACGGGCAACGCCCCGACGGGTGGCCATGGTGTCACGGCGGGCCCGGATAGGCTCGACACGTGGTCGGTCTCCCTCCCGCGGCCCGACGGTTGGCCCGTGAGGTCGCGAAGTTCGGAACCGTCGGTCTGGTCGCGCTCGTCGTCGATGTGGGTGTCTTCAACCTGCTCCGGTTCGCCGGCGGCGAAGGCCCGCTCTACGACAAGCCGCTGACCGCCAAGGTCATCTCGGTCGTCCTCGCCACGATCGTGGCCTATCTCGGTAACCGGTTCTGGACCTACCGCAACCGGCGACACCAGGGCTACGCCCGCGAGTACGTCCTGTTCTTGGTCTTCAACGCCATCGGCCTCGCGATCGCCCTGGTCTGCCTGTGGTTCTCCCACTACGTCCTGGATTTCACCAGCCCGCTGGCCGACAACCTCTCCGCCAACGTCATCGGCCTCGGCCTCAGCACCCTGTTCCGATTCTGGTCCTATCGGACCTATGTTTTCCCGCGCTTCGACGACGACGATGAGCTGAAGGCCGGGCTGCGCTCCCCGCTCTAGCCCGAGACCCTCATCAAGGCCAACGCCACCAGGGCACGCAGGGTCGGCGCCAGATCGTCGACCGGCGAACTGATCTCGTCGGTATAGACCTCCAGCAGCCAACCGCCACCTTCGTGGTCGCGTCCGCCGGCCATCAAGTTTCCCGTCCAGCCAGCGGCGGTCAAGATCGCCAACTCGGCCGGGTCGACGCCGACCCCATCAGCCAGGACGAGAAGTGACCCACCGTTTACCGCGTATGCAGTGTCGGGGTAATCGTCAAGATCGAAGGGCTGCCCGGACACAGCATCCATGGCCTGGCTGCCGTTCGGCTGGCCCGAGGAGACCCGGATCGCCGAGAAACCGATGCTGACCAGGCTCGTCGTACCAGGAGCCACATAGGACACCCACCACGAGGCTGCGTCCACGAGTCGGGAGACGGCGTCGGCCACCACCTCGAGGCGAGCAGAGGTATCGCTTGCGGCGCTGTGGTCGAGCGTCGCCACCACGTCGTCGAGCACACGGACCGGGTCGATGGCTCCGCGCGAACGCACCCGCCGCCGATCGTCACCCGGCGAACGTTGAACATCAGCCAGTCGCACGGTGGCATCGCTGGGGAGCCCGCGGCCAGCCACAACAGGGCCTCGCGACCGACTGCGCTTGGCTCGGGTTTGGGCGGCGTCGGCCAGGCGAAAGAGCCGCGCGGGAGTGTCGATGAGGCCCACGGGGTCACCGGTGGAGGCCACCCCACAGGCCACGCCTTCGTCCAGGCCAACCGAGGCCCGGCGACATAGATCCTCCGCGACCCACACCGCGTGGTCCGCGGCGGCACCCTCGATGACGACGCAGAACTCATCTCCGGATAACCGCCCGGCGAGGCTGCCAGGAACCAGTCCAGCGGACGCCGACAGCAATCCCGCGAAGTGCACCAGCGCGCGATCCCCGGCCTCGTGCCCCCGGTCATCGTTGATCCGCTTCAATCCGTTGACGTCGGCGATCACCAGACTCACCGACGAGCCATGCTCATGGTGGCGGGCGATCGCAGCATCCAACCGGTCGTCAATTGCACGGCGATTGGCTAGCCCGGTCAGCGGATCGGTGTAGGCCAGCCGGGAGACCCGCTCAAGATGCTGCACCTGGGCGGCACCTGCCGCGATCTGCCCAGCGACAGCCAGGGCGAAGTCGAGATCCTCGGGGCCGTACGGCTCATCGCCGGCGTAACGGGTGGCAAACAATTCACCCCAGATTCGGCCCTCGAGCACGACCGGGACTCCCATGCAGGATCCCTTGCCCAGGGAGCGGAGCAACGCGACCACCGCGGAGTCGTACCCCGGGGTCGTTGGGTCGGCGTCGACGCGTTGAACGTATGGGCGGTTGTCGAGCAGGGCCTCGATGCAGGGGTAGTCAGTGATGGCATAGACCTCGTCCCCCCCGTCGGGCTCCTCTCCAGGGCCTAGATCCCCGACATTGAGCAAGGTCCGGACCCAGCCGCGGTCCCGCTCCCAGACCGAGAGGGACAAGCTCGCCGCTTCCAAAGCCGCCCGGGACTCCGCCGCAGTCAGCCGAAGGACGTCGTCGAAGGCCTCAGCCGCACTGACCACCTTGGCGATGGCCACCAATGCGTGCAACCTGGTGGCGGAGACATCTGAGCCACTTAGCCGGTCAGTGGCGCGCCACTGAGGGGCAGGCTCGAGCACACTCACAGCAGCCACCCCTCCTGATCGATCCCCGACGACAAACATCGCCTAGTTATCACTCGGCTGTTCGGGGCCTCGCGTTGAGCCTCAGATCACCCAGTTATGCACCAGGGGAGGAGAGCGGCGTTGGTGAAAGTAGCCAGGGTTCGACCACTCCAAGGCCGCGAACTGGGCGAACTGTCAGGGGAACGGCAGTCACCCCGGGAAGCAGTCCACCCACCGCAGCCGTCGCCGCATCCGACAGAACCGTGTGCGGGTCGGCAAAGGCAGTCAGTCGGCTGGCGAGGTTCACGGGGGTTCCGAACACGTCTCCCATGCGATGGAGGACCCGCCCGCTAGCCACCCCGACCCGGATGGCGGGAAAGCCATCCCCGAGGCCTTCAGCCAGCCGCAGCGCCGCTTCAATCCCGATCTCGGGCTCGACCGCCGCGAACAGCACCTCATCGCCCATGGTCTTGACCAACCGACCGCCAAGGCCGACGACGAGCTCAGACGCCCAGCTCTCGAAGCGTTCGACGAGTTCGCCGAGCTCATCCTCGGTCTGCCGTCTCGCAAGGGCTGTGAAGTCGACCAGATCGGCAAATCCGACCGTGAGCGAAACCGTCGCAAGCCCATCCTGGTCGGCGTCGAGCACTCGGCCAACGGCAGCCAGCAGGTGCCGCCGCCAGGCGTGCACGACCAGCCGCTCGAGCGCGGGGAGACTGGCTTCGAGCCGATCCCGGGCACGCTCGGCATCCAGCGGGCGGCCTTCGGCCTGCAGCCTGTCGACGGCGATATCCACCTGCCAGTCGGCAAGGCGGGCCAAGGTCTGGCCCATGGCGCGGGTCAGCGCCAGGACGTACCCCTCCTCGATCCCACCCTCCTCAACAAGGGCGACCGCGCGCTGGAGGGCGGCGACATCGGTATCGGTGTACGGCGACTCCCCGGGATCGGCGTCGGAGAAGCCCAGCGCTCGCCAATAGAGTCGCGCCCGCGCGATGTCGATGCCGGCCGCCGCTTCGAAACCATCCGTGTCGTAGCGTGGTTCCGCGCCAAGGACGAGGGCCTCGATCGCGGAGCGGAGGCCATCCCCGTGCGGGTCATCGGGCACGGCGGGACCGTTCAGTCGTCGTCGACACCGGTCGAGGACGAAGGCCCGCCGTAAGCCTGCCGCCGCCGCTGCTCCTCGTGTTCACGGAGCCGATAGATCTCGCGCTGGATGTGCTCGACGTGCGGTACATCGGCGATGACCAGGTTGTCGTCGGAAGCCGAGGAGATCTCCAGGGTCCCGCACTGGAGCACTCGCTCGATGACCGAATAGCTGAACGAGACATCGTTGACCTTGGACAAGGGCATGTCACGGCCGGAGCGGGCGACGATGCCCGTGCGCGTGATGACCCGCCGGTCGGTGAAGACGTACTGCGTCGTCAGCCACGTGAGCAACGGCCGTACGAACCAACCAATGAGCAGCACCGCCGCGACGACCACGATCACCCAGGTCAGCGCGGTGCCACTGGAACCCTCGGGCACCTTGGCGATCAGATAACCGCCGATCACCACGGTGGCGATGAGCACAAAGGCCGGGAAGATCATCGACTTCCAGTGCGGCCGCATCTCGAAGTCGATGCGCTCGCCCTCAGCCAACAGTTTCGCGGGGTAGCCCATACGAGCATTCTTCCACCTTTAGCCAGGTCAGCGCAGATGGATCACATCACCCGCTGCCACCGCCGTACGTCTGCCGTCGGGGGCCAACACGACCAGGCGACCTTGTTCGTCGACGTCGGCCGCTGAACCGAAGATCGGGTCACGAGCCGGCATCTCGACGCGTACCTCCTGTCCCAGGGTCGAACACGCGACGCGGTACTCCTCAGCGAAAGCGCCCCCGTCGTCCCAGGCCACCAACCGCTGCGCCAGCGAGCGCAGCACCGCCGTCAACACGGTCTGCCGGTCCGCTTGAAGTGCTCCCGCGAGCACCAGAGACGTCGCGGTCTCGACGGGGAGTTCGTCCGCGCGGGTGCTCACATTGATACCGATGCCCACGACAGCGCACGGGATCCCACCCGCATCCACCCGCTCAGCAAGAATCCCAGCCACCTTGCGGCCATCGGCAGCGAGCACATCGTTCGGCCACTTCAGGGTGGTCTCGAGGTCGGTGGCTGCACGGATGCCGTCGACCGCCGCGAGGCCGGCAAGCAAGGGCAGCCACCCCCACTGAGCGACCGGGACGGCCGGGGCAACCAGCACCGAGAACGTGAGCCCGGCTCGGGGTGGGCTCTGCCACGCCCTGGCCAGTCGACCGCGTCCAGCCACTTGCTCCTCGGCCACGAGAACGGCTCCAGAAACTCCGGAACCGGCCTGCGCAGCCTCCACCAGATCGAGGTTCGTGGACCCTGTCCGGCCCCGGATGTCGACCGAGGTCCAGGGCGACCCGGGCCGCACCAGCGATCTCCGGAGCGCGGCCTCAACCAGCGCAGGCCGTTCCAGGTCTCCGAAGTCATTGGGCACGTGGCTACGCTACGCAGCACCCGCCCAGGACGTCTGCCCGAGGAGCCCCGTGGCCGCCGAACCGCTGCACAGTGAGACTCAGCCCGACCAAGAAGCGCTCCCTGACCTCCACACGACCGAGGGAAAGCTCGCCCAGCTCCGGCACAAGGTGGACGAGGCTGGGAACGCCGGTTCGGCCAAAGCAGTCGCCGCCCAGCACGCTCGCGGCAAGCACACAGCACGGGAGCGCATCGGCCTCCTGCTCGACGAGGGCTCGTTCGTCGAGACCGATGCTCTCGCCAGGCACCGCTCGACCGCCTTCGGGATCGCCAAACGCCGGCCGTACGGCGACGGAGTCGTCACCGGGTTCGGCACCGTCGACGGACGCCAGGTGTGTGTCTTTGCTCAGGACTTCACCGTCTTCGGGGGGTCGCTGGGCGAAGTCTTCGGCGATAAGATCGTCAAGATCATGGACCTGGCCCTGAAGACCGGGGTGCCCATGATCGGCATCAACGACTCCGGCGGCGCGCGCATCCAGGAGGGCGTCGTGTCCCTCGGCCTCTATGGGCAGATCTTCCGCCGAAACGTGCTGGCGTCGGGGGTTGTCCCCCAGATCTCGCTGATCATGGGGCCGTGCGCCGGTGGCGCCGTCTACTCCCCCGCCATCACCGACTTCACCATCATGGTCGACCAGACCTCACACATGTTCATCACCGGTCCCGACGTCATCAAGACGGTCACCGGTGAGGACGTCGAGTTCGAAGAGCTGGGCGGTGCTCGCACCCACAACTCCAAGAGCGGGGTCGCTCACTACATGGGAGCCGACGAGGGCGACGCCGTCGAGTACGTCAAGGCGCTGCTTTCCTACCTCCCCAGCAACAACCTCGACGACCCACCCTCCTTCGACGTTGTCGTTGACTTGTCGCTGGACGACGCCGACCTGGCCCTGGACACGATCGTCCCGGACTCGGCGAACCAGCCGTACGACATGCACACCGTCATCGAGACCGTTCTCGACGACGAAGAGTTTCTCGAGGTGCAGCCCCTGTTCGCCCCTAACATCTTGTGCGGATTCGGTCGCGTCGAGGGCCGGTCCGTCGGCGTCGTGGCGAATCAAC
>JANPBY010000094.1:0-2638 GCA_031430645.1 Actinomycetes bacterium
TCCCCTACTTGACGGAAAGCTCAGCGAGACCGACAGCTACGATCGCTGCGGAAACGCTGTCCATCGACTCCTGAGTATTGACGTCGGCTGGCTGATTGCCCTCGGAGCCGTTGAGGATCGGGCGCAGGTCGACGCACTGCCCGCCGTGGTCAGCCGCGACGGCGCACGACACCTCGTTGAAGGCGGCCATGATCACTGACCCAGATTCCCCGACCTTCAGCCGGAGCCCTTCGTCCGAGAGGTACTCATTGCTCACGCCGACCATCCGCACAGCGGTCGGCTGCCCGTCGCGAAGCTCCTGGACGACGTCAAGCATCCGGTCGAGGTTGGTCGTCCACATGTCGGTCAGCTCGGCAGGGTCGAGAGTCTTCTCCAGGTCGTTGGCGCCCATGTTGAAGACAACGACGTCGGCGCTGGCGATGGTGTCGCGGTAGACGGGATTGCTCTTGAGTTCCTCGACCAAGGAGGCGGAGTCGCCACCGTTCTCAGTCAGATCGGTGAGCACGACAGCGACCCCCAACGACGACTCGTAGTCAGCCGGCAGGAGCTTGGGCCACGGCGTGCACCCGCCGCAGTGGGCGCCGTAGCCCCATGAGTCTCCCAAGACGACGAGAGACAGGGCCTCGCCAGCGGCCGCGTTCGCCGAGGCGCTCAAGGGCGTGTCGTTGGTCGCCTGCTGCCCAGCGCCGACCGGCTCGGCAGGCGATCCAGAACCGCAGCCCGCCAGGGCCAGACCCACGATCAAGGAAACAGCGCAGGATTTGAACATGACGCACCTCGCAACATGAGAATCGTGATGGTAGGGCTTGGACACTCCTAGCGATATGCCCTTTCGTCTCGAGGGATTGCGCTACGCGTCTACGCCGTTGAGCCACCAGCGGGTCCTAGGCCAACCCGCACGTGACCGACAAGAAGTTCCCCGGCAATCCAACGCGAACCGATGTGCCGATCTGACTCGCACTGGTGGGCAAGTACCGGTATTGGTGTGCGGTGGCGGGCATTATGAATCAGTGGGACTTAGCGCTGGAACCCGGAAGGAGCCATGGTGTCCGAGCGGATAACTACGACTTTTCAGATCGACGCGCCGGCGGCGCCGGGCAAGGCGTTCGACTACATAGCTGACGTCAGCAAGCACGCCGAGTGGTCACCCGGTCCGTACTGGATCGACCCTCCTCTGAATGGGCCGATCATCGAAGGCAGCAGCTTCGTGTCGCATGGTCGCATCCCTCGCGACAAGGACCACGCCAACCGTGTCGTCGTTACGAGGCTG
Organism: Actinomycetes bacterium; assembly: GCA_031430645.1. GTDB lineage: Bacteria > Actinomycetota > Actinomycetes > DATJPE01 > DATJPE01 > JANPBY01. The sequence continues at coordinate 1,271 of JANPBY010000094.1, forward strand.
GACCCTCCCAGGCTGCTCGTGCTCACGAGTGAGGACCGCGGACAACAGTTCGTTCACACTTTCGAGGTCACGTCGACTCCGGACGGCTGCCGAGTGTCACGGACAGTCGACAGCCCTAAGCCGACCGGCTTCTTGGGCCTAATCTTCCCTTTGATCTTCGCGCTCGTGATCAAGCCTGACGCGAAGCGAGGGATGCAGAACCTGCGGCAGCGCATCACCGGCTTGTGATCGAAGTGGCGCCGCATCGTCGACGGCAGTGCGCGAAGTGCCGATGTCGCTCGCCATCCTCGGTGGTCAGGAAGACAATGGAGAGGTGGCTGAGCAGAGCAACTACGCGGTGCCTTTGACGGATCTCGAGAAGGCGGTCCACGTGGCTCGGGAGGACATGATCGAGGCACAGGCGGTCTCGAGCCTGCACGAGTACGTTGACCCCACCGAGCTAGACCGCAACCGCCTGCTGAGCCCGACTGGCGATGGTCGGCTCAGCACCGGCGGCTGACCGGCCAAGTCCACGAGATGGCACGCTGCCTCGCCCACGAGGGCTCAGATGCGACCGAGCGGATGTGCCGATCGGTGCGCCCCCAAACTCTCGACGGGGCCTGCATTCCGGGGACCAACATGCCACCATGCCTTCATGGCTCAGACCCTCACACAGTCAGAGGCGGATGCCCGCCCGGGCCATCGCCGTCTCGGACTCGTGGTCGGGGTCGGCTTGCTCCTGGCGGTTCTGGTCGGGGCTGGCTTCCTCGCGTTCCGCGCCCACTACCGCCTGGACCTGTTCGACTCCTATCGAGCCGGGTACGCGTCGGTCGTGCCATTGCCCCAAGCCGTCTTGGACCAGGGCGGCGACATCGGCGGGCCTTGTCGAGCGGCACTCGCATCCGCATACCCGGGTCTCGACCCGGCCAGTCGGTGGCCCGACCAGGCAGTTGCCTTTTGGGTGGGCTGTGGCGACCGGCGGGCAGGCAGCCCGGCGGACCCTTGGGTCGTTCACTCCTCTCTCGGTGGCGACGACTGATCTGCGGAAGCCGCAGATGGGTCGCGAACCGAAGTGCCGATAGCGTGCCGCTCGCCGAGCACGCTAAGTGCCGATAGAGCTCGCATCTTCGCCGGATGGGGCGTCCCTGCTTTCGAGTGCCGTCGGCCCGCGGGTTGTTCTATTGGAAGAGCGAGAGCTGGGGTAGCAATTGCCTGGCGGCGCCAAGAATCAGTTCGGCTGATGCGATGGCGGCTGGGACCTCGCCGGCTCCGACCCCGTCTCCGGGGCGCTGCGGGTACTCGATCTCGGAGCGACGCCGTCGCAGAGTTCCGAACCCGTCGAAGGGGCCACCAAACTGCGCACGAACAACCTGTTCGACAGTGACGTGG
>JANPBY010000095.1:0-6071 GCA_031430645.1 Actinomycetes bacterium
CGGGTCAAGGAGCTGACCGACCCTGGAAATCTGGTTCCACCGCCGCGCGAGCATGCCATCGAGGTAGTCGGTGATGCCGCTGATGAAAAGAACCACTACGGCCCAGCCATCGGCCTCAGGAACCAAGACCAACCACACGAACAGCGGAACGCCCAGGAGACGGAGCACGCTGAGCAGGTTGGGGATCGTGAGGACGCGGTCTGTCTGGACCGCCGTCTCCTGCACGCTCACGAACGACTCCCTGGTTGGCCCGCCGGGAGTTCCACCCTACGTCGCCAACTCCGGTATCCGAGGCCGCTCGGCGGGTGAGCCCACGGAAGGGAATGTGGCGACCTATCATTTGGAGCAGGAGTCCACGATGGCGAGGGAGGGAGCCCAGTGACGACGGCATCGACGGAAGTACGGCAACCCTGGTCCGAGCCCGTCGCCCTCGAGATCATCGAGGCGCACAAGAATCTGCGCGGGCCCTTGCTGCCGATCCTGCATGCGCTGCAGGAAGCGTTCGGCTACGTGGACCCGAACGCCGTTCCGGTCATCGCCTCGGTGCTCAACGTCTCCCGGGCCGACGTTCACGGGGTCATCACCTTCTATCGGGACTTCCGATCGGCACCACCAGGCACCACCCAGGTCATGGTCTGCCGCGCCGAAGCCTGTCAGGCGTTGGGCGCTGTGGGTCTGCTGGAGCACGCGCAGCGACGGTTAGGCGTCGAGGTCGGCGGCACCACCCCCGACGGATCGGTCACCCTCGACCAGGTCTTCTGCTTGGGGAACTGTGCGCTCTCCCCCGCGATCCTCGTCGATGGGCGTGTGTACGGCCGGGTCACGGAGGCGCGATTCGACGACATCATCTCTGCTTGCCTTGCGATCGCAGACACCCCGAGCAGGTCATGACATCCAGCGTCACGGTCTATGTGCCCGGCGATTCCGCGGCCTGTTCGGTCGGAGCCGACTCGGTTGCCGAAGCCATCAGCCTGGAGGCCGAGCGCAGGGGCCATTCCGTGGTCGTCGTACGCAACGGATCTCGCGGTCTCCTTTGGCTTGAACCCCTGGTCGAGGTGGTCACCGACTCCGGTCGGGTCGCCTACGGCCCGGTTGCGGTCAGCGATGTGTCTGGGATGTTCGACGAAGGGTTCCTTCACGGCGCCGCACACGAGCTCGGCCTCGGGTTCACCGAGGAGATCAGTTGGCTGGTCCGCCAACAACGGCTCGCCTTCATGCGGGTCGGCGTGATCGACCCGCTCTCGACTGAGGACTACGTCGCGCATGGCGGTTTGACTGGGCTTCGCCGTGCCCTGGCGATGTCCCGCGAAGAGATCATTGAAGAGGTCACCGCCTCCGGGCTCCGAGGACGCGGCGGAGCCGGCTTTCCGGCCGGTGTGAAGTGGCGAACTGTCGAAGCTGCAGTCGGCGAGCAGAAATTCATCTGCTGCAACGCCGATGAGGGTGACAGCGGCACCTTCGCCGACCGGATGCTCATGGAGGGCGACCCGTTCGTCTTGTTGGAAGGCTTGGCGATCGCTGCGATCGCGGTCGGCGCGACGGAGGGTTTCGTCTATGTCCGGTCGGAGTACCCCGATGCCATCGGAGTCCTTGGCGCCGCCATCGCGATCGCACGTGACCAGGGCTGGCTCGGTGAGCGAATCCTTGGCTCGGAGCACCGATTCGACGTCGAGATACGCGTCGGGGCAGGCGCCTACATCTGCGGCGAGGAGACCGCGATGCTCGACAGCCTCGAGGGGAAGCGCGGCATGGTGCGGGCCAAGCCGCCACTCCCGGCCATCGCTGGGCTCTTTGGACTTCCTACGGTTGTCAACAACGTCCTGACCTTGGCCAGTGTCCCCGCGGTGCTCGCGGGCGGCGCCGACGGCTATCACGCCCTCGGTGTAGGCCGCTCGCGGGGCACGCAGGTATTCCAGCTCGCTGGCAACATCGCCCGTGGTGGAATCGTAGAGACCCCGTTCGGCCTACCCCTACGGGAACTCGTCGAAGACTTCGGCGGCGGCACACTCTCTGGGCGTCCGGTACGCGCGGTCCAGGTTGGTGGCCCCCTGGGCGCCTATCTTGCGCCAGATCGCTTCGACCTTTCGATGGACTACGAGGCCTTCGCCGCTGTCGGGGCGATGATCGGCCACGGCGGCATCGTGGTGTTTGACGACACCGTCGACATGGCCGTGCAGGCGCGCTTCGCCATGGAGTTCTGCGCCGAGGAGTCTTGTGGCAAGTGCACCCCCTGTCGCGTGGGTGCCGTCCGAGGCGTCGAGGTCATCGACCGCATCGTCGCCGGCTCTAACCGCGCCGCCGACGTGGTTCTCCTCGAGGATCTCTGCGAGCTGATGACTGACGGCTCGCTGTGCGCGATGGGTGGGCTCACCCCTATGCCTGTGCGCAGTGCTCTTCACCAGTTCCCCGAGGACTTCGGGCTCGATCCCAGGTCCACACAGGAGGCGGCATCATGACCCTGCTCCGAGAGCCCGACCTAGGCACTCCGGCTCAACCAGGCGCGGCTGACGTGGCGATCACCGTCGACGGTCGCTCGATCTCGGTTCCCGCCGGCACCTCGGTTATGCGAGCTGCGGCACTGGTCGGCATCGACGTACCCAAGCTTTGTGCCACTGACTCACTCGAAGCCTTTGGATCTTGCCGCCTCTGTCTGGTCGAGATCGACGGCCGGCCTGGTACTCCCGCATCGTGCACAACTCCGGTCGCGCCTGGCATGTCCGTGGCAACCCAGACCCCGAAACTTGAGAAGCTTCGCCGAGGAGTGATGGAGCTCTACATCTCCGATCACCCACTCGACTGCCTGACCTGTCCTGCCAATGGAGACTGCGAACTCCAAGACATGGCTGGAGTTGTCGGGCTTCGCGAGGTGCGCTACGGGTACGAGGGCGAGAACCACCTCGACTTGGCCAAGGACGACAGCAACCCCTATTTTTCATTCGACCCGGCCAAGTGCATTGCCTGCTCCCGCTGCGTGCGGGCGTGCGACGAAGTCCAGGGAACCTTCGCCCTGACGATCCAAGGGCGCGGTTTCGACTCGAAGGTCTCCGCCGGCGCTGGGGAGTCATTCCTCGAGTCCGAGTGCGTCTCGTGCGGCGCTTGCGTACAGGCCTGCCCGACGTCGACGCTTCAGGAAAAGACCGTCATCCAGCTCGGCGTCCCTACCCGCACCGTGCTGACCACCTGCGCGTACTGCGGCGTGGGCTGCTCGTTCAAAGCTGAGTTGCGCGGCGACCAAGTGGTGCGGATGGTCCCGGCGAAGGATGGGGGCGCCAACGAGGGACACTCCTGCGTGAAGGGGCGGTTTGCTTTCGGCTATGCCACGCACCGCGACCGCGTTCTTTCGCCCATGATCCGCGAGAAGATCACCGACCCTTGGCAGGACGTGTCCTGGGACGAGGCCATCGACTACTCCGCGCGTCGACTCAAGGCGATCCAGGCTGAGCACGGACTCCACTCCATCGGAGGGATTACCTCGTCCCGCTGCACGAATGAAGAGGTCTATGTCGTCCAGAAGATGATCCGGGCAGCCTTCGGCAACAACAACGTCGACACATGTGCTCGGGTGTGCCACTCCCCCACTGGATATGGGCTGAAGCAGACCTTCGGCACCTCCGCCGGCACTCAGGACTTCCGATCAGTTGAGGAAGCCGACGTCATCGTCGTGATCGGGGCCAATCCCACTGATGGCCATCCAGTCTTCGCGTCACGCATGAAACGCCGCCTCCGCCAAGGCGCGCAGTTGGTTGTCGTGGATCCGCGCCGTATCGACTTAGTCCGTAGCCCGCACGTCGAGGCCGCCCATCACCTGCAGCTGCAGCCCGGATCCAACGTTGCCGTGGTCAACGCAATGGCCCATGTCGCGGTCACCGAGGGCCTCATCGATCGTGCCTACGTCGCCGAGCGCTGCGAGCCGGTTGATTTCGCTACCTGGGAGGTGTTCATCACAGGGGCTGAAAACAGCCCTGAAGCCGTCGAGCCCTTCACCGGTGTGCCCGCCGCAGACCTGCGAGCAGCTGCTCGGCTGTACGCCAGCGCCCCAAACGCAGCCATCTACTACGGACTCGGAGTCACCGAACACAGCCAGGGTTCGACGATGGTGATGGCGATGGCCAACCTCGCGATGGCTACAGGAAACATCGGACGCGAAGGAGTTGGCGTCAACCCTCTACGCGGTCAGAACAACGTGCAAGGCGCCTGCGACATGGGCTCGTTCCCGCACGAACTACCGGGCTACCGGCATGTATCCGACGACGCTGTCCGCGAGGTCTTCGAGCAGGTCTGGGGTCGGCCGATCGAGTCCGAGCCGGGGCTTCGCATCCCCAACATGTTCGACGCCGCATTGGCCGGCAGCTTTCGGGCGATGTTCGTGCAAGGCGAGGATCTCGCCCAATCCGATCCCAACACAGCACACGTCAAGGCAGCCCTCAGTGCCTTAGACCTCCTCATCGTGCAGGACCTGTTCCTCAACGAGACGGCCGCTTTTGCGCATGTCTTCCTTCCGGGGACTTCGTTTCTGGAAAAGGACGGGACCTTCACCAATGCCGAGCGCCGGATCAACCGGGTCCGACCGGTGATGGCGGCCCGGACCGGGCGACAGGAGTGGGAGGTCGCCTGCGAGCTGGCGACTGCCATGGGCTACCCGATGCACTACGACACTGCGAGCCAGATCATGGACGAGATCGCGAGCGTTACACCAACCTTCGCGGGCGTCTCGTTCCGGCGCCTTGATGAGCTGGGCAGCATCCAGTGGCCCTGCAACGACGCGGCGCCCGAGGGGACTCGCTTTATGCACGTGGGCGGGTTCGTGCGGGGCAAGGGCCGCTTCATGCCCACCCCGTTCGTGGCCACCGACGAGCGTACGACCCGGAAGTACCCGCTGATCCTCACCACAGGCCGGATCCTCAGCCAGTACAACGTGGGAGCTCAGACGCGGAGAACGTCCAACATCGTCTGGCATGAGGAAGACATCCTTGAGATCCACCCCCACGACGCCGAAGTGCGCGGACTCAAGGACGGCGACTGGGCCACCCTCACCAGCCGGGTCGGTGAGACGACGATGAAGGTCTGCGTGGCTGATCGGATGCCCCAGGGGGTCATCTACACCACCTTCCACCACCCCGTGAGTGGTGCGAATGTTGTCACGACGGAGTACTCCGACTGGGCCACCAACTGCCCGGAATACAAAGTGACGGCCGTGCAAGTGGCCGTCACTACGGCACCGGATCGGATCCCGGTTGGATGAGCAACGCCCGATGAACCGTGAGCCCACGAGTCTGATCAGAATGGTCAACCAGATCGCCGCAAACTTTGTGAACCTTCCAGATGACGAAGCAGCCGGTCAGGTGGCGAACCACCTCGCGATGTTCTGGGCGCCGTCGATGCGCACTGAGTTGGCCGTCTGGGCCGAAGGTGGAGGCCCAGGCCTTGACTCGGTGAGCATTCTGGCGCTCGCGCGACTGGCAACAAGGCCTTGATCGCACCGGTCCGGTTCGGTGCCGCAGCCGGTGCGCTGTTGGCAGTCCTGGGACTGGTGGCTCCAGCTTGGCCCTTGGCCCCAGCCGTATTCACCTACACCGTCGCCGGGCCGCCTGTCGGGTCCGAGGAGTGTGACAGCAGTGGCGCGCTCGGCAAGGTGCGTGCAGGGAGCCACGCTCAGGATCCGAATTCGCTGTCCAGCACAGACGTCCGCGCCCAGGAGACTGCTTTCGCTGGCGACCTCGTGGCCAAAGGCATCGGTCGACGCAACGCCGACGGCTCGGTGACCGCGACGCTCGCGGCGAGCGGCGATGTGATCAACACCTATGTCCACGTCATCACGAGCTCAGCCGGTGCGGGAGCAGTCTCAGCCGGTCGGATCGCCAGCCAGATCTCGGTCATGAACGCCTCTTTCGCCTCCGCTGGGTGGCAATTCAACCTGGCGGGCACTGACACCACGGCCAACGATGCGTGGTATGTCACTGCAGACAACACTTTGGAAGAGGTCCAGATGAAGGAGACCCTGCACCAAGGCTCGGCTGATGACCTCAATCTCTATCTGAACAACATGGGTGACGGTCTGCTCGGCTGGGCGC
>JANPBY010000096.1:0-5663 GCA_031430645.1 Actinomycetes bacterium
GGCCTCCGGAGCCCTCCCTTTTGGACAGTTCTCGAAGCTGCGCCACGAAGCGGGTCGCGCGCCGCCTCGAAAGGCCAGGCGACTGAGCAGCGAGCCAAACTGACCCCCCGTTGCTGCGCCTTTGCCCGTGCCCAGCCAGCAGCGAAACCGCACGATCATGTGGGAGGCAGAGCTACCGCGCCTGACCGTTCCAGCTCAGGGTGACCACGTCACGCGGCGCCGGGGGCAGGGTAGCTCGCAGCGCGGCTACTTCCGGCTCCGCCGCCTCGGGCAGGCAGAGTCGGCGGGTGATCAAGGGGATGTCGATCGGATGCCCCGGATCTGCGCGGGTCCAGCGATCGATGACGAGATCTGTGACCCCCGTCTCGCGGACGACGGCGATCAGGTCATCGACGGTCGGCGTCGTCGGCCGAAGGACCCCGTGGAAGTGCAGCCACAGTGGCGCCATCCAGGTCAGCGGGTGGACAGGAGGGAGTTCGACCACGACACGTCGTCGCGCCGCTGACGTCAAGGCACGGATGAACGGCGCGATGTCCTGGACGTCGTAGACAACGTGATGGCACACAACCACGACGTGAACCCCGGCCTCCTCGGCGAGGTCGGGCCATCGGCCGACGATGACCCTCGTCTTTGGCTCAGCACCTGCCCGTTCGGCGAGCATCGCGAGCATCTGTTCGGATGGGTCAACTGCCGTGAGGAACGTGGCGTACGGCAGCAGCGGCAGACTCCCAGCCCCCACACCCGCCCCGACGTCGAGCACCGAGCCTGACTCCGCCAGTGCTTCGAGCGCACGGTCGAAGGACGCGCCCTCCGGCGCCTGAAGGGCGGTGTCGGCGCGCATCGCGAACCGGTCAGCCGGGTGCCCCCAGGGACTCCGCTGGGCCGAGGCCTCGATCGCGGGCGGGATCGCCCACTGCGCCAATCCCTCCCGCCAGTGCCTGGCAGCGTCCTGCATGGTCGCCATCTTGCCGGGCTACAGACCCCGGGTTACAGAGGTCTGACGATGCGACCGGATCGACGAAGTCGCGCCCTGTGCGGCCGTAGGCTCGTTGGCATGGCACATGTGCTCGTCGTTGAAGACGACCCGACCGTTGCCGAGGTCGTGGTGTCCTACTTGCGCCACGCCGGGCTGGAGGCCACCCACGTGGCTGACGGCGCGCTCGCCCTGGCGGCCTTCCAGGAGACCGCTCCCGATCTGGTCGTGCTCGACCTGATGCTGCCAAACGTCGATGGCCTCGAAGTCTGCCGGCGACTGCGCGCCCTGGACCCGCCTGGCAACGCCGTACCCGTCGTCATGCTCACGGCCCTCGGGGAAGAGGACGACCGAGTCGCCGGCCTGGTGGTCGGCGCCGATGACTACGTCACCAAGCCGTTCTCCCCCCGAGAGCTCGTCCTGCGCGTGCAATCGGTGCTTCGCCGATCGGCGGCCCAACTCGAGCCACCGATCGCCGGCCAAACGGCGGAGACGTTGGAAGACGGCGACCTGACGGTGGATGTAACCGGTCACCGGGTCCGCCTCGGTGAGCAGGAGCTGGCTCTGACAGCCCGTGAGTACGACCTCCTGGTCTTCCTGCTCCGCCATCCGTCTCAAGCCTTCACGCGGGCCGAGCTGATGGAGCAGGTCTGGGGATGGACCTACGGCGACCAGTCCACCGTCACCGTCCACGTCCGGCGACTGCGCGAGAAGGTCGAGGTCGACCCCGCGCAGCCCGTACGGCTCGCGACAGTCTGGGGTGTCGGCTACCGCTGGGATCCGTGCCCCGAATGACATGCCCCGAATGAGACGCCCCGAATGACGCCACCTGACCGAGTGAACCGAGCCGGGCCGTGAGCCCGGACACCCAAGTGGTTCTTACCGCTGCCGTTTCTGCCGGCGCGGTCGGCCTGATCGGTTGGTGGGTCGTCCGGATGGTCGGACGCCGATCGGTGCGCTGGGCTGCCGTCGCGGCGGCGGTGACCACGGTCTTGGCCGTGACCGCCGGAGTGATTGCGACCTCCAGCCGGATGTTCCTGTCCGAGCACGACCTCGGCGTAGTGCTCATTGTCTGCGCAGTCGCCGGAGTCGTCGCGATCGTCGTGGGCATGGCCTTGGGCCACCAGGTTCGTGACCTTGAGGCGGAGGCCGTACGGCTGGCCGACCAACGCGATCGCGATGCCGCACTGGAGGCGTCCCGGCGCGACCTCGTCGCGTGGGTCAGTCATGACCTGCGCACACCCCTGGCGGGGCTTCGAGCGATGGCCGAGGCGCTCGAGGACGGCGTCGCCGAGGACCCCGCTCGCTACCACCGACAGATGCGGATCGAGGTCGACCGGCTGTCGGGATTGGTCGACGACCTCTTCGAGCTGTCACGGATCCAGGCCGGCGCTCTGTCCCTGGCTTACGAACGGGTCTTGACCGCCGACCTCGTGTCGGACTCGATCGCGGCTGCTGACCCGCTGGCACGAGCCAGTGGCGTCCGGCTCTCGGGCACCGCAGCCGGCCCCTTGCCAATGACCGCCGACGGGCGAGAACTGGGGCGCGCCTTGGCCAATTTGGTCGGGAACGCGATCCGGCACACGCCCTCCGACGGCAGCGTCACCGTGTCGGCCTTCGCGAGCGGCGCCGACGCCGTCCTGCTCACGGTCACGGACGAGTGCGGCGGCATCGACGCGGACGACCTCGGGCGGGTCTTCGACGTGGCCTGGCGGGGAAGTCTCGAACGTCGCTCCGACGCCGGCGGAGGGCTCGGTCTGGCCATCGTCCGCGGGATCGCCGAAGCGCATGGGGGCGGCGTCCAGGTCCAGAACGTGGAGGGCGGCTGCCGGTTCGAGCTCCGCATCCCGACCGCCGCACTCTGAGTCACGCTGATCGGAGTCACGCTGATCGGAAGCCTCCTGAGAGGATGGCTAGGTGCGGATCACAGCCTTGGCGGGCGGTATCGGTGGGGCCAGGTTCCTTCGCGGCCTGAGGGACGACCTGGCCGGAGATCCGACGTACGGCCCCGACGGCAGCGACCCCGCGGAGATCACGGTCATCGGGAACACCGCGGACGACATCACCCTGTTCGGGCTGCGGGTGTGCCCCGACCTCGACACCTTGATGTACACCCTCGGCGGCGGCATCCACGAGGGGCAAGGGTGGGGTCGCGCCGAGGAGACCTTTGCGGTCAAAGAGGAACTGGCTGCCTACGAGCTCGAGCCCCAGTGGTTCGGGCTCGGCGACCGCGATCTCGCGACGCACGTCGTGCGGACGCTGATGCTCGACCAGGGCTACCCCTTGTCTGAGGTGACCGAGGCGCTGTGCGCCCGCTGGAAGCCAGGTGTTCGGCTGCTCCCGATGAGCGACGAGCGGGTGGAGACTCACGTCGTCATCGAGGACGAGATGGGGCGGCGCGCCATCCACTTCCAGGAGTGGTGGGTGCGCCTTCACGCATCGGTCCCTGCCCTGGAGTTCATCCCGGTGGGGGTTGAGGATGCGAAGCCCGGTCCAGGCGTGCTCGAAGCGATCACCGAGGCCGACGTGATCCTGCTCCCCCCGTCCAACCCGGTGGTCTCGATAGGCACCATCCTGGCGGTCCCTGGCATCCGTGATGCCCTCGCCGCAACTCCAGCACCAGTGGTCGGAGTCTCCCCAATCGTCCGTGGCGCTCCTGTGCGCGGCATGGCCGATGCGTGTCTGACCGCGCTGGGCATCGACACCTCGGCGATGGCGGTCGCGCAGCTCTACACGGGGCTGATCGACGGCTGGCTGATCTCCGACAGGGACCGACCGGCTCGTTCGGCTGCCGCTGCAGGGATCCCCGAGGTCAGAGTGGTCGCTCGCCCACTGCTCATGTCCGACCCTGACACGACCGAGGCGCTCAGCCGGGCGGCCTTCGACCTGGCCCTCGAACTGCGCGACCCCGCGTGAGCGCGTTCGCCGTTCAGGGAGTCAAGGGGCTGCCCGAGATCGCGGCAGGGGCCGACCTGGCGGCCGTGATCGCGCAGCACGTTCCCGACCTACCCAACGGGGCGATTGTCGTGGTGACAAGCAAGATCGTGAGCAAGGCCGAGGGCCGGAGCCTCGCGGCCGACAACCGTGCGGCCGCGGTCGACGCGGAGACCGTCCGGGTCCTGGCCGTTCGTGGCGACACCCGGATCGTCGAGACTCGCCGCGGCCTGGTCCTGGCAGCGGCAGGTGTCGACGCCTCGAACACCGTCGCCGGCACCGTGCTCCTGCTCCCTGAGGATCCGGACGCGTCTGCGCGCCGGCTCCGAGCTGGACTTCAGACGCGGCTTGGCGTGCGGGTGGCCGTCGTGGTCAGCGACACGGCGGGCCGTCCCTGGCGGATGGGTCTCACCGATCTCGCGATCGGGGTCGCCGGCCTCGCGGCACTCGATGACCACCGAGGGCGCGTAGATCCCGAGGGCCGCGAACTGGCCATGACGATCACCGCGGTCGCAGACGAGGTAGCCGCGGCTGCGGAGCTCGTAAAGGGCAAGCTTGCGCGGGTCCCCGTCGCTGTCATCACTGGGCTCGAGCACCTCGTTACCGACGAGGACGGGCTTGGCGCGGCGGCGCTGATCCGGCCAGCGGAGGAGGACATGTTCCGGCTCGGGCATCGCGAGGTGGTCCCGGCGCGGCGGACCGTTCGCGCCTTCACCGACGCCCCGGTGGCGCGAGCCGAGATTCTCCGCGCAGTCGCCGCCGCAGTGACTGCGCCCGCTCCGCATCACACGACACCCTGGCGGTTCGTGCTTCTCGAAGACGTAGGGCCGCGCACCCGCCTCCTGGACGCCATGGCCGTTGCCTGGGCCGAAGATCTCCGCAGGGACGGCTTCACGAACGCACAAATCGAGAAGCGACTGCGTCGCGGCGACGTGCTCCGCGCAGCGCCGTACCTCGTGATCCCGTGCCTCGTCGCCGACGGTGCGCACGACTATCCCGACCAGCGTCGGGCCACAGCCGAGCGGGAGATGTTCCTCGTGGCTTCTGGCGCAGGTGTCGAGAACTTCTTGATCGCACTGGCAGCCGACGGGCTCGGCTCCGCGTGGGTGTCCTCGACCATGTTCTGCCGCGAGGTCGTCCGGCGCGAGCTCGACCTTCCTGACAGTTGGGACCCGGTGGGGGCCATCGCCGTCGGCTACGCCGCCACGCCGCCACCCGTACGCGCTCCTCGCGACCCCGCCGACTTCGTCGTGATGCGATGACGGTCACGTGGCTGCGTGCGGAGGCGCTGCTGTGCGACCTCGACGGCTCCCTCGTGGACTCCGCTCACGCCGTGGCGATGCCGGGCGCTGCCATGGTCATCGGCGAGCTGGTGGGGGTCGGTGCGCGGTGGGCCGTGGTCACCTCGGCAGACCCGGCATCGGCGGGCGTACGGCTGGAGGCCGCAGGGCTCCCACTGCCGCCGGTGCTCGTGACGGCCGACGACGTGACCCGCAGCGAACCGCACCCGGACGGGTTCCTGCGGGCGGCCGGCCTCCTCGACGCAGACCCGACGCGCTGCCTCGTCGTCGTCGCCACCCAAGATGGCGTGACGGCCGGGCTGGCCTCAGGTGCCCGCGTGCTGCTGGTCGGTGAGCCGATCCCGCTCCCCGACGACGCGCGGGTTCTGGCGTTCCGCTGGGCCGATGTTGTGGACATCCGCGGCGGACCTGACGACGTCGTGCTGCACATGAGATAGACCGTGCACGTGCTGGCC
>JANPBY010000097.1:0-7320 GCA_031430645.1 Actinomycetes bacterium
GCCTTCTTCGCAGGCGCAGCCTTCTTGGCGGGAACGGCCTTCTTAGCCGCGGCGGCCGCAGCCGACGGAGCACTCTTGGCGATCTTCTTGGCACCGGAGACGTAGGCCTTCAGGTCAGCACCCGCGCGGAACTTGGGCGCCAGGCTCTTCTTGACCTTCACCGTGGCGCCAGTGCGCGGGTTGCGCGCGGTACGGGCCGCTCGCTCAACCCTCTCGAACGCACCGAAGCCGGTGATGACGACCTTCTCGCCAGCGGCGACAGTCTTGGTGATGGTCTCGATGACCGCGTCAACTGCTTCCTGCGCGGCCTTCTTGCCACCGACGCGATCGGCGATGGAGTCGATCAGCTCACTCTTGTTCACTGCTTTCCTTCCGGACGTCCGGCGTCGGGCCCATGCCCGAACCGAGATTAAGGCTAGACCTCATCTGGGCCAAAGACAATTACTGACCGACCATATAGTCGTTGTGTCGCAACGATTTCCGGGGAGGACGAAGGTCGCACCCCACGCCCGACGGAAGTCTCAGTGTGACTCCTGATGCTCAGCGGGTCTGAGTGACGGGAGTGAACGCCGGTCGCCGGGCCTCGAACTCGGCGATCCCAGCCGCGTGCTGGAGGGTGATGCCGATGTCATCCAGACCCTCGAGCAACCGCCAGCGGGTGTAGGCGTCGACCTCGAAGGGAGCCGTCAGCGCACCCGCGGAGACCGTGCAGAGCTCGAGGTCGACCGTGACCCGCAGACCAGGATCGGTCTCCACCAGTGACCACAATTCCTCTATGTCGTCCTGGTCCACGGCGGCAGTGAGCAGACCGATCTTTCCGCTGTTGCCGCGGAAGATGTCGGCGAAACGCGAGGACAGCACGACCTTGAAGCCATAGTCATCCAACGCCCAGACTGCGTGCTCACGCGATGATCCCGTGCCAAACTCCGGGCCGGCCACCAAGACAGACGCCCCGGCGTACTGCGGCTGGTTCAAGACGAAGGACGGATCGCGTCGCCATTCGGCGAACAATGCATCTTCGTAGCCGTGGCGGGTGATCCGCTTGAGGTACTCCCCCGGGATGATCTGGTCGGTGTCGACGTTGCTGCGCTGAAGCGGCAACGCTGTACCGGTGTGAGCGACGAATTTGTCCATCGTGCAGATGCTCCCTGGTGGTGTTCCGACGGTTCGCGAGAAGGTCAGGCGGGGACGAGATCAGTAGGCGCGGCAAGGTGGCCCATCACCGCAGTAGCAGCCGCAACCTCTGGGGACACCAGGTGCGTACGCGCCCCGTTGCCTTGACGTCCTTCGAAATTGCGGTTGGACGTGGACGCGCTGCGCTGCCCGGCCGACAGTTTGTCGGGGTTCATGCCCATGCACATCGAGCAGCCTGCATTGCGCCATTGCGCGCCGGCAGCCACGAACACCTTGTCCAGGCCCTCGGCCTCAGCCTCGATCCGCACCCGGGCAGACCCAGGAACGATGAGCATCGCTACACCGGGCGCGACCTGGCGTCCGCCAAGTACAGCCGCCGCTGATCGCAGATCCTCGATCCGGCCATTCGTGCACGAGCCGACGAACACTGTGTCGACAGAGATATCGCGCAACGGTGTGCCAGGAGTGAGATCCATGTATTCCAAGGCTCTCTCGGCGGCGGCACGCTCGACGGGATCCGAAAACTCATCCGGCGAGGGGACCTGACCGGACAGCGGCAGACCCTGGCCCGGGTTGGTTCCCCACGTCACGAACGGAGCGAGCTCGGTTGCATCGATGACAACCTCGGTGTCAAACACCGCATCTTCATCGGTGGCAAGGGTCTCCCAGTACGCCACCGCGGCATCCCAGTTGGCACCCTGAGGCGCGTGGGGGCGACCGCTGAGATAGTCGAAGGTCGTCGCATCCGGGGCGATCATCCCCGCCCGAGCGCCGGCCTCGATCGACATGTTGCACACCGTCATACGCGCTTCCATGGACAACCCGCGGATGGCTTCCCCGCCGTATTCGATGACGTGCCCTTGTCCACCACCCGTACCGATCCGCGCGATGACAGCCAGGATCAGGTCCTTGGCGGTGACTCCCGGAGGCAGTGCCCCCTCGACGGTGATCGCCATGGTCTTGAACGGCTTCAGCGGCAACGTCTGGGTGGCCAGCACGTGCTCGACCTCACTCGTGCCGATGCCGAACGCCAGCGCGCCGAACGCGCCGTGAGTCGCGGTATGAGAGTCCCCGCAGACCACGGTCAGTCCGGGCTGCGTCAGCCCGAGCTGCGGCCCGACGACATGCACGATCCCCTGATCGATGTCGCCGAGGGAGTGGATGCGGATCCCGAACTCTGCCGCGTTCCGGCGCAGGGCGTCGACCTGGGCGCGCGAGGTCGGCTCCGCGATCGGCTGGTCGATGTTCATGGTCGGGACGTTGTGGTCCTCGGTGGCGATCGTCAGGTCAGGACGACGTACGGAACGGCCCGCAGCGCGCAGACCGTCGAAGGCTTGGGCGCTAGTGACCTCATGGATCAAGTGCAGGTCGATATAGAGCAGGTCCGGCTCTCCCTCGGCACGACGTACGACGTGCGCGTCCCAGACCTTCTCGGCAAGCGTGCGTCCCATCACATCTACTCCTAGACTTGCGTCTCGCATGTCGAGACGGCAGTATCAGACCATGGACAACTCTAGCGGAGTCGGAGTCCTGGACAAGGCCGCCATCGTCCTGGGCGCCCTCGAAGCCGGGCCAGCGACCCTGGCCGGGCTCGTCCAGGCCACCGGACTGGCCCGCCCCACGGCACACCGCCTGGCGGTCGCCCTGGAGTACCACAGACTCGTGGCCCGAGACCTGCAAGGGCGCTTCATCCTCGGACCCCGACTGAGTGAATTGTCGGCGGCCGCTGGCGAGGATCGACTCCAGGCCGCGGCCGCGCCCGTCCTCTCGGCGTTGCGCGACATGACCGGGGAGAGCGCGCAGCTCTACCGGCGCCAGGGAGAGGAACGGATCTGCGTTGCTGCGAGCGAGCGGCTGTCGGGCCTCCGCGACACCGTGCCCGTCGGCTCTGTACTTCCCATGACCGCCGGGTCGGCCGCCCAGATTTTGCTTGCTTGGGAGGAACCCGAGCGGATGCACCGTGGGCTGCGCGGGGCCCGATTCACGGCCACCGTTCTCGCAGGCGTACGTCGCCGCGGCTGGGCCCAGAGCGTGGGCGAGCGAGAAGCCGGCGTGGCATCAGTGTCGGCCGCGGTGCGCGGACCGGGCGGCAAGATCGTGGCGGCCGTGAGCGTCTCTGGACCGCTCGAACGTCTGACGCGCACCCCGGGACGGCTGCACGCCCCGGCGGTCCTCGGCGCGGCCAACGCCCTTACTGAGGCGCTGCGTCGCTCGGAATGATCCCCAGCTCGAACAGCAAG
Organism: Actinomycetes bacterium; assembly: GCA_031430645.1. Taxonomy (GTDB): domain Bacteria; phylum Actinomycetota; class Actinomycetes; order DATJPE01; family DATJPE01; genus JANPBY01. The sequence goes on from JANPBY010000097.1 coordinate 3,375, forward strand.
GCCCGTACGCGTACCTCAATCCGGTCTCGGATCTCGCGCACGCTAGCTGGGTCCAGCCCCAAAGGGTCGGGGATGTCCCAATCCAGGTGGTCCGCCCCCGGGACGACGGGACGCCGGTCGCCGATCCCTAACGTCACGACCACTGAAGCCGCCTGCAGGATCTCATCGGTCCAAGGTTTGGGGAACTCCTGCGAGAGATCGATCCCGCGCTCATGCATCGCCGTAACCACCGCCGGGTCGATTTGGTGGACCAGCTCGTCTCCACCAGACCAGCCGACCCCTTGAGGAATCTCCTGACGCGCGACCGGCAGTTGGCGGGCGGCAGCCCATCGCCGCCGCCCCGACCACCGTGTCTGAGCATCCCTGAGCACACAAGCGAACTCTGGGAGAACCACGAGTGACGTCCGGGTGTCTGCCCCCGCTCAGCCGAAGCGACCGTGGACGTAGTCCGACGTCCGCGGGTCGCGCGGCTCGCCGAAGACTTGTTCGGTGGAACCGTGCTCGACGATCACGCCCGGGGTGCCCTGCTCGGCCAGGAAGAACGCGCAGCGGTCGGACACCCGCTGGGCTTGCTGCATGTTGTGCGTGACGATGACGATCGTCACCTCACTCACCAGGTCCTTGATGGTTTCCTCGATCCGGCGGGTCGAGGTGGGGTCAAGCGCCGAGCAGGGCTCATCCATGAGGAGGACGCGCGGCCGCACCGCCAGCGACCGCGCGATGCACAGCCGTTGCTGCTGACCGCCGGAGAGGGCTCCACCCGGTTGGCGCAGCCGGTCGCGCACCTCGTTCCACAGACCGGACTTGGTCAGGCACTCCTCAACGAGACCGTCCTTGGCGTCGCGATCCACTCGCTGGCCGGTGAGGCGCAGCCCCGACACCACGTTGTCGTACACCGACATGGCCGGGAAGGGGTTGGGTTTTTGGAAGACCATCCCGACCTGACGCCGTGCTCCCGTAAGCCGCTGGTCGGCGTCGTACAGGTCATGCCCGTCCAAAAGGACCTCGCCCGCGAGCGAGGCTCCCTGGACCAACTCGTGCATCCGGTTGAGGATCCGGAGAAAGGTGGACTTGCCGCAGCCCGAGGGCCCGATCAGGGCCGTGACCTCTCCTGCCTCCATCGACAGCGAGACCCGGTCGAGCACCTTGCGCTGCCCGAACCAGGCCGAGATCGCTCGGGCGTCGAGCGTTGCCAACGGCAGCGGTTCCGACCGGACGTGCAGTGCGTCGTCGACGACGGTCATGCCAGCTCCTTGCGGATGGGGTGTGGGGAAGTCATGGTCAGCCTCGTCACATCAGGTTCGGCAGGAGGCGTGTGACTTGGGCGGCGAGACTGACACCGACGAACGCCAAAACGGGCACTCCCGCGACCCAGGCCTGCCAGCGGCCCCAGCGGTAGCGAGCCCAGACAAAGACGACGGCCGCCACGAGCAGCGCCTCAGCCCACAGCACGATGAGCAACCAAGCTCCACGGTCGCCGCGCATCGGGGTCTCAGCGTCCGGAAGTGTCCCAGGGGCGATGACGGCGGTCGGGGTGTCTTGAGCCGGTGATACGAGCAGTCCGTCCACGCGCAAGACGCCGTTCGGCGCGTAGGCCGAGCCCGTGGCCGTGACCAGCGTGAGGCGACCTTGACCAGCTGCCAGCGGAGTCGGCTGCGGGTCACCTGCGCGCCGCAGACCAAGGACGCGGTAGGTGTGCTCACCCTGACCGGTGGTGACGGTGAAGGAAGTGCCCGGGGCCAGCTCACCGATCCGAGCGAACGGACCTCCATACGCGGCACGGCGACCGAGGATCACGCTCGTGCCCACCTGGCCGGGGAGGACGGTGTCGCGGCGGTGGCCGGGGCCGGACGCCAACACCTCTGAGGAGGTCCCCTCAAGGATGACCTCGTCGAGCCCGAGCGCTGGGATGGTGAGCAGGGCGACCGGGGTCCCCAGTGGGTAGAGGCGCCCGTCGGCGTCGACCTGCGCTACCGGCGCCGTGGCGTTGGCCAACTGCTCACGCAGAGACGCGTACCCGACCGCCTGGTCCCGGTGATGCCGTACGGCGCCGAGCGGTCCGAGCTGGGCGAGCATCGCAAAGATGACCACCGCCAGGGTGGCAAGGATTCCACCCGCGACGGCCAGTCCGGCACGATCCGCGCGGCTGAGACGAGTGCCAGCCGCCTCGACGCCAGCCTCGCTCTCGGCGATGACGGAGTCACCTCCCGACTCGTCGACCTCGATCTCAGGGACCACCACCGCGAGGTCGGGCGAGGCCAGCTGAGTGGTCTGGGTCAACGGAGGTCGCCGTCGCCACCGAAACGCAGGAGTCCGTGCCGGCGTGCGTAGGAAACGGCCAGCCATCCTGCGGCGATCAGACCGAGTCCTAGGGCGATCCTTGGGACCAGTGAGGGACCGGTAGCGGGCAACGAGCCGTCATCTGTGCCATCGGTGTCACTCGCGCTTACGGTGAAGTCCACGGTCACGGTCTGGTCAGCACCCTCGAAGACCAGCGTGTGAGCCCCCGCCTCGAGATCGGCGGGGACGGTGAAGTCGTAAATGACCAGACCGTCGGCGTCAGCCGTGGTGGGGTCGAGAGTGGTCGGTGTCGAGTTGAGCGTGACCGTGACTTCCTCATCGGCCGTGAACCCGTCCGCAACGACGGTCACCGCCTGGCCGTTGACCAGGTCCGGGTTCGCGCCGAGCTCCGTGCCGTCCGCATCGGTGATCACCACCGTTCCCTCGCCGGATTCGCTCGACGATGGACTCGCCGAGCTTGACGGTGATGGGCTCGTCGACGCCGAAGGGCTCGACGAGGACGAGGGTGAAGGAGTCGGGCTGGGGCCGCCGCCCGCGGGCGAGGTGTACGTCGTTGGCGAGGAGAAGGTGACCGGCGCGGCGAACGTCCTGAGGACGTTGCTCAGGTCGTCCTGACAGATGGCCTTGGCGGTGTAGGTACCGGACAGCGTCGAGAAGCCCGCGTCAGCGGCAGCGTCCTGGAAGGAGATTGACGCCTCGAAGCTGAAGGCCGAGGTAGACAAGCCGATGTTCCCCGGCGCTCCGATGAGTTGCCCTTCCGCAGGGAACGAACCGCCGAACATCATGGCCGCAAACGACGTAGCAGCCGCCGGGCAGCCGGCGCTCAGCACAAAGGTGGGTGAGACCTGGTTGGTCCCCGAGGATGGCGTGATGGTCATGTCCTGATCGGCTGCCTGCGCAGGAGCCGCCCCGATCAGGGCGGCTCCCGCGACCAGCATCGCGGCACCGAACGCATGCACGGACCGGCGAGCAAGCCGGGTCGTGCGGGTGATACGGGGCATGCGGTGAATCTCCTTTAGGTGGGTCGAGCGCGAGCCGGTCAGGAGATCCGGCGGGAGATGACGAGCGCTCCGGCACCGGCCACCAGTGCACCGAGAGCGAACAGGCCCAGGGTCCCCACGTTCCCGCCGGTGGACGGCAGCTCCCCGGAATCGTCGCCGGCGGCAGCCACCTGGAAGGGCACCGTCACCGAGGTGCTCGAGCCGGCCAGGACCAGGGTGTGCGCGCCAGCCTCGAGACTCGTCGGGACGGTGAAGACGTAGGTCACCGAGCCGTCAGCATCCGCAGTGACGCTGCCGAGAAGCATCGGAGTGGAGTTCACGGTCACCGTGACCTCCTCGCCGGCCGCGAAACCAGAGGCTTCGACCGTCACCGTCTGACCCGCGTCCAGCGTCGGGTCACTGCCGAGCTGCGCGCCCGACTCGTCGGTCACGACGGCCGCCCCGGTCGACTGTGTCGGGGTCGGGGTTGGCGTGGGACTCGGAGACGCAGTCACCGTCGGGGAAGGCGTCGGAGACGCAGTCACAGTCGGATTCGGAGTCGGAGTCGGAGTCGGAGTCGGAGTCGGAGACGCAGTCACCGTCGGAGTGGGCGTGGGCGTCGCAGTCACCGTCGGCGTGGGCGTAGGGGTGGGCGTCGGCGTGGG
>JANPBY010000098.1:0-40360 GCA_031430645.1 Actinomycetes bacterium
GTCACACTCAGCGGGGGTTCTGGGCCTAGGTGAGGTTGGCCCTCACGGTTGCGGTTCCGAACCAGATGTCCTGGGTCTCGGGGAAGGTCGACGTCGCGAGCACGTCGTTGAGGATTCCGCTGACTGCGGCGGGCAGGATCACCTTGACGCCGGAGACCCGCGCCTTGGTCCCACTCTCGTTCACGACGACCCGGTCGGTCGTCGGCTGCAGGGTGAGGATGTCAGCCCGTGCGCCGAGGGCGGAGACGTACGCGTTGATCCGGGCGCCAGCGCCATCGATGAGGATGCGGAAGTCCTTGATCGTGACCTTCTTGCCGTTCTTGGCGTTGACGAAGGTGATGCCGCCGGTGTGGGCGATGTCGGCGCCCTTGAGGCGCAGCACGCCGTCAGCGTCGGCGGAGACCTTCACACTGGCGGGGTCGACGATCGGGAAGCCGTAACGCACGGCCAGGCCGTCGTTGTAGGCGAGGCCGAAGCTCGTGCCCTTGGCCGGCAGCGGGAGGATGCCACCCTTGAGCAGGACGGCTGCGACGCCCGGGGCGGTCACAACTGAGGTCACGCCCCCGGTGATCGGGACGGGGGAGGGCGCGGGAGCGGCATTGGCGGGGGAGACCGCAGCGCCGGTACCGATGACCAGGGCGGTCGCTGCCACGACGGCTCCGAGCCGGGAGACGAGCTTCATCTTTGCTCCGTTCCAGGGCTCTGGGAGCCCGTAGGGGGATGAGGGTGCGTGTGACCTCTCTTCCGACCAACCGCAGGTTTTGGATGCAGCGGTCCGGCATGCGGTTGGATCGGTCAGGTGACTGGCAGCGCTCTCGTCGATGACCTCAAGGGCTGCGTTGGCCCCGATCACGTGTTCAGCACCCCGACCTCTACCGAGGCGTACGGCACCGACTGGACGCGTCGATGGTCGGCCCGGCCGGTTGCCGCCGTACGGCCGGCGAACCCGGATGAGATCGCTGCGGTGCTGCTGGTCTGCGCTGCCCACGGGATCGCCGTAGTCCCGCAAGGGGGGAACACCGGCCTGGTCGGTGGCTCGGTCCCGCGCCCTGGCACCTCGACGGTCGTGCTCTCGACTCGGCGCCTGACCCGCCTCGACCCCGTGGACGTGGCAGCTCGCCAAGTGGTCGCGGGTGCCGGGGTCCTTGTCGGTGACCTCCAGCGGCATGCGGCCGCCGCCGGTCTGCGCTACGGCGTGAACTTCGCGGCGCGCGACAGTGCCACCGTGGGCGGGACGATCGCCACCAATGCGGGCGGGCTCCGCGTCCTGGCTCACGGGGACACTCGGCGCCAGGTTGTCGGAGTCGAGGCCGTGCTCGCGGATGGGTCGGTGGTGTCCCGGCTCACCGGCCTGGCCAAGGACAACTCTGGCTATGACCTGAGCCAATTGCTGGTCGGGAGCGAGGGAACTCTCGGCATCGTGACCGCGGCACGGCTCCGACTTCTCCCCGGGCCAGGGGTTCCCGCCCACGTGGCGCTCGTGGGGCTCCCCGACGTGTCAGTGGCACTGAGTTTCCTCGACCTCCCTGGTCTCACGGCAGCCGAGCTGATCCTCGACCGCGGGCTCGCAGTCGTGGAGGAGGTCGCCGGGCTACGACACCCTCTCGCCGCTCGGCATCCGGCCTATCTCCTGCTCGAGGTCGAGGGTGATCTCCCCGAGGACCTGGCCGATCTCGACACGGCTGTCGGGCCGGACCTCTGGGCGTACCGGGAGCGGCATACCGAAGCGATCGCCACGCGAGGCGCGGTGCTCAAGCTGGACGTCGGGGTTCCGGTGGGTGCGGTGCCCACCTTCGTCGCAGCCCTCAACGCTGCCTGGGGTGGTGCGCTGAGTGACGCCGCCGCCACCCGGGAGGCGTACGTCTTCGGCCACGTCGGTGACGGCAACCTCCACGTCAACGTGGTCCAGCGGGACGGCGAGGATTCTGAGCGGCTCGAGCGGACCGTGTACGAGCTCGTCGCGGAACTTGGCGGCACGGTAGCCGCCGAGCACGGGGTGGGAGTCGCCAAGACCCGATGGCTTCCCCTCAGCCGGAGTCCCGCAGAACTCGCCGCCCAGCGCGCGATCAAGGACGCCCTGGACCCTGGCAACCTGTTGAACCCCGGTGTGTTGTTCGCGTGACACCGACACGTCAGAGGATGGTCATCGGCGCGTCATCGCATGGATGAGCGGAGTACGGCACGATAGCGACCTGTGGAGGGCCGGTCGCCGGGCGGCGTCGAAGTCATCGCGCACCGTGGTTCGTCGGACTCGGTGCCCGAGCACACCTTGGCGGCCTACCGGCAGGCGATCGACGAGGGCGCGGACTCCCTCGAGTGCGACGTACGCCTCACCGCTGACGGCCATCTGGTCTGCGTCCATGACCGCAAGGTCGATCGCACCAGCGACGGCCGCGGGATCGTCTCGACCTTGGAACTCGCCGAGCTAGAAGAGCTGGACTTCGCGGCTTGGCGCGACGGTTCCCCCTGGCAGAACTGGGATGACTACGAGGAGCCGGTCCACGTCGACCCCGACCGGCGCGGCGTCCTCACTCTCCCCCGGCTGCTTGGACTGGTGGCCTCGGCCGACCGACCGGTGCGCCTGGCGATCGAGACCAAGCACCCCACGCGCTACGCCGGACTCGTTGAGCGCCGTCTTGTCGAGGCCCTGGATGAGTTCGGCTGGGCACACCCGCGGTTGGGAACCAGATCGCCGGTGCGCGTGATGTCGTTCTCGTGGCTGTCGCTGCGACGGATGCGCACGATGGCTCCCAGTCTGGAGCGGGTGTTCTTGATGGAGCGGGTGCCGGTACGGCTGCGCGAAGGGCTGCTGCCCGAGGGAGCCCGGATCGCTGGGCCGTCCATAGAAGTCATCCGCCAGCACCCGCGCTATGTCCAGAAGGTGCACCACCGGGGCAATCAGGTCCACGTCTGGACTGTGGACGAGGAGGTCGATGTGGATCTGTGTCTCGACCTCGGCGTCGACGCCATCATCACCAACCGGCCGGCCATGGTTCGCGAGCATGTGGCGCGGGCCGCGTCGGCCTGAGTGAGTTAATTCCACGGCCGGCGATATCACTCGGTCGGCGGAGGTTGACCCGGCCTCTCACGGGGCATCACGTCCAGGTGCCGGTTCCCGCCACCTTTAGACAGAGCACCGAGTCCATCGTCCTTCCGGCCCAAGCCGCCGCCGTGGGCGTGGCCCGTACCCAGGTCGCGCGCGGGCTGATCGACCGCAGCGTGCCTCCGGCCCTGATCGCCGATGCGCAGCTCGTGGTGTCTGAGCTGATGGCCAACGCGATCCGGCACGCCCGCCCGCTGCAGGGGGACACCCTGCGGATCACGTGGCGGGTCACGCCTCCCAAGCCGCCAGCCACCGTTCCGGACGAGGTCGAGCTCGCGGTCTCCGACGGGGGCGCTCCCTGGCACCCCCGGGTCGAGTACCCCCCCGACACTGCCGATGGCGGTCGGGGGCTCGGCATCGTGGCCACCCTGACCGCTGCCTGGGGCGTCGAGGGGGCGGGCAGCGACCATCAGCTCGTCTGGGCTGTGCTGCGTAGTAGCAGTGCTGCGCAGTAGTTGACCCGGGGCTGGGTAGCCTCACCACCCATGGCGAAGCGATCGAGCACTCCCAGCCGTACGTCGTCCGGTTCCGACGGTGAGGTCCCCGTTGTCGGTGGGCGTGAGCCCTGCCCGTGTGGTTCGGGTCGCCGCTACAAGGCGTGCCACGGGCGCGAGTCTGCCCACGCCGCCCAGCAACTGGTCACGAGACCCTTCGAGGGACTGCCCGGTGAGGTCGACTGGGTGATGATGCGCGAGATCGTCCCCGCAGCGACCGCAGCTGTGACGTTGGTCGGCGAAGCAGCCGGGACGGACGCCGGGCGCCAAGTCACCGTCGCCACGGTGTTGCCGATGGCCTGGCCCGCACTGCACCGCTTGGACGGCGAGGTCTTTGTCGGGCTGCAGGTGCAGGGCGGGTCCGGTGACGCCAGCCGGGATCTCGCTGATGCCTTGTTGCGGGCCCTGGCCACCGACCCTGGAACTCCGGTTCCTCCTGGTCCGCTGCCTACGGCCGGGCCGCGGCTCCAGGGCCTGATCGATCCTGCGGTTCCTCTTGAGGTCGTACTTCATGAGGGGTTCTCGTTCTGGATCGAAGGCGTTCCGGATGTCGATGCCGACACGCGTGCCTCGATGGAGCGCGCCAACGCTCGGGTGATCCCGACAGCGCGACTCGCGTCGGTCGAAGGTGCCTACTGGGCTCGGATGCGGGACCGCTGCCACCTGCGCTGGGCGCTGCCCGAGCCGGAGGAGGCGTTGCTCGACGGGATGGCCCGACTGCACGGGGTTGGCGGGCTCTCCCTCGGGGAGGGCACGCGTTACGTCGGCGCCTTCCGGGCTCATGGCCTGCTCGTCCCTGTCTGGGATCTTCCGCACGAGGCGGAGGCCGAGTCCGTAGAGGCCCCGGCGGCCGGTTTCCGGGCACGCCTGGATCAGGCCATGGCGTTGACCACGCCGCTATCTGACGCCGAGCGGCGGGCCCGGAATGGCCTGCTGAGCAGGCAACTCACCCTGCGCTGACCCGTTCCTTCGGTGATCGTTTGCTTACGTCGAGCGACGACACACCGGGGGTGTTTGCGCGCCCGGGTGGCGTCGCTAGTCTGACCAACGCCCGGGCGTCACTGCATCCCCCGTCGGTGACGTCCGGGCCTTCTTGTCTCGCCTCAGCCGGCTGGCCCCTGCTAGGTCGGTGGCAGCAGATGAACGAACCAAAGCTTGCAGCCTTGGCCCACGCGATAGACGGCCGAGTACCCGTCCTTCACGGCCAGCTCGAGTTCCTCATTGAGCACCAGCCGTCGGTCCATGGCGTAGGCCCATCCTTCCAACGGTCCGTCTCCGGCCACGTAGGCCACCCGCATGGGCTCACCCTCCATCGGCTCGATCCCAGGCAATCTGCCAAGGGATGTCGACCGGCGAAGAGGCCGTCTTGAGTCCCACGGGAGTCCAAGGCCAGAGTTATGCGCCCACCTCGTGGCGATTGGCTGGAAATCGAGGCTGTGCCGGCACCATGGTGACCGTGGACCACGAGAGCCGGGCGAGCTACTTCCACGGCACACGCGCGGACTTGCGGCCAGGAGATCTGATCGAGCCTGGCTATCGCTCCAACTTCGGCACGCAGAGGAAGGCGAACCACGTCTATCTGACGGCCACGCTGGATGCCGCGATCTGGGGAGCCGAACTGGCGGTCGGTGAAGGCCCAAGCAGGATCTACACGGTGGAACCAAGCGGTCCGATCATGGATGACCCCAATCTGACGGACAAGAAGTTCCCCGGCAACCCCACGAAGTCCTACCGTTCTCGTGAACCGCTACGAGTCATTGGAGAGATCACGGACTGGGCGGGGCACGCCCCCGACGTCCTTCAGGCCATGAAAGACCATCTGGAGCGACTGACGCAGCTTGGCATCGAGGCCATGGACGACTGACTGGTGGGCAAGTCCCGTCTGGCCAGGGGCGAGTCTCCTTCGATCAGAGAAGGGGGTCGAACATGATCTCTCGGATCTCCTGTGCGCAGCGCCAGGCGACGGCGAATTTGGCAGCCCACGTCAGCGCCTCCTCGCGTGAAGGCACGTCGACGATGGCGAACCTGCCGATGACAGCCTTGGTCTCCGGGTACGGGGCGTGTGGGCGTCAGATGTCAGGCGCTTCTCGATGACGGTTGGGTGCGATCCCAGTTGACGGAACTGATCGGGCGCTTGCGTCGCGATTGCGGCCACCTGGTGGCCGCGGTCCGCTGTGATTGGGGAATGTTCGCCGGAATGCAACCAAACCCACCCTCTCGTGAGTCGTCCTTCTGAAGCGAAGGGAGGTTCGGCGTGCGCGACAGCGAGATCCAAGAGCTGTACGCCGCGTCGTACCGGCGCCTGCTCGGGCAACTCATCGGCGTGACCGGCAGCGTGGCGGAGGCCGAGGACGTGGTCCAGGAGGCGTTCGTGCGTGGACTCAGCCATCCCCGCCGCCTGCTCGGCGCCGACAATCCGGAGGCCTGGCTCCGGACGGTTGCGGTCAACCTCGCCCGTAGCCGCTGGCGGCGGGCGCAGCGCCTGGTCGGTCTCGCTCCGCGGCTCGTCGAGGAGCCGCCCCAGGGTGACACCGATGGCAGTGTCGTGCTGCTTCAGGCGCTACGCATGCTTCCGGCCGGCCAGCGCCAGGTGATCGCGCTGCACCACCTGGCCGACCTGTCGGTGGAGCAGGTGGCCGCCACCCTCGGCCTGCCGACCGGGACGGTCAAGGCGCGACTAGCCAGGGGTCGGGCGACTCTCGCCACCCTGCTCGTGGAGGAGGGAAACCATGTCTGAGCTCACCCCCGTCCGCGAAGCCGTCCAGACCCTCGCCAGCCGTTCGCCATCGCCGGACTTCGGTGAGCTCAAGCGCCGGGCCACCAGGCGCGGCCGTCGACGCGTCATCACGGTCGCAGCGGCCGCTGTGGTGATCGCTGGGTCGGTGCCTGCCATCACCAGCCTCGACGGCGACCGACGGGCGGTACAACCAGCCGTCCCGAACATCCCGAAAGCAGATACGGGGACGAACGGGTGGATAGCGCTCGATGACGACGACGGCATCTACTTGGTCCGGCCGGGCCAGGAGTTGCGCCCGCTGCTGCGCGCCGGGTCCGATGAGGTTAGTGAGTTGTGCCCGGCATGGTCACCGGACGGAACTCGCATGTTGTTCACGCGGTTCTCCTTCACATCGGAAAGCCCGAGCTACAGCGCCGAACTTGTGATCGTGCCGGTCAGCGAGAGCGGCTCAGCTGGTGCGCCGACCGCGATTGCCCTGGATGGGTACGGGGTGCCCGACCCCACGAAGGGTTGGTACCCCGGCCGATGTGCGACCTGGGCACCGGACGGCCGGTGGGTCGCTTTCGCGGGCCGTGGCGAGGTCTGGGTCGCAGACACACAAACCAGCGTGATTCGCCGGCTGCCGGGCCTAGAGCCCAGCGAACTCGCATGGCGCCCCGGGACCGATGAGCTGGCGATCGCGGGTGACAACGGCTCGGATCCCGAGGGTCGGTCGCTGTCCACGCCAGTGACCATGTACTCGGTGTCAACCGGTGAGATCCGCCAACTCGGGTCGGTCGAGGCCGGAGCGATCACTTGGTCGCCAGATGGCTCGACGTTGGCGTACACAGGCGGCGAGGACGACCCGGGCGAGCTCTGGCTCGTTGACGCCGATGGCGCAAAGGCGCGCCTGCTCGTCGCAGACATGGGCCGAGCGAATCACGGCATCGGCCCCGAGTGGTCGCCCAGGGGCGACCGCATCGCCTACCAACGCGTCGTTGGGGGCCGCGGCGAATCGCACGAGGTTGTTCTGGTGAACGTCGCCGACGGTACCCAGACGGTCCTTGCACCACCGAGCGTCGACAGGGGCAGGAAGTGGTACCCCCGGAGCGTCTCGTGGTCGCCCGACGGCACGACCCTGCTGTACGACGCCTGGTACGAACTTGATAGCCAAGTCGGCGATGCCGGCAGCGGAATGATCGTCGTTCCAGTGGACCAGCCGAGTCGGGCGGCGCTGCTGACGGAGGGATGGTCTGCTGCTTACTTGTCGAATCAGTCTTGGGGGCGACAACCACCGTGATGCCAACCAGTACGGGACGCACGCCGCCCTCGTTCACAGCCGGTGCCGACGCCGGGGTCGCGCCTTCGACGCGTCTTGTTGGCCACGCACTATTCAAGGAGTGAGCGCATGAACCGATTCTTGACGGCTGCGCGACTCGGTCAATTCGTGGCAGTCGTGCTGGTTGCAGGCTGCGGCACCGGTACGTCGGGCTCTGTCACGACCGCGTCGCCGACCCCTGCGATTGCCGATACGCCGACCGCCAGCGCCTCCCCCTCGCAGGGAAGCCGGACCCACGTCCTTGCGGACAACTCCGACGGCGCGATCGGGGTCACCGTCACCGTTCCGGCAGGCTGGTCCGGCGAGCCGGGTGGTTGGTCGATGGAATCCGGGCCCGACGGCTTCGATCCGCCGGCCGGGGCGGGCATCATCGCCTTCGTCGTGGACGAGGAGTTCTACGTGTACGGCGATCCGTGCGACTGGCAGCGCACGGAACCCGAGACCCCCGCCACCACCGTGGGCGGGATCGTGGGTGCTCTGGCGAACCAGGCCTCTCGCGATCCATCGGAGCCGGAGGAGATAGCCGTGGGCGGGTACCCCGGGAAGAAGCTCACCCTTCACGTCCCAGATGACGCCCGGTTCAAGGAATGCGATGAGAGCACCTTCGCCACGTTCGCCGTCGCCGGCGAGGACAAGGCCCTCCAGGCGCAGGGTCCGGGCGAGATCGACGAGATCTGGATCGTGGACGTGGACGGCAGCGTTGTGCTTCTCCAGGGCGGGTACTACGCAGATACCCCGCCGGGTGTCGTCGACGAGCTGCGCGAGATCCTGAGCTCAGCAACCTTCGACTGACACCGACGCCGAGGTATCTGCGCCAGCCGGGTCGCAGCTGAGCGGGTGCCATCCAGCGCCCAGACCCCGGAGTCGCGACCACCCCAACCGTCGCTAGACGCAGCGCCGTCAACTGCTCAAACGCTGAAGTCAGCACCCCGAGCAAGTTCACCGCCTGATGGCCCGACAACGCGGACACCTCTCGGCGGGTGAAGACGGCGATCGCCGCGGCGACGGTCTGTGCGTCTTCCATCAACGGATCAGTCACCGGCGGGTCACCTCCCACCCGGTCCGAAAGGGCTCCAATGTATCGAACCGATAAGGCAATACTACCTGCGGGCACCGACACCAACCAGGGCAGAAACCGAGACTGTGGATAGAGAAACCCGGACCCAGCCGTTGGCTCGCGATGAGTTGGACTGCTACGAGAAGAGGACCTGGATCCCTTCGGCGAAAGTAATTGCTGAGAGGATCGCGAACACCACGCCGGCCGATCGACGGATCACTGATAAGGGCAGTCGGTGGGCCAACTGGTTCCCCACGAGGACCGCAAGAGCTGCGACTAGCGCTAGCGCCAGCCAGGCCCCGGCGAAGACGCTCAGCGGGTCGCCCGAACTCGCGGCCAGCCCGGCCGTGACGATCTGGGAAAGATCCCCCCACTCCGCAGCGGACAGCACGAGAAAACTGGTGACAGCGGCTCTCCGTGGCGACGACTCAGCGAGTGCGACCACCTCGCGTTCCTCCTCGGCAAGATCGGTCTTCGCGTGGCCGGCACTGCGAAACATCACGACCGAGCCAACCGCGAACAGCGCCGAGGCGAAGAGCAGCACCGGGGCTCGGGGCAGGAGCGCTACTACGCCGCCCAACGTCACGGCGATGAGGCACTGAACGCCGAAGGCGGCCGTGACGCCGACCCACACGGGGAGTGGTCGGAACCGGGTCGAGAGCACCAGGGTCGCCACGAAGGTCTTGTCCGGAAGCTCCGCGAGAAAGATCACGACGAACGTGGTGAAGACCACGGCCAGGTCGAGGCCGTTCACGTCACGGCGCGAGTCTCAGAGCCTGGGCGGCGGCTTGAGCTTCGGCGAGAACAACCTTGACCGGACGATGGGACGTACGGGCTGCCGCCACCACGTCTTCGTACTCCGGCTGGACGTTGAGCACCGCTCCCTCAAGCGTGGCGACCTTGACGCGCACCGATCCACCGGCGACCTCGATCACGTGGTCGGCGCGGTCGAGGACGTGCTTGGCCACGACCTGTTCGCGTAGTCCGATGGCCGAGGTTTCCCGGAAGATCACTGTGCGCAGCCGGCCCGCGAGGTCTCGGACGTCTGCGGGGCAGAGCACCGACAACGTGTGGGCCGGCCGGCCCTTCTTCATCAGGATCGGGGTCAGCCACGCATCCGACGCGCCAGCCTCCATCAGCTGTTCGAGGACGGCTGGCCACAGCCGGGGATCAAGATCGTCGATGTTGGTGGACAACACAATGGCGGTACCCGCAGCAGTGTCGGCCGCAGAACCCACCACCAGCCGTATGACATTCGGGGTCCCCGGGGTGCGACGGGTCCCGGCGCCCACCCCCACCGAGGTCACCGTCATCTGGGGCATCAGCCCATGACCGGTCGCGACGGCGGCGAGGACTGCTGCCCCCGTCGGGGTGCACTGCTCGAACGTTGCTGATCCGCCGACTGCGAGGAGGCCCGCCTCGCGAATCAGCTCGAGTACGGCAGGAACCGGAACCGGGATCTCGCCGTGCGCCGTGCGGGCTCGACCTGAGCCGAGCGCAATGGGTGAGACCACAATCGAGGTGAGTCCGAGGTGGACGAAGCCGGCTGCGCAGCCAACAACATCAGCCAGGGCGTCGAGCGCTCCCACCTCGTGGAAGTGCACTTCCTCGACGGTGGTCCCGTGCACCGACGCCTCGGCCCGCGCTAGCCGCTCGAAGATTTCCAAAGCGAGCCCTCGGACTGCCGGGTCGAGAGCGGCGGCATCAAGGATCGAATCGACGTCGGCCAGGGTGCGTTCGGGCGACCCCACCTCCTCTGCAGTGACCACGACTTGATGGGCAGCCAGAGACTCGTCGATGGTCGGTCGTACGTCGACGGTCACCGGCACGCCTAGGGCTGCAACCGCCGTCGCGATCACCTCGAGCGGGACACCGGCGCCGACCAGTGCGCCGAGGAGCATGTCGCCGCTGGCGCCGCTTGAGCAGTCCAACCAGCCGACGCGAACGCCGCTGGCGGCTCCCTCGTCGCTCATGTCACGGCCGGTGGCCGATGCGCGCGCCGAGCCACCCGCGCGGCGAACACCCCTGCACCAAAACCGTTGTCGATGTTGCAGACCACGACCCCGGGGGCGCACGAGTTGAGCATCGCGAGCAGCGCCGCGAGGCCATCGAAGGAGGCTCCGTAGCCGACCGAGGTGGGTACGGCGACCAGCGGCACGCCCGTCAGCCCCCCGACCACCGAAGGCAGGGCCCCCTCCATGCCCGCCACCACCACGAGGCAGTCGGCTGCGTCCAGCCGCTCGCGTTCGGCGAGGAGTCGGTGGATGCCCGCCACCCCGACGTCAGTGACGACCTCGACCTCGGCACCGAAGGCGCGGGCGGTCAGGGCCGCCTCGGCCGCCACGGGTGCGTCAGACGTACCAGCCGCGACGATGCAGACGCGACCACGCGGCGCCGGCAACTCACCGAGCAGACCGGCCCGCGCGACCCGGTCGATCTCGGCCTCGGGGAGCGCTTGTGCAACGAAGGCCATGGCTTCCTCGGTCAAGCGAGTGGCTAGGGCGGGCCGGTCGGGGTGGGCTTCGCGCAGGGCGCGGATGAGCTCAAGCACCTGCTCGGGGGACTTGCCCGCGCCGTAAACGACCTCCGGGTCGCCTGTACGGCCAGCGCGGTCGGTGTCCAGTCGCGCGAATCCGAGGTTGACGAATCCCGATCGCGGCCGAGAGTCCATCCTGGGACTCTATTGCGCACGCGCTCGGTGGCAGGGCGGCTTCCGGAGGACGGTGACCAGGCTCCTCCGGCTACCCTGACCACGCCCGGCCAAGCCGCCGGGCCTGTCCGACCCTCGGCCCACCGACCACGAAGGGGTGTCCGTGTCGCTCGACTCAGACGCCGTGCAGGTGATCGCCCTCATCGGGGCGGTCGCCGGGCTGCTAGCGCTGGTGTTTGCGGTGCTGGCGTTGGTGCGGATCCGCCGGCTGCATGTGGCCTACACCCTGCTGCAGAACGGGGACGACACCGAATCCTTCGTGCAGGCGATGACGCGCAAGACTGCTGAGGTCACGTCGCTTCGCGGAGCCGTACGCACGGTTCAGTCGCGCCTCGACACGGTGCAGGCCGACCTTGCTGACGCCCTGCGTCATGTGGCAGTGGTCCGGTACGACGCCTTTGGCGACATGGGCGGGCGCCTGTCGTTCTCTGTCGCGTTGCTCGACGACGCAGGCGATGGGTTGGTGCTGACGTCCATCAACGGCCGTACCGAGACCCGGACCTACTCCAAGGGCATCAAGGCCGGTTCGAGCGAGGCCTCGCTGTCCCCTGAGGAGGAGCAGGCGATCGGCTTCGCTCTCCGCGGAAGGGCAGGCCCTTCATGACCTCCTACGGCTATCTGGGACCGGCGGGCACTTTCAGCGAGGCAGCCCTCATCAGCTGTCTCCCAGAACCCGACGCCGACCTCGTGCCCTACGCCACGGTGCCCGGCGCGTTGGCGGCTGCCCGGTCTGGTGAGGTCGACGGCGCGTTGGTGCCGTTGGAGAACTCGGTCGAGGGCTCGGTCGCCCAGACGCTGGACGAGCTCGCCACGGGCACTCCGCTGGTCGTGATCCGCGAGGCGCATCAGCCAGTGAGCTTCGTGCTGCTCGCCCGCTCGGGAGTCACACTCGCCGACATCCGCAGCGTGGCTACCCACCCGCACGCTGAAGCTCAGACCCGGGGGTGGTTCGCCGCCAATCTGCCGCAGGCGACGGTCGTGCCAGCCACGTCGACCGCAGCCGCAGCCGCCGCACTTGCCGACGGCAGCGCGACCTGGGACGCGGCGGTGTCTGCGCCGATTGCTGCCGAGGTGTACGGCCTGGCGGTGCTCGCCACCGAGGTGGGCGACAACCCTGCGGCTGAGACCCGCTTCGTCTTGGTCACACGCCCGGTGGCACCACAACCGGCGACCGGATCCGACAAGACCTCCCTCGTGCTCTACATCGGGCAGGACCATCCCGGTGCGCTGCTAGAGATTCTCACGGAGTTCGCCGTGCGCGGGGTCAACCTCACCCGCATTGAATCGCGCCCGACCGGTGGTGGGATTGGTGACTACCTCTTCTCCGTCGACATTGAGGGTCACGTCGACGATGCCCGGGTCGGCGAATCGCTGATGGGCCTGCGCCGGGTCTGCGCGGACGTGCGTTACCTGGGGTCCTATCCGCGCGTTGACGGGGGGCGACCCCTGCTTCGGCGCGGGGTGTCCGACCCCGACTACCACGACGCCCAGGCCTGGCTGACCCGCGTCCGCGACGGCCGTACCTAGCCCGGATCAGCCCGCTCCGCCGCGGGCCAGGTCCGTTGGCTCAAGCGTTCCCCCAAGCCCGCCGACAACTCCTTAAGTCGAGTGTGCCGGGGGGAGGACCGTGAGGCGTTTCGGCCTGACCCGAACATTCGCTCTGGTGAGCCTGCTCGCCATGGTGGTGCTCGGGGTCGCCTTGGTATGGGCCAGCAGCAGTCTCCTGCGCGATCAGGGGATCAAGGCTGGCTCTCGTTCGGCGGAGACGTACGTGCGTCTTGCGCTGGAGGAGGACGACGCCCTCAAGAAGGCCGTCGCGACCGGGACCTCGGTTCCGGAGGACACCGCCATCCACCTTCGCGAGCAGCTCGGTCTGGGCAGCGACCGTCCCCCGCTGGCGACTGGGAACGGCGGATCCCTCATCGGGGTCAGAGTGTGGGACCCGGACAGCAACCCGATCTTCGATTCGACCCCAGGGCAAGGCTCGGATGATGGCGCGGCGGTCGGCTTCTCAGATGGTGCGCGGCTCGACCTTGCCCTGGCCGGCGAGACGGCCGCCGACGTGATCCTGGACGTGAGCACCGCGCAGGGTGAACAGCGCTCGGTGTCCCGGTCGGTGCTCGATGTCTATGTCCCTGTGTTCCTCGGCGCCAATCAACCAGTGGGAGTCGCGTCGGTAACCCTGGACTACTCCGACACCGAAGCCGCCGTGGCCGAGGCGATCCGGCTGCTCGCCTTGGTTATCGTGGCTGGCCTGGGCCTGCTCTGGCTGTTGTTGTTTCGGACCGTCTGGCGAACGTCGAAAACCTTGCGCTACCAGGCAGCGGAGACCGCACGGCTCGCCCTCCTCGACCCACTCACTGGCCTGCCCAACCGACGGCTGCTCAACGAGCGGCTCGAACGGGCGGCGGCTGCTAGCGCCCGCGACGGCGACGCGGTCGGCCTGGTGCTGCTCGACGTCGACCGCTTCAAGGAAGTGAATGACACACTCGGCCATCCCCGAGGGGACAAGTTGCTCATCGAAGTCGCGGCTCGCTTGCGGGAGGTCGTACGAGACGCCGACACGGTGGCCCGCCTGGGAGGCGACGAGTTCGCGGTCCTGCTGCCCGCTATGGCCTCTGTTGCTGATGCCGAGGTGCTGGCCCAGCGGGTCTATTCGGTCTTCTCCACCCCCTTTAACCTCGATGGTCTCCTGTTGCACGTCGAGACTTCGGTCGGGTTGGCGGTCCTGCCCGACCACGCCGACGACATCACCGCTCTGCTCCAGCGGGCTGACGTCGCGATGTACACGGCGAAGGCTGCCAAGGCTGGGGTCGCTATCTACTCGCCCTCGGGCGACGAGCACAGCCCCAGCCGATTGGTGCTGCTCGGAGACCTACGTCGCGCCTTGGACAACGACGGCGAGCTGTCCATGCACTACCAGCCCAAGGTCGACCTCCGGACCGGACAGGTGTCCGGCCTCGAGGCGTTGCTCCGCTGGCAGCATCCGCTGCGGGGAGCGATCCCCCCGACGGACTTCATCCCGCTCGCGGAGCAGACCGGATTGATCAAGGATCTGACGGCGCGGGTGATGGGGATGGTGTTCGCCCAGACCGCAGAGTGGGCTCGCGACGGCCAGCGACTGCCGGTGGCTGTGAACCTCTCGGCGCGCAACCTGCTCGAGCCCGATCTCGACCTCGTCGTCGGGGCCTTGCTGGCCATGCACGAGTTGGACCCCGAACTGCTCGAGTTCGAGATCACTGAGTCGGCCATCATCGAGGACCCGGTCCGTGCCGGCGGGATGCTCACCAAGCTCACGGCCCTGGGCATCGGCGTGGCCGTGGACGACTTCGGCATCGGCAGTACGTCCATGAGCCAGCTGCGCTCGATGCCCCTGCGCACGCTGAAGATCGACCGTTCCTTCGTCACCCACCTGGTGACCGATCCCGGGGGTGCCTCGCTGGTCCGAGCGATCATCGAGCTCGCCCACGACTTTGGTCTGATCGCCGTCGCCGAGGGAGTCGAAGACGTCGAGGTCACCACGGTCCTGCGCGAACTTGGTTGCGACGTGGCCCAGGGGTATCTCTGGTCCAAGCCGGTACCGGTCGCTGACCTGGGCGCGGTTCTTGCCCGAATCGCGGCCGAGGCGCCGCCCTTGCCTAAGCCGAGGCGACGGCGCGCGCCCGCCGCGCCGGTACCCTCGGCAGGGTGATCGACCTACGCCTCCTGCGCGACGACCCCGAATCCGTACGTGCTTCACAACGCGCCCGTGGAGAGTCCGTCGAGCTGGTCGACCAGTTGCTCCTCGCAGACGAGGAGCGTCGGGCGGCTGGGGTTCGCTTCGACGAGCTTCGCGCTCAGCAGAAGACGTACGGCAAGAAGGTCGCCGCCGCCTCGGGTGAGGAGAAGGCGACCCTGGTCGCCGAAGTGCAGGAGCTGGCTGCTGCCGTGAAGGCGGCAGATGCTGCGCGGGAAGCGACTGATGTGCGCGCTGGTGCGTTGTTGGCGGCGATCCCGAACGTCGTCGAGGACGGCGTGCCTGCTGGTGGTGAGGCAAACTTCGCCGTCCTCGAGCACGTGGGCACGGTGCGCGACTTCGCGGCTGAAGGATTTGCCCCGCGCGATCATCTCGAGCTCGGCGAAGGCCTGCGCGCCATTGACACTGTCCGCGGGGCGAAGGTGTCGGGATCTCGTTTCTACTACCTGACCGGGATCGGTGCCCAGCTTGAGTTGGCGCTGCTCAACATGGCCGTCGATCAGGCCGTGTCGGCCGGGTTTGTGCCGATGATCACGCCGACGCTCGTGCGCCCAGAAATCATGGCTGGCACTGGGTTTCTCGGGGCGCACGCGGACGAGATCTATCGGCTGGAGGCCGACGACCTCTACCTGACGGGGACGTCTGAGGTGGCGCTGGCGGGCTACCACGCGGACGAGATCCTTGACCTCTCGGGCGGGCCGTTGCGCTATGCGGGCTGGTCGGCGTGTTACCGGCGCGAGGCGGGGTCGTACGGCAAGGACACCCGGGGGATCATCCGGGTCCACCAGTTCCACAAGGTGGAGATGTTTTCCTGGTGCCGGGTCGAGGATGCGGTCGAGGAGCACCAACGACTGCTGGGCTGGGAGCAGGAGATGCTCGCCAAGGTCGAGCTGCCGTACCGCATCATCGATGTGGCCGCGGGTGACCTCGGGTCGAGCGCGGCCCGGAAGTACGACTGCGAGGCCTGGCTGCCGTCGCAGGAACGCTGGATGGAGGTCACCTCGACCTCGAACTGCACCACCTTCCAGGCCCGCCGCCTCGGCGTCCGCGAGCGCACCGAGGAGGGCGTGATGCGGTCAGTTGCGACGTTGAACGGCACCCTCGCCACGACCCGCTGGATCGTCGCGCTGCTGGAGAACCACCAGCAGCCCGACGGCTCCGTCCACGTCCCCGAGGCGCTGCGCCCCTACCTCGGCAACCGCCCCCTCCTGTAGTGGTGCAAGGGCCCCTTGCCCCCCTTCTTAGCGGGGTTTCGGTCACTCATCGCCCCGATGACTGGCGGCCGATGCTCGTCGCGCTCGACCTCGACGGGACCGTCGTTCCGCTGGAGATCGAGGTCGTGGCGACAGCTGTCGTGGAAGCCGTACGTCGTGCCGTCGATGCTGGCGTTCACGTCGTGCTGGCCACCGGGCGCCGAGCCGTTGGCGCTGTCGACATCGCTGAACAGCTCGGCCTTAGCGATCAGCCGGCGGTCTGCAGCAACGGTGCGGTCATCGCGGTTCCGGGGACGCTGGAGGTCGTACACAGCGAGACCTTCGATCCCACGTCGGCGGTCGCTTTGATGCTGGAGGCACTCCCCGACGCGATCGTTGCCGTGGAACGGCCAGACCTGGGATATCTGGTGAGCCACGAGTTCCCGGCTGGCGAGATCCGCGGGCCGCAGGTGGTCGCGACGGTTGCCGAGATGATCTCCGGGCCGGCGCTGCGCCTGGTCGTTCGCTGGCCGGGCGCCGAGCTGGAGCACTTCGTCCGCGTCGTCGAGAGCGCGGGTCTGCATGGCGTCAACTACGCGATCGGCTACTCCGCCTGGCTCGATGTGATGCCGCCCGGGGTGTCGAAGGCGTCAGCCCTTGAGGTCGTACGGCTCCGGCTCGGCGTGCCCGAAGGACGTACGGCCGCCTTCGGCGATGGCCTCAACGACTTGGAGATGCTCCGATGGGCTGCCCACGGTGTCGCCATGGGCGATGCCGTTGTCGCGGTGCAGGATGTAGCCGATGAGGTCACCCTGACCGCCCACGAGGACGGCGTCGCCCACGTGCTTGACCGCTGGTTTGCCTGAGGGATGAGTCCCCGTTTCCCCGCTAAGAAGGGGGGCAAGGGGTCCTTGCACCCTTACCCCATGGCGGGGAGGGTGGCGAGGGAGGCGGCTAGCCTCTCGTCGCTGAAGTCCTCGTCGACCATGTGGTCGGTGAGGTAGGACTCGTAGGCGGCCATGTCGAAGTGGCCGTGTCCGCACAGTGCGGTGAGGATGACCTTCTCCTCGCCGGACTCCTTGCACTCCAACGCTTCCCGGATGCAGGCGGCGAGTGCATGGGTCGGCTCGGGTGCCGGCACGATGCCCTCGGTCCGCGCGAACTGGATCGCCGCTGCGAAGCACTCCTTCTGCGGGATCGCGATCGCCTCCATCAGCCCGAGCTCATAGATGTGGGAGATCAGCGGAGACATCCCGTGATAGCGCAGGCCGCCTGAATGGATCGGGTCCGGGATGAAGTCGTGGCCAAGGGTGTGCATCTTCACCAACGGCGTCATCCCGGCTGTGTCACCGAAGTCATAGGCGTAGGTGCCCCGCGTCAGCGACGGGCAGGCCGCCGGTTCGACGGCGCGGATCACCGGATCCATCCGACCGGCCAACTTCTCTCGCAGGAACGGGAACGAGAGCCCGCCGAAGTTCGAGCCACCACCGGTGCACCCCACCAGCAGATCAGGCGTCTCGCCGATCTTGGCGAACTGCAACAACGCCTCCTCGCCGATGATCGTCTGGTGCAACAGCACGTGGTTGAGCACCGAACCCAGGGCGTACTTCGTGCCCTCGTCTTGCGCAGCGACTTCGACGGCCTCGGAGATCGCGATCCCCAAAGACCCTGGGTGATCGGGGTCGAGGTGTAGCTGCGCGCGCCCGGCAGCAGTCAGCGCCGACGGCGAGCGGTGAACGGTCGCGCCAAAGGTCTCGATCATCGTGCGCCGCGACGGCTTCTGGTCATAGGACGCCCCGACCTGCCACACCTCACACTCCAGGTCGAACAGGGCGCATGCATAGGCCAACGCTGTGCCCCATTGTCCCGCACCTGTCTCAGTGGTCAGCTTCCTCGCGCCAGCGCGAGCGCTGTAGAACGCTTGCGGCACAGCGGTATTCGGCTTGTGCGACCCAGCCGGAGAGCCGCCTTCGTACTTGTAGTAGATCCGCGCCGGCGTGCCGAGCGCCTTCTCCAGGCGATGTGCCCGAAACAGCGGCGACGGCCTCCACTGCCGATAGACGTCTAGCACCTCGTCCGGGATGTCCACGTAGCTCTCCGAGGTGACCTCTTGCATGATCAGGTCCATCGGGAACAGTGGCGCCAGGTCATCCGGCCCGATCGGCTGGTGCGTCCCTGGGTGAAGCGGCGGCGGTGGCGGGGATGGCAGGTCCGGGATGATGTTGTACCAACGGGTCGGCATCTCCGACTCGTCAAGCATGATCTTGTGCTGCTCGGCCATGCCGCTCCCTTTCGTCCACCCCGTCTCCGGTTACGCACGCTAGCGCTGCCAGCGCCCGCCCGCGAGCCAAAGCCCACGTAGGTGGCAGGCTGGGGCCGGTGACCCCTTTGGACCCGCCCGTACTGCTCGTCGCCACTGACCTCGACGGCACGGTCGTCGGTCATGACGACTCGGTCTCCCCGCGTACGGCTGCCGCGCTGCGCGCCGTCGAAGCGGCCGGAGCACACCTGGTGCTCGTCACCGGCCGACCGGTCCGCTGGATGTCGGGGGTCGTCGAGCAGATCGGGCACGCAGGCGCGGCGATCTGCGCCAACGGAGCGGTCGTCTACGACCTGCGTAACGAGCAGGTCGTAAGGACCTACCCGTTGGCTGCGGCTACTGCCCCAGAGGTGGTCACTCGCTTGCGGCAGGTGTTGACGGCGCCCACCTTCGCTGCCGAAACGGTTGAGGGCTTCGTGCACGACCCGGCCTACCTACCCCGGTGGGACGCTGGCCTCTTCGACTCCGCCCGGGCCATCGAGGACGTCCTGGCCGGAGACGTACCTGTCCTCAAGCTCCTCGTCCGCGACGAGACCAGCGACGGAGATTCCATGTTGGCGGCGGCCTCCCGCGTGTTGGACGGGCTTGCAGTACCCACCCACTCCAATGTCAACGACTGCCTGCTCGAGATCAGCGCGCTCGGCGTCGACAAGGGTGCAACCCTCGCCCGAGTGGCAGCCGACCTCGGCGTGGAGCCTGAGTCGGTGGTGGCCTTCGGCGACATGCCCAACGACGTGCCGATGCTCACCTGGGCCGGTCGCGGCTATGCCGTCCTCGGCGGACATCCAGCTGCGCTGGCGGCAACAACCTACCGAGCCGGGGCGGTCACCGACGACGGGGTCGCCCAGATTTTGGAAGACTTGTTGGCGGATGGAAGAATCGGGTGATGGATCTCAATTGGCTGAGCCCCCTTGCGGAGGCCCACCCGGTCGGTGATCACGGGTGGGGAAGTTTCGCCCGCGAGACCATCCCGGCCGGCACGACCGTCGCGGCCTTCGGCGGGTACGTCGCTTCGCGAAGCACGCTCGAGTCCCTCCCGGTGGACCGCCAGAACCGGTCGATCCAGGTCGACAGCGATCTGTTTCTCGTGAGCGGGGAGGATCCCGAGCCCGGCGACCTGCTCAACCACTCGTGCGCCCCATCGTGTGGCTTGGTCGGAGCGATGGTGGTTGTCACGCTTCGCGACCTCGAGGTGGGCGAGGAGCTCACCTTCGACTACGCCATGTGTGACGGCACGGACTATGACGAGTTCGTCTGTGCCTGCGGCTCATCCATCTGTCGCGGCATTGTGACTGGCCGGGACTGGCAGCAGCCGGAACTGCAGGAGCGCTACGCAGGCTGGTTCTCGCCCTACCTCGCGCGACGGATCGCTGCCCAGCCGGCTCGCTGACTCAGGCGTCCTTCCCCCACGCCTCCGCCACTGCGGCAACGTGCCGTAGGTCGGTTCCGCAACAACCGCCGAGGACGCGCAGCGTCGGGAGCCGGTCGCGCAATGCGAGGAACCCCAAGGCGATGTCCTGCGGGTCTCCGTCGTCGAGCTCGGCGGCCTCATCGAGCTCGGCGTGGCTCATCCGCGACGCATTGGCTCGATAGGCACCGATGCGCGAGAGCCAGGGCTCGTCGTCGGACGGAAGCCCCGCCAGCACGTGGTCGGGGTGGGCGCAATTGATCATGAACCAGGCTGCAGCAGATCCCGTGGCCGAATCCACGTGCTCGATCGCTGCGCCGACCGCCGTGCCGTCTGGCAGCCGACCGTCGGTCTCGACGGTGACGCCGATGACGGAGGGGATCCCGACCTCGGCTGCGGCGGTGACGATACCGATCGCCTCGTCGACGTAGGAGAGAGTGAACGCGGTGACGAGGTCGGCTCCGCCGTCCTTGAAGGCACGGATCTGCGGCCGGTGGTAGTCGGCGGCCTCATGCGCAGTCATCGTGGCGCCGGGGACGTAGCCGTCTCCGCGTGGTCCGATGCAGCCGCTGATGAGGACGCGACCGTTGCCGGTCCAATCGGCCTGTAGCCCTCGCACCAGGGCGACCGCCTCACGATTGATGCGGTAGAGATCATCGGCTGAGTAGCCCAGCTGGGAGCCCCAATCGAGGTTCGCACGCCAGGTCGGTGTCTCAAGCACGAATCCGCGGCCCGCTCCGGCCGCAAGGGCGAGGTAGTCGGTGTAGTAGCGGCGGAGCGCTTCACGCCCCACTTCCTGGTCAAGGAGCGGGAAGGCTGCGAACGCCGGGAGGTCGATGCCCTCGTGGAAGACGAGAACCGTCTCGAGGCCACCGTCGGTGAGCAGGACGTCATCGGAAGTGATGTCGCTGAGTTTTGACGTGGTCATGGGGTCCATCCTCTCAGCCCAGACAGCGCCGCACGTAGGCGTCGAGGCAACGGTTGGCGGCGTTCCTTGCTTTGTCGATGGCGAGTACGGCCGCCGCGTCCATGGTCAGCGGGTCCTGCTCCGTCGCGTAGAGCTCGACGAGCCGACGATGCGCATCCTCGGCCTCGCGCCAGGAAATCCGGGCCTCGTTCTTGGTCTTCGCCATGGCAAGGACGCTAGCGCGGAAGCCTCAACGCCTGCTTGGCGCTGCTGGCCCTCGGGTGGCGACGTACACAAGGAACTCGTCGTCGGGGCTCGGCTCCAGGCCGTTGTATTCACCGAGCACCTCGATCGAGATGAACCCGGCGCGCTCCAACATCATCACCAGCTCACCGCAGAAGTAGACGTTCGCGGTGAGGTGGGCGCGCTCCTCGCTGACCAGGGATCCGTCTCGCCACTGGGATGCGTGGATCTCCCACACCTCTTGCTGGTTGAGTGGGTCGAGGGCGAGCATCCGCGACTGCATCGAGTACTCGAAACCGTCCGGCCCGAGCTGACGCTCACCCGGCGGCTTCGAAGGTTCCGGCAGGCCGTCTCGCTGCCCTGCCGGCCAATAGGCCCAGCGAGTCGCATCTGAGTAGGGCACCTGGTTGTCGAGCACGAGGCGGCCGCCGGGCTCCAGGTGATCGTGCAGCCGACGCAGCGCCTGCTGGTCTTGCGCACGGGTTGATCCAAGACCGAGGCCGCCGCAGACAAAGACTGTTTGGTATCTCCGTGGCACATCGAGTTCGTGCATCTGCTGGCAGTAGAGATTCGGTGAACGGCCCACGGCCTCGGCCGCCTCCCGAGACAACGCCACCATGTCTGGTGATGCGTCGCACCCGTCGACGTCCAACCCGGCTAAGACGTACGGGACGAGAAGGCGGCCACTCCCACAAGCGACGTCAAGTGCCGGTTGCCCCGCCTCCACGAACTGCCGGAAGTAGTCGATCTCTGGCCCAGAGGTGCGGAACAGCGACCACCAGCGGGCGACCAGTCCGTGATGCCAACTCTGTGGCTCGGCAGGGATCATCAGTTCGGGTCAGAGATAGGGGCCGGAGGATCGGGGAGGGTCGTCGTCGGCAACGACGTGGGGGCCGCCAGGGCCGCCGTCGCCGCCAGTCAGCGAGCGGCGCCGCATCTCCTCGAACTGCTGACGCGCAGCCATCTGCTGGGCGAACAACGCGGTCTGAATGCCGTGGAAGAGACCTTCCAGCCAGCCGACCAGCTGGGCCTGGGCGATCCGCAACTCGGACTCACTGGGTACCGAGTCGTCAGTGAAGGGAAGGGACAGCCGCTCCAGCTCCTCGACCAGTTCAGGCGCCAGCCCTGACTCCAGCTCGGTGAGCGACCGCCGGTGGATGTCGCGCAGCCGTACCCGCGAGGCTTCATCCAGCGGTGCGGAGCGCACTTCCTCGAGCAGCTGCTTGATCATCGAGCCGATCCGCATGACCTTCGCCGGCTGCTCGACCAGGTCGCTCAGCCCCCCCGCGCCCTCGGTTTCTGGGACAGCGATCTCGTGGCTGGTGCTCTCCACGCGCGCGCCAGCGACCGGGTCCAGTGGCTCCCCGTCCGGCCCTACGACGACGATCTGCGGTGCTGAGGCTTGCTCGTTCGCTGACTCACTCATAGCCCCATCCAACCCGATAATCCGATGGACGCCATCGCTGGTGCCAGCCATGCTGGGGCGGGTGACCACCCTGCGCCCCGTCGACCCCGACGCCGACCTCGATGCGTTGTTTTCCATCGCCTACGCCTGCGAGCTTGCCGTCGTCGCCGAGCCGGACACGACCCGCGAAGACATCAACAGTCTGCTGACCTCACCCGACGCCGATCTGGCACAGGGCACCCGGGCCGCGATCACCTCAGATGGCTCGATCCTGGGGTTCGTAGCCGTCGAGGTGGACGAGGCCGGGCACGAGGTCTTCGCCGACACCTACGTATCGCCGGGCGCCGACGGCTCGACGTGGGACCTCCTCCTCTCCCATGCCACCACCTACGCCACCGATCACGTTGCAGAACTCCCGGCAGACGAGCGTCCCGGCTGGGCATTTGCCGGCGGCTGCTACTCCATTGACGCGGTCTACGCCGCGGCCTTGACCCGCGCCGGCCTGGCCCCGGTGCGGCGCTTCCACACCCTGGCGGTCACCTTCGATTCCGCAGCGCCCCCAGTCGCTCCGGACGTGCCGATGGGAGTCATCCTGACCGTTGTCGGTGACGACGAGGACGCGACCCGTACGGCGCACGCGCTGTGGGAGGAGTCCTTCGTCGGCCACTGGCGGCACGTGCGACGCCCGTACGAGGAGTTCATGGCGCACTCGCGCAGTCGGTCCTACGACCCGACGCAGTGGTGGATCGGCTCCGTTGACGGAGTGGCCGCGGGTGTCTGCCTCGGCAACGAGCACCTCGCCTCGCTCGGCTGGTCCTACGTCAGCACCCTCGGGGTGCTTGAGAAGTTTCGCGGGCAGGGCCTTGGACGGCTGCTCCTTGAGACGTTCTTCGCCCAGGCCTACGAGCGGGGTCGGATCGGCGTCAAGCTCGGCGTCGATACGGAGAACGGAACCGGCGCTCCGGCGCTCTACGCCGGGGTGGGGATGACGCCGAGTCGGATCATCGATGCGTGGGAACGCACCCTTGCCTGATCGCTCGTCAGGTCACCGAAGCACGCGCATCGTCGTCATGCGAGGGTCATCCGGGCCGTGTACGTGGACCCCGGCAGCCACCGCTGAGCGAAGCCACGACACGACCTCTTGACTGACCACCTCACCCGGCGCGAGTACGGGAATTCCTGGCGGGTACGGGGTGACGAGCTCAGCGCAGACCCGTCCGACGGCGAGGGCCAGCGGCACCCGCTCCTGGGCCGCGAAGTAGGCATCGCGAGGTGTGGCCGCCTGCTCCGGCGAGGGCGGCAGCGACTGAGCCGGCGTCCGGGGGATCCGGCCAGGAGTTCCCAGTGCAGCCAGGGCGAGCACCAGCCGCCGTACGGATGCGACGGAATCCCCAGGTCCCACTACGAGGTAGAGGTGACTCGGATCGGATCCTTCGACGGCGATCCCGTGGACTTCACGCAGGGCGCGATCGGCTCCGACGCCGTCCAGGCCCCGGCCACGGATGTCGACCACGATCTTGCACGGATCGAGCCCGCCGTATGTCGGTCGCCGGGCGTCGAGGTCGAGGTCCTCGACTTCGAGCACGCGCAGCCCTGGGATCCGGGCGAGCAGCGTGCGGGCGAGGCGAGCGAGGTCCACAGCCCAACCGACCAGGGCAGCTCCGTCGTCCTCGAGCTGGGCGCGGCAGCTGTCGACCGACGCGACCAACGGCAGGTAGGGGCTGGTGGTCTGTGTCATTCGGACCGCGGCGGCGACCCGATCGACGGGGATCCGTCCGCCGCGGACGAGGAGCACCGAGCTCTGCGACAGGCTCGACAACATCGTGTGGGTGGAGGTGATGACGGCGTCGGCACCGGCCGTGAGTGCGTCGATGGGCAGCCCGGCGGTCGATCCGAAACGCAGGTGCGGACCCCAGGCTTCGTCGACGACCAAGGGAACCCCCCGGCGGTGGGCGATGCCCACCAACCGGGGGAGGTCTGAGCAGACCCCGCTGTAGGACGGTGACACCACGACGGCGAGCTTCGCGTCGGGGTTGGCGTCTAGGGCGAGGGCGAGGGCCTCGGGTGAGAGGCCGGTGCCGATTCCCCAACCGGGGTGCTGATCTGGGGTCACCCACACCGGGCGCGCGCCGGTCAACATCAACGCGGTGTGGGTGGAGACGTGGGCGTCGCGGCTGCAGACGACAGTGTCGCCCGGCCCCAGCGTGGCCAGCAGCAGCGCGTGGTTCCCGCTCGTCGAGCCGTTGACGAGGATGAAGGCGCGGTCGGCCCCCCACAGGGCGGCGATCCGTTGCTCGGCTGCCTTGCGCGCGGCCTCGTAGGTTGTCGTGTCCAGCCAGACGTCGTTGGTGAAGGGTCCATCGCCGAGCAGGTCGCGCAGCGCCGGGTCTGCTCCGGCGCCGCCCTTGTGGCCCGGGCAGGAGAACGCCACGGTCCCCCGCCCCACGTGGGTCCGCAGGGCATCGACGAGGGGGGTGGCCGACCGCGGGGTACGGGGTCGGGGGACCGTGCGATCGGGGGTGACCGTCTGCGTCGGTGGAACCGTGAGCGGGACAGGCGTGGATCGCTGTCGGCTGCCGATATCGAGGAGGCTCATGCGGTCACCGCTCCACTCGGGCCGAGCAGCAGGTAGCCCTCGAGGCCCAGAATCGCTGACACGGCAAGCCACTTCGCCGTCGGTACGTCAACGCCATAGTGGAACCGGTCCAGCAGGATGACACCAACCTGGAGCAGGACGATCCAGGCGATCGTCACCTCAGCCAGTTCGGCATAGCGCAGCGCGGAGCCGTACACCCAGAACAGCAGACCGAACAATGCAAGGCCCACACCGAACCAGACGATCGAAGGGTGTTCGACCCAAGCCTTTGCGGCGACGGCGCCACCGAGGTCCAAGCCGGCCAGCACAAGGGCAATCGCGGCGAGCAGCACCGGAGCAGGGATCCGATCAGGGACGGGAAAGACCGGGATGCTGGTGGGGAGTTCGGTGGTCCAGGCGGGAAGCGTCAAAGTAGGCATGCCCCGACCGTGGCGTCTCACGGCCGCCACCGAATCGGGCGGACTGCCTATGTAGGTGACGATCACCCCTCAACTTCGAGCTATGCACGCCCGGCCAGCGAAGGTCCTACGGGACGAGCGCGGCCGCGTCGGCGAGCTGCGCACGGGCGATCTCCAGCTCGGCCGCGGGGAAGCAAGCCACGGTTCCCGCCCCGGCTTCGTGGAGGGCGGCGCGCTGGCGCTGGGCGTCCTCCAGAGTTCCGATCATGCCGATCTCGTCCCACCAGTCCTGGGGCATCCGACCGAGTCCGGGAATCCCTGTTTTCTCGTTGATGGTTGCGATTTCCTCGAAATACGGGTGTGCTCGCAAGCCAGGGGATGGCTTGCCGAGGAGCCCGGCAAGGAACGGCGCCATCGCGTCGTAGGCATCCTGGCGCTGCGCAGTCACGCAGAAAGCCGCGAACACGATCACCTCGAAGGGACCGTGCGGCGCCGCCGTCAGGATCGCCTGACGCAAGGCGGTCGGGCCGGTCGCCTCGGCGAGAACCAGACCGTTAGCGACCCGGCCGGCCATCGCCAGCGACCGCGGACCTCGGACGCCCGCAAGGACGAGTGGCACCGGATCCGGAGGCTGGTCGAGGCCCACGTCATCGAGGGTGACGTAGCGCCCCCGCGTGGTCACGCGCTGCCCGTCAAGCAGTTGACGTACGGCGGTGATGACCTCCTCCAGGGTCGTGACCGGAGAGGGTGTCGCGGCCCCGATCTGCGCCATCCAGGTCTGCTCGCCGTGCCCGATTCCAGCCACGAGCCGCCCGGGCGCGAGGCCGCACAAGGTGGCGATCTCCATGGCCGTGATTGCCGGGTTTCTGGCGACTGCAGGGAGGATCCCGAGCCCGACGGTCAGCTGTTGCGTCGCGGCCAGAGCCGTCGCGGCCAGCGGCACGGCGGAGGTGTAGAAGCAGTCCTCGATCAGCCACAGCTCGTCGATCCCGTCGGCTTCGAGCCGTCGGGCGAAGTGCACCACCTCGGCCGCTGGGAAGCTGCGGTCGAAGCAGAACCCGAGCTGCGGGCGAACGGCCATCGGCCGATGCTCCCACGCAAGCGGCGAGCTGTGGGTGTGACGGTGAAACCCGCCGCCGGGTTGGAGCGGACCGTCGAAAGCGATCAAGATCCGTGACTAGGCACGGGGGACGACCGGCTTCAGTCTCGACGCACGCCTGTTCATCCGCCGAGAATGAGGGCGAGCTTCCCCGCGGCGTGGCGGTTCCGTAGTCGCTCTAGAGCTGCGGGCATCTCGTCCCAGGGCATGGCGTCGGCGAGTTGGGGATCGAGTTTGCCTTCCTCCACCAGCCTGGCGAGGTAGGCGAGGTCGCGACCGAAGTCCTCGCCCCCGAAGAACAGCTCGAAGCCTTGGATGTGGACCAGAGCGTCGTTGTAGACGTCGCGTGTATTGAACGTCGTGGACTCGTCGGAGCTATTGCCGAACATGACCAGGGTCCCGCGAGGGTCAATCATTGTTACGAGGGTCGCGAGGGTGGCACCTCCAACAGACTCCAAGACGAGGTCGAACCGCCCCTTGAGTTCTGCCACGTCAGACATGACCGCATCGGCTCCCAGCTGAGCCAGCCCACCAGCTCGCGCCGAGGTGGTGCTGACCAGTGCCGTAACCTCCGCGCCACCCAGGTGTGCGAGCTGGATAGCGAAGCGACCGACCCCGCCGGACGCGCCAGTCACCAGGACTCGGCGGCCGAGAATGGCCGGGCCCAGACGGAGCGTGCGCAGAGCGGTCAAACCTGCTGTTGGGAGCGCCGCCGCTTCGGCGAAGGACACAGCATCAGGAAGTTCGGCAATCCACTCGTGGCGGACAGCCACCCGTTCGGCCCAGGTCTCGCCTTGCCGGATGCCCACCACTCGAGCGCCCGCCTGAGGTCCGCCCTCGATATCGGAGGCGACGACGCCAGCGAAGTCCCAACCGGGACGCCAGCCGTCGGGCGCGGTCCCCAGCATCCGCACCTCCCCCCGGTTGATCGAGAGGGCGCGTACCTCAACGAGCACTTCACCAGGCATGGGCACCGGCTCCGGAACGTCGCGGAAGGAGATTCCGTCTGGGGACGAGCTGTCCGCAACCAATGCGCGCATCTCTGATGCCTCCGGGGTCCTCGATCCGTGGCCTCCGCGGTCGAAAGCCAGTCACCTCGTCCAGGATGGCGCAGCGCGGGGTCGCGGGCGAGCGCTCAGGGGGTCGTGAGCAGGACCTTGCCTACGTGCTCGCCCGCCTCGACGACGCGGTGTGCTTCCGCGGCCTCGGTCATGGGCAGCACCCGGTCCACGACGGGCCGCACTCGGCCAGCGTCGATCTCAGGCCAGACGTTCGCCACGACCGAGGCGACGATGGCCGCCTTCTCCTCGACGGGCCTGGTGCGGAGTGAGGTGGAGAGGACCGCTGCACGCTTGCCCATCAGCTGGGCCAGATCAAGCTCCCCGCGGGTGCCACCCTGCATCCCAATGACCACGAGCCGTCCGTTGACTGCGAGCGCGTCGAGGTTCCGGCCGAGGTACTTCGCGCCCATGTTGTCGAGGATCACGTCAGCTCCGCTCCCGTCGGTGGCCGCGCGGACCACCTCGACGAAGTCTTGGTCGCGGTAGTTCACGAGCACCTCCGCACCGAGCTCGGCGCAGCGCGCGAGTTTCGCCGCCGACCCGGCGGTAACGGCGACTCGGGCGCCGAGGGAGGCAGCGAGTTGACTGGCCATGGTGCCGATGCCTGACGCGCCGCCGTGGATGAGCAGGAGCTCACCCGGTTGCAGGGCGGCGAGCATGAAGACGTTGGACCACACGGTGCACGTCACCTCTGGCAGTGCCGCGGCGGTCACCAGGTCGACGCCTTGCGGGAGGGGCATGACTTGGCCTGCGGGTACAGCGACGCGTTCGGCGTAGCCACCCCCAGCCAGCAGCGCGCACACGTCGTCCCCCACTGACCAGCTGCCGACACCCGCGCCGAGCTCACTCACTGTGCCGCTGCACTCCAAGCCCATCCACTCGGGGGCTCCCGGCGGCGGTGGGTAGAAACCATTTCGCTGCAACAGATCTGCCCGGTTGACTGCGCTGGCGGCAACTTCGATGACGACCTCCCCCGGTCCGGGGGTTGGGTCAGGGACCGAGGTCCACGTCAGCTTCTCGGGTCCTCCAGGCTCAGTGACGACGACTGCATGCATGCCCCCACCCTGCCAGGCATCTGAGGGGTGACCGACACACAGATAAGGGGTTCTCCCGATGCCGGCGGCACTCCCGGTCGACCAGCGTGGGGCGAGCCAGACCCGAATCGACTCCGATGCCCTGGAGATCACCGTGCGCTACATCGCCGCCCTCGTCCTCAGTCAACACCTGCCTCCCGTGCCCGGAACGGAGGCGCCATCGCACGGCGCGCTCACCGCGGGGGAGCGCGCCGTGCGTCAGGCGTACGTCCGTCGGGAACGCGCCCGACGGGTCGCCCACCGCCGCGCCCTCTTGGCGCGCGCCGCCCAGGTGGTCGTTCCGGCGCAGCGCCGCGTCGAGCAGCCCTGATCGACGGGCCACCCCGCAGCGCTCTACCGTGACCCTGGAGGCCGGTTTCCCGGCACTACGTAGGGGACCGGGAGGTGCGCCGGTGTCAGCCATTCCCACGATCCTGGTCGGCCGCTCCCGCGAAGCCGGTCTGTTGCGCGACGCTGTACGCGCCGGCATCGGGGGTGACGGCCCCACCCTTGTGTTGGTGCTCGGTGAGTCCGGACTTGGCAAGTCCCGCCTCGTTGCGGACCTGACAGCCACAGTTCCCGCGTGGGTGGGAGGCGTCGTCCCCGTCCTCTGCCGGGGAGCAGCGGTGCCCGACGGAGGGAACAGCCCGCTTCTACCCTGGGCCGACGCCCTTCGTCAAGCGGTCGGCGCCTATGGCGCTGACGCAGCCTCGCGCGCCGCCGGACCCGCCTTGGCTGACCTCGCAGTCGTGGTGCCTGAGCTCGACCCCGGCGCCGGAACGGGGCCACCGAGCCGGGCTGCTGACTTGCTCCCCTGGTATGTCGGTCGCTTGGCCGCGATCAGACCGCTCCTTGTCGTGCTCGAAAACCTTCACCTTGCCGATGTGACGACGCTGGCCGTTCTGGTGCGGCTGGTGGACCAAGCGCCGCCCGGGGTCGTCGTCGTGGGAACGGCGCGGACCCAAGTCGAGCGAGGCGACGACGAAGCCGAGACCGCCTGGGGGGCGAACTCCGTGGCTCTGCGCCGGCTCGCCACCACGGTCTCAGTCGGTCCGCTGTCGGCCTCCGATGCAAGCCAGCTGGTCGGGTACCTCGCCCGGGCGAGTGGGCTCTCCCTTGATCCCGTGACCGTCGAGGAACTCGTGGCGCAAGCGGAGGGGAGCCCGTTCTTCCTCGAGGAGCTGGTCGCCGTCAGAGCATCAGGCCGTGGCACGGTTCCTTCCGCCGAGGTTCTCGGCGTACGGCTGTCGACCCTGGGAACACCGGCCCTCGCGACGGCACGGGCGGTCGCGGTGCACGGCCCTGGAGTTCCGCACGGCGTTCTGCGTGAGCTC
The DNA here is from genome assembly GCA_031430645.1 of Actinomycetes bacterium. GTDB lineage: Bacteria > Actinomycetota > Actinomycetes > DATJPE01 > DATJPE01 > JANPBY01. The sequence goes on from JANPBY010000098.1 coordinate 30,193, forward strand.
GCGGACCTGGATGAATCGGCCCTCCTGGAAGCCCTGACGGAGCTTGTTTCGAGTCAGCTGCTCGTCAGTGATAGGGAGGGAGAGACGTATTCCTTTCGCCACCAGCTCGTCGGTGACGCGGTCCGCGACGGCATGCTCCCTGTGGAGCGACGACGGCTGCACGGCGCGTGCGCCCGGTCCCTCGAGACGCTTCTCGAAGGGGCTCCGTCGGACGAGCAGCGCCGCCTGCTCGGGATGCTCCCGCGACACTGGTCCGAGGCGGGCCAGCTCGAGATGGCCCTCTCGGCGGCCGTCCGAGCGGCTGAGGCGACGGCGGTCGTCGCTCCGGACGTCGCTGCGGCCCACTACGCGCGCGCGGTCGAGTTGGATGCACGGCTGGCGGCCCAGCCGTCGGTGCCGGAAGTCGCCGGCCGAACGGCCCGGCCGAGCCGCGCCCAGCTCTTGGAGCGGTTGGCCGAGCAGCGCGGCGCCGCAGGGGACGGTGCTGCCGCAACCGTTTCAGCCCGGCTCGCCCTGGAACTGGTGGCTAGCTCAGGCCCCGGTAACCAGCCTGCCGACCCAGCGAGGGCCGCGCGCTTGCACCGGCTGGTCGCGGTGCACGGTGATGGTGTGCTCGCCGACTCCGAGGTCCTCGCCGCTTTCGAGGCAGCCGTTCGCGCCGCGGAGGAACTAGGCCCGTCGCCCGAGCTCGCGGCGGCCCTTGCCGCCCAGGCGCGCCACGAGCTCGTCCTCGATCACAACTCCCTGGCGGAGCCGTTGTCCCGCCGGGCCAGGGATCTTGCGATCTCGGTTGGCGCCGAGCCCGAGGAGGCGCTGGCGGCCGCGACCCTCGGTGCCTCGTTGTGTTACCTCGGTTCCTTCGAGGAGGGTCTGCAGACCTTGGCGTACGCAGTCCCTGCTCTGGAGGCCGCGAACCGCCCCTACGACGCAGCCCGTGCCGTGATCACCTTGGTCTGGGCACAGTTTCATGGAGGTAGCGCCCTCACCGGGCGGGCCTCCGCCGCCCGCGCGGCGGCCGCCCTTCGTGATGGTGGTGGCCCCCGGGACCTCGCTTTGCGGTTGCAGGCGGCAGGGCTCGAGATGGCCGTCGCGTCTGGAGCTTGGGATGACGTCGAAGTTCGGCTCGCCGAGCTGGATCCGGCTGGGGAGGCTGATCCAGGCGGCCATGTTGGGTCGGTCGAGGGCGCTTTGTTGCGGTCGGTGCGGGCGGAGCTCGCCTTGCGGCAAGGGCGACCGGACGTGGCAGCGGCTGGCTACCTTGCTGTCTTGGAGCACTGGGGGCGGCTCGGGCTGCGGTCCTATGACGCTGCTTCCTTGCAGCGGTTGGCTGAGGTGGAGGCCGCTCGGGGCGATCACGCCCTCGCGCGCGGCTACCTCGAGGAGGGACTCGAGGCGATCGAGGCCGCCGACACGTGGGTCGCCGTGCTGGGATATGCCCGGGCAGGTCTCGCGGTCGAGGCCTCGGCCGCCCGGGCGGGCCGCCCGGTGGACGCCGTACGGGTGGATCGCCTGACGGCGCTTCTCGAGCGCGCGACGCCGGGCGCCCCAGCCGGCTCAGTGGCTGGCGCTGAGCTTGCCACGGCGGTTGCCGAACTCACCCGGATCGCCGATCGTGACGACCCCGACGCCTGGGATGCTGCGGCCCTGGCGTGGTCCGCGCTGGGCTTTCCGTGGTGGCGGGCCTCCGCCCTGTTGCGCAAGGCGGAGGCGATCGTCGGTCGACGTGGGGCTCGAGCTGGGGCGGCGGTGCTCGTCGAGGATGTCCTGGCCACGGCTGAGGTCCTCGGCGCCCGGGGGCTGGCTGCCGATGCCCGTGACCTCGCGCGCCGCGCCGGTTTGCCCCTGCCCGAAGCAGTCAGGGTCGAGGCTGGACCGGCCGAGTCTGCCGCTGGCGGCTCCGCCGGCGTAGGGGGGGTGCCCGCCCAGCGGACCGCGGGCGATGTCGGCGTACCCACCGATTCCTCCGTCGAAGCAGACCCGTTGGGGGTGCTGTCAGCACGTGAGCTCGAGGTCATCGGCCTGCTCTCAACGGGCGCAAGTAATCGCCGGATTGCCGAGCAACTCTTCATCAGCGAAAAGACCGCCAGCGTCCACGTCTCCCACATCCTCGCCAAGCTCGGCGTCAGTAGCCGGCTCGAGGCCGCCTCAGTCGCCCACCGCGCCCAGGGGTAGTGGCGCAAGGACCCCTTGCCCCCTTACTTAGCGGGGTTTCGGGCACTCATCGTCGTCCGAGCGATGCGGTCCCTGACCTTGTCCTGCAGCAAACTTGACGCTATCGTCAAGTTTGTGCAACGCCTGGTGTCCGGCATCGATCGGCGCGACGCGACCTATCTCGCGAACCGCGCCGCGATGCTCGACTCACTTGCTGAGATCGACGCGCTGCACGCCCACGTCGTGGCAGGCGGCGGCGAACGGCAGGTCGTACGGCTGCGAGAGCGCGGCTAGCTGCTGCCGCGGGAGCGCATCGAGCTCCTGGTCGACCGTGACTCGCCGTTCCTGGAGCTGTCGCCCTTGGCCGGTCACGACACCGACGACCCGCTCGGCGCAGGGATCGTTACCGGACTCGGCGTCGTCAGTGGCGTGGAGTGCGTGATCGTGGCTAATGACCCGACGGTGAAGGGCGGGGCCCAAGGCCCCACGTCGGTAGCGAAGGCGTTGCGCGCGATGGAGATCGCCCGCGTCAACAGACTGCCGCTGGTCAGCCTCGCTGAGTCTGCCGGGGCGGATCTCCCGAAGCAGGCGGAGATCTTCATCCCGGGCGGTGCCAGCTTCAAGAACCTGACGCAACTGTCAGCTGCGGGAATCCCCACGGTGACCCTCGTCTTCGGCAGCTCGACCGCCGGCGGCGCCTACCTCCCCGGCATGAGCGACTACACGATCCTCCAGCGCGGTGCAGCCCGGGTGTTTCTCGGCGGACCGCCCCTGGTCAAGATGGCCATCGATGAGGACGCCGACGAGGAGGAGCTCGGGGGCGCCGAGATGCATGCGCGAACGAGTGGCCTCGCCGACTACCTAGCCGTGGATGAGGTCGATGCCCTCCGGCAGGGCCGCGAGGTGGTGGCCCATCTGCGCTGGCGCAAACGTGGGCCGGCGCCGGTCACGGCCGTACCCGATCCGCCTGCGCACGACCCCGACGAGTTGCTCGGCATCGCCAGCGCAGACGTACGGACGCCGTTCGAAGTGCGCGAGGTCATCACGCGGGTCGTCGACGGGTCGCGGTTCGAGGAGTTCAAGCCGCTGTACGGCTCCACGCTTGTCTGCGGCTGGGCAGAACTCTGCGGCTACCCCGTAGGCATCCTTGCGAACAACGGGATCCTGTTTTCCGAGGAAGCCCAGAAGGGGGCTCAGTTCATTCAGCTGTGCAACCGAACCGACACCCCGTTGCTGTTCATCCAGAACATCACCGGCTTCATGGTCGGCACGCGCTATGAGCAGGGCGGGATCATCAAGGACGGCGCGAAGCTCATCAACGCGGTCTCCAACTCCACCGTCCCGCACCTCACGCTGATGGTCGGAGCGTCCTACGGCGCCGGCAACTACGGCATGGCCGGTCGCTCCTACGACCCGCGCTTCGTGTTCTCTTGGCCCAACCACCGGATCGCAGTCATGGGACCCAAACAGCTCGCTGGGGTGCTGACCATCGTGGCCCGGCAGAAGACTGAGAAGGCCGGAGAGGTCTTCGACGAGGCGGCCTTCGCCCCCTTGCGTGATGCCTTTGAAGCCCAAGTTGAGGCGCAGTCGACCGCGCTGTATGCCACGGGGCACCTGTGGGACGACGGGATCATCGACCCCCGCGACAGCCGTACGGTCCTCGGGATCGCCCTGTCGGCGTGCCACTCCGAGGTTGTGGAGGGCGCCGCTCGCTACGGCGTCTTCCGGATGTGAGCGGGCACGCGGTGCGGCTGCCGATCACCCGCCTCCTCGTCGCCAACCGCGGTGAGATTGCCAGCCGGATCTTCCGTACCGCCCATCAACGAGGGCTGAGCACCGTGGCTGTCTACGCCCCTCCGGACGCCGCAGCGCCCTTCGTGCGGATGGCCGACTTGGCTGTGCCCCTTGTTGGCACGAGTGCCGGCGAGACCTATCTCGACGTCGAGCAACTCATCGCGGCGGCCCGGCTGGCTGGTGCGGACGCCGTTCACCCTGGCTATGGCTTCCTCGCCGAGAATCCAGACTTCGCCCAGGCCGTCCTCGACGAGGGTCTGGTCTGGGTCGGTCCGACGCCGGACTCGATGCGGCTCATGGGTTCCAAGGTCGATGCCAAAGCAGTCGCCACCCGACTTGACCTGCCGGTCCCGCCATCGGCGGAGATCGTGGGCGATGACCCCGCGAAGTGGTCAGCCGCCGCTGAGGCCGTGGGATTCCCCCTGCTGGTGAAGGCGTCGGCGGGCGGGGGAGGCAAGGGGATGCGGCCGGTGCTTGGGCCGGCCGACCTGGCCGAGGCCGTACGGGCTGCGCGCCGTGAGGCGGCCTCGGCCTTTGGTGATGCCACGGTGTTCGTGGAGCGCTATCTGGCCCAGGCCCGCCACATCGAAGTCCAAATCTTCGGTGACTCCCAGGGCCAGGTGATCCACCTGGGCGAGCGAGAGTGCTCGATCCAGAGGCGGCACCAGAAAGTCGTCGAAGAGAGCCCGTCGCCCGGGATCGCCCCAGAAACGCGGGAGCTGATGCTCGAGGCGTCGGTGACGTTGGCTCGGTCGGTAGCCTACTTAGGCGCTGGCACCGTTGAGTTTCTCGTTGTGGGGTCGGGGGGCGAGCAGGAGCTCTTCTTCCTGGAGATGAACACCCGGTTGCAGGTAGAGCACGCAGTGACGGAGGCCGTAACCGGGTTCGACCTGGTGGCGATGCAGCTCGACGTGGCGGTTGGTGAACCTCTTGGAATCACTCAGGACCAGGTCCGGTTCGACGGCCATGCGATCGAGGTGCGGGTCTATGCCGAGGATCCGGCGGCGGGGCATCTGCCGTCGACCGGGACCGTGAGCCGATGGACCGAAACCCCTGGCGTCCGCTGGGACAGCGGCGTCGAAACAGGCAGTGTGGTGACGCCCTACTACGACCCGATGCTCGCCAAGGTTGTCGCCCATGCGCCGGGCCGCACCGAAGCGGCCGCCGTCCTGGCCCGGGCACTACGCACGTGTCGGGTGCACGGAGTCACGACCAACCTGGGGTGCCTCGCAGCGGTGTTGGAGTCGACGCCGTTCTTACAAGGTGCGACGACCACGGACTTCCTCGATCGGCATCCCGACCTGCTCGCCGCGGCCACCCCGCACGTCCTTCGGCGAGCACACCTGGTCGCCGCCACTCTGCACGCTCAAGGTCTGCGGCGCTCGGCTGCCTCGGTGCTTTCCTTCGCGCCCACCGGGTGGCGCAATGTCGGCGGGTCCTCTCGGACGGCGACCTTCGCCATCGGTGGGCAGCCAACGATGGTGGAGTATCGGATGGGCGCCGCTGGCGCGGTCGAGGTGATGGTCGACGGCACCGCTGGCGCCGTACTCCTGCACGGGGTGAGCGACGAGTCGGTCGATCTCGAGGTCGACGGGCTACGGGCTGTCTATGCCGTGACGGCCGAGTCGGCTGTGTCGGGCGACTCACCGGCCGATGAGTCGAGCGCTCGAACCGTCTGGGTCACCGGGGGTGGGTGGACGACGCGACTGGTGGAGCCGCCCCGGTTCCCCGTTGCCGAGGGCGCCTCGGTTGTCGGTGGTCTGGTGGCGCCAGTGCCGGGCACGGTCACGGCCGTTCTGGTCGCTGCTGGGGCAGAGGTCAAAGTCGGGGAGCTCCTGGTCCTGGTCGAGGCCATGAAGATGGAGCACCGCATCACCGCCGGTGTCGCGGGCCTCGTGACCGGGGTCCTGGTGAGCGCAGGTGACTCGGTTGAGGCGCACCAGGCGCTGGTCGCCGTCGAGCCACAGGTGCCAGCCGAAACTGGTGACGGGGGCGCGTCATGAGTGAGGTTGTACGGATCGCGAACTGCAGCGGCTTCTTCGGCGACCGGCTCTCCGCCGCCCACGAGATGGTCGAGGGCGGACAGATCGACGTGCTCACCGGCGACTGGCTCGCCGAACTCACCATGCTGGTTCTCGCCCGTCAGCGGCTGAAGCACGGTGCGGGCAGCGGCTATGCCCGGACCTTCCTCACCCAGATGGAGCAGGTCCTCGGCACCTGCCTCGATCGCGGGATCTCGGTGGTGTCCAACGCGGGTGGCTTGGATCCCGCAGGGTGCGCAGAAGCGTTGCAGGAACTGGCAGATCGTCTCGGCCTCCACCCAAGAATCGCCTACGTCTCCGGCGATGACCTGCTTCCGCGACTGGACTCTCTCGTTGCAGCCGGAGAGCGGCTGGTCAACCTCGATACCGGTGAGGAGTTCGCGTCCCTGGGCGTACCCGCCCTGACGGCCAACGCCTACCTCGGGGGGTTCGGCATCAAGGCAGCCCTTGATGCTGGTGCCGATGTCGTGGTCACCGGTCGCGTCACCGACGCTGCGCTCGTGGTCGGTCCCGCCGCACACGCCTTCGGGTGGGGGCCTGACGACCTCGATGCCCTCGCCGGTGCCGTCGTCGCTGGGCACGTGATCGAGTGCGGGACTCAGGCCACCGGCGGCAACTACTCCTTCTTCGAGCGGGTTCCTCGCTTGGAGCATCCGGGCTTTCCAATCGCCGAGGTCTCTGCGGATGGTTCTTCGACCATCACCAAGCACGCGGACACCGGTGGGGCCGTGACCATCGGCACCGTGACCGCACAGCTGCTCTACGAGATCGGCGGCCCTGCGTATGTGAATCCCGATGTCACGGCGCGCTTCGACACGATCGAGCTCACTGAGACCGGCCCTGACCGGGTGCACATCTCGGGTGTGCGCGGCGAGGCGCCGCCCGCGACGGTGAAGGTTGCCCTCAACTATCTGGGCGGCTTCTCCAACACCATGACTTTGGTGCTGACCGGCCTGGACATCGAGGCCAAGGCGGCCCTCGCCGAGCGCACGGTGTGGGCGCGCACTCCGCGGGAGACGTACGACCACGTCGATGTGCAACTGGTCCGCGCCGACCGATCCGACCCCTCAACCGCTGCCGAAGCGCAGGCGCACCTGCGGATCACGGTCAAGGACAGCGACCCGGCGAAAGTCGGGCGCGCCTTCAGCAACGCCCTCATCGAGATCGGGCTGGGCACCTACCCGGGCTACTTCCCGACGACGATGCCCGGTGAGGCAACTCCGTACGGCGTCTACTGGCCCACGTCCGTCCCCGCAGACGCGGTGACCCAGCACGTGTTCCTGGGAGGCCAAGAGATCGCCGCCCTCCCCGGGCAGCAACCAGTTGCGGGTGATCACGAGCCAATACCCGACCAGGACCCACCCGGGATCGCGCGCAGCTGGTCGGCCGTCGAGCGGGTGCCACTCGGGCGGCTCGTGGGCGCGCGGTCGGGCGACAAGGGCGGCAACGCAAACATCGGGGTCTGGGTGCCGGAGTTTGTCGAGCAACCGCGGCGCGACCAGGCGTACGGCTGGCTGGCCGGCTGGCTCACCCCGGACCGGGTTCGCGAGCTGATCGCCGATGCAGCCGACCTCAGGGTGGACGTGCACCTGCTGCCCAACTTGTATGCGCTGAACGTAGTGCTGCACGGCTTTCTGGGCCGGGGCGTCGCGGCCAACGACTTGCTCGACCCGCAGGCCAAGGGGCTCGGGGAGCGACTGCGCGCGCGGATCGTGGAGATTCCTGCGGATCTGTTGGGGCCAGCCGGATGACGACCATGACCCCGTCCACGGCGCGCGGGCGCCGGACCCGCGACGCCTTGGTGAGCGCGGCCCGCGAGGTGTTCGAGACTCGCGGGTTCAGCAACACCACGATGTCGGACCTCGCCGATGCGGCTGGGGTGAGTCACGGGACGGTTTACACGTACTTCCCGTCGAAGGAGGCCGTCCTTTCCGAGGTCTGCAATGCGATTGTCGGCGAGGTGTTCGCCGCCGTACGGGTGCCCGAGAACCTCCGTGCTGATCCGATCGAACGCATCGAAGAGGGCAACCGCCGTTATCTGTTGGCCTACGCCAACAATGCACGGATGCTCGAGGTCGTCGAGCAGGCGGCCACCACGGACCCGCACTTTCGCGAGCTCGTCGATGGGTTGCGAGGAGTCTTCATCGACAAGTCCCGCGCGACGCTGGCCCGTTTCCAGGCGGCGGGGCTTGCCGACCCGACCCTCGACCCAGACATCGCCGGACCGGCGTTAGTCGGCATGGTCGAGAGCTTCGCCCGACGTTGGCATGCGCACGTGGAGACGTACGACTCCGAGGAGGTGGTCGCCACGTTGACTCGACTCTGGACGCAGGCGGTAGGGCTCCGACACGAAGGCACGCCAAGGGTTCGGCCGCCGACGAAGGGGAAAACGTGAGGTTCACCGAGGAGCACGACCAACTGCGCGCAGTCGTGCGCAAGGTCGTGGAGGACGAGTTCAACCCGCAGGTGGACGCGTGGGAGGCGGCCGGGACCTTTCCGGCACATGACGTCTTCGCGCGGCTCGGCGAGCTTGGCCTCCTGGGGCTGGAGTACGACACCGCCTACGGCGGTGGCGGCGTCGACCATTCCTTCACTGTCGTCCTGGGGGAGGAACTGGGCCGGATGGACTGCGCCGGTGTTCCGATGGCGATCGCGGTGCAGACCAACATGGCGACGCCGGCGCTCGCCCGCTACGGCTCGGAGGACCTCAAGCAGCGCTACCTCGCTCCGGCGAACCGCGGCGAGGTGGTCTGCGGGGTGGCCGTGTCGGAACCCGACGCTGGCTCCGACGTCGCAGGGCTGCGCACCCGAGCCCGACGCGACGGCGACGACTGGCTGATCAGCGGCCGAAAGCTGTGGATCACCAACGGAGCGCAGGCTGATTGGCTGTGCCTACTGGCGCGCACCTCGGACGAGGGCGGCTACCAGGGCATGTCCATGATCGTGGTCCCCACGGATGCGGCGGGGTTCACTGTCGCCCGGACCCTCGACAAGCTCGGCAACCGCTCCTCAGACACCGCCGAGCTCGTCCTCGACGACTGCCGGGTGCCGGTGGCCAACACGATCGGGGAGCTCGGTCGAGGCTTCCAGCAGCAGATGGCGCAGTTCCAGGATGAGCGGCTGATCGGCTGCTACATGGGGGTGGCCGGCGCCGAGCGCGCCGTCCGTCGGACCATCGACTATCTCCGGGCTCGTGAGGCATTCGGCAAGCCCTTGCTGGCGAATCAGGCGTTGCAGTACCGCCTCGCCGAGCTGCTGGCAGACATCGACGTGGCGCGGCAGTACTGCTACGCCGCGGCTGATGCCCTGGTGGCTGGCGAGGATGTCACGCGGTTCGCCACCATCGCCAAGCTCAAGGTCGGTCGGTTGATCCGCGAGGTCGCTGACGTGTGCGTGCAGTACCACGGCGGCATGGGTTATGTGGAGGAACACTGGCCCGCGCGGTACTTCCGCGACTCGCGCCTGATGTCGATCGGTGGCGGTGCTGATGAGGTCATGCTGAGGGTGCTGACGATGCTCGAGGGGATGGGGAAGCGATGACCTCCGAAGCTGACGACGCTCGTACGACTGCCGTCCCGGCACTCGCCCCGGTGGCGTGGAGCCTGACCAACCGCGGGGTCATGACCATCACGCTCAACGACCCCGACGCGCGCAACGTGCTCAACAACGTGTCGATCGCCCAGCTTGTCGAGGCTTTCGAGCGAGCGACCTCGGATGAGAAGGCCCGGGTCGTCGTGCTCACTGGGTCCGGCAACACGTTCTGCGCTGGCGCGGACCTGCGGGGGGCCGCGGCCGCGGACGGAGAGTTCGACGAGCGCGCGCCTGCGGCCTTGGCGCGGCTGCTCGGGTTGATTCTGGACTGCCCGAAGCCGGTGGTCGGCCGGGTGCAGGGCCATGTGGCCGGTGGAGGCAACGGGTTGGTGGCAGCCTGCGACCTGGCTGTGGCCGTAGACGGCGCAAAGTTCGCATTCTCTGAGGTGCGCGTGGGAGTTGCCCCGGCCGTGATCTCGACGGTGTGCCTGCGACGGATGCCTCCGGCGATCGCCGCGGAGCTGTTTCTCACTGGCGAACGGGTGTCCGCCGAGCGCGCGCGCGAGGCCGGGCGCGGCCCCCGGGGGGTGTCCGGGGCCGCGCTCGAGGACGCGCTAGCGGCCGACGGCGACGCGCTCCGGCGCGGTGGT